>JAYGED010000246.1:0-3951 GCA_046582565.1 Alphaproteobacteria bacterium
GATGTCGAAAAAAACCCATTTGGCCCATGGCTGGTTCCTCTGCCCTCGTGTCACGTCAACAGGATTCTAACCGATTGAAACGTGGGATTGCATATTTAGAGGTGCCCTATAGTTAAGTCATGAGAATGGATTACATAACAATCTTCGTTTTACGAGCCCTCATCGTCCACGTTTTGTGGGTAATGACAGTCCCTGCCGCCTTGGCGCGGGGCGGGACAGGGATGGTAATTTAGGTCCCGCCGCGAAATTTCACCCAGGGCAATACCTTGAATAGACAAGGAAGAATGAAATATCTGAACCAGGAGGTAGCCTACACTGTTGGGTAGTCACCAAAGGTTTCCTGGCCGATTTCTACTGATCGGATTCTTTATAGGAATCTGTAATTGGTTTATAGATTCGCTCGTGATGATCGTCGTGCTGGGCGAGGGGCAATTCATAGATAACGTCTTCAGTCCGGATCCAGATGAAATTTGGATGCGGACATTTTCGATTTTGTCGCTCACCATTTTTGGAGGTCTTGTCGACAAGTATGTCATAAATTTCAGACAGGCTAAAGAGGCGCTTGGCGAAAGCGAGGCGCGCTATCGCGAAATCTTCGACGAATCGCCGGTCGGCATCTGGGAGGAAGACTGGTCGGACATCAAGCGCATGCTCGATGATCTGGTGGCCGACGGTGTTACGGATTTACGCCGATATTTTGATGACAATCCCGACAAGCTCGGGGAAGCCTATGATCTCGGCAAGGTGGTCAACATCAGCCGCGCGACCTATGAAATGTTTAGAGCACCGAGCAAGCAGGCCCTGATCGGTATAAACAATTCTGAATTGGAGACGATAGAAGTTATCAACGGATTTCGAGACAACATTATCGCCTTCATGGCCGGCGAGAACGAGTGCGCGTTCGAATCGCTTGATCACAGGTTCGATGGCACGGCGATGGTTATTTCGACACGTCTCGTCATCCCGTCGCAACATCGCCATGACTGGACGCGGGTGATCTATGCCATCGAAGACATCACCGACCGCAAGCCGGCCGAAGAGGCGCTACGCGAGAGCGAGGCGCGCTTCAGGCAGGCGGCCCAACTGGCAAACCTGGGCCATTGGTCCTGGGACGAGGTCGCCGACCGGATTGATTATGTCTTCGGGGAAATCGCGCGCATCCACGGCATGACGTAGGACGAGTACTATGCGTCGTTCACCAGCACCGAGAAGGACGTCAACCGGGCACACCCCGACGACCGCGAACATTTTGGATCGGTCTTGCGGGCCGCTCAGAGGGACCGCTTGCCCTTCGACGTAACGTACAGGGTGATACGGCCCGACGGCGAAGTGCGCCACCTCCGTGAATTAGGCGAACCGATCAGGGACGACTCCGGCAGGCTCATCCGTTCGGTCGGGACGATCCAGAACATCACCGAACAGAAGCGTATCGAGGAGACGCTGCGTGATAGCGAAGCCAGTTTACGCCAGAGCGAACAGAGCCTCGCCAACGCCCAGCGCATCGCCCACATGGGAAATTGGGACAGGAACATCGTCACCAAAGTAATGCACTGGTCCGATGAGACCTGTCGTATTTTTGGCCTCGACCCGGAGGAATTCGGCGCCACCTACGATGCCTTTTTGGATGCGGTTCATCCCGACGACAGGGCGCTGGTCGTTGACAAGACCAACAATTTGATTGCGTCGCGTGAGCCCTATAGCATCGAGTATCGGCTTTTGCGTCCCGATGGCGCCTCGGGGAAGTAACCTATGGCGATGACGGCACGCCAAATGGCACCGTTCACGACATCACGGAACGCAAGCGGGCCGAGGAGGCACTGCAGAAAAGTGAGGCGTTGTTCAGGGTGCTCGTTGACGCCATTCCGGTGGCCATCGCAATCAGAGACCTGGAAAACCGTTTTCTCTTCGTCAACCGCAAATGGGAGAACAACTTGGGTCGAACCAACGAACAGACGATCGGCAAGACGGTCGATGAGGTGTACAATAAAGAGGAAGCCGATTTATATAAATCCCAATTTCAGACCGTGTTGGAAACGGGCCAGGTCCTCGAACAGGAGGCGCAGGTGACAGTAACACCCGGTCTCAGGGTGACTGCCGATCCCCTGACCTTTCACATGATCAAGTTTCTGATCCGTGACGCCCATGGGGATATAACAAGGGTAGGTGCGATCTCGATCGACATCACCGAGCGCAAGCAGATGGAGGAGGCGCTTCGCGAGAGCGAGACGCGGCTCCTTCAGGCGCAGAAAACCGCCCGCATAGGGAATTTCGTATGGGACGCGAAAACCAAAAGCGCAATCCTTCGTTCCGACGTCATTTACGACATCTATGGCGTATCGTCGGACCAGGCGCCACTGATGGAATCCGACATCTTGAAGTTCGTCCACCCCGAGGACCGCGAACGGGCTGCGGCGGTGTTCAAGGCCGCGAGAGCAGCCGATGAAGGCTCTGACGTGGAATACAGGATCGTCCGGCCGGACGGTGAATTCCGGCATGTACAGGTTATCGCCAATCCCGAGCGTGACGAGACGGGCAGGACCGTGCGCAGCGTCGGAACGTTCCAAGACATCACCGAGCGCAAGCGGGCCGAAGAGGCACTGGTTTTGGCCAAGGAGCAGGCCGATTTCGCCAATCGCTCCAAGTCCGAGTTCCTCGCCAACATGAGCCATGAGCTGCGCACCCCGCTCAACGCCATCATCGGCTTCTCCGGTGTAATGAAAAACGGCATGTTCGGACCCGTCGGCAACCCGAAATACGCCGCGTATGTTAACGACATCAACGCATCCGGCGTCCATCTCTTGGAGTTCATCAACAACATTCTCGACCTGTCGAAGATCGAGGCGGGCAAGACCGAACTCCATGAGGAAATTATCGACGTATCGAAGGCCCTTTTATCTTGTCTTACCCTGGTTAAGGAGCGGGCTGAAGAGGCGGGCGTTGACATCGCGAACGACGCGGCGCCGGACTTGCCGGCGCTCCATGCCGATGAGCGCAAGTTCAAGCAGATAGTGATCAACATGCTGTCCAACGCGATCAAGTTCACGCCGCGGGATGGCAAGGTGACGATCAAAATCTGGTGCAACATGGACAGTGGCTATGTCCTCCAGATCATCGATACGGGTATTGGCATTGCCTTCGCCGACATACCCAAGGCGCTGGCGCCGTTCACCCAGCTGGACAGCGACCTCAACCGCAAATACGAGGGCACCGGGCTCGGCCTGCCGCTGACCAAGGCCCTCGCCGAGTTGCATGGTGGATCCTTGGATCTGCAAAGCGAGGTCGGTGTCGGCACCACGGTCACCGTGCGCTTCCCGGCGGAGCGGATCGTCTCGGAGACGGCGAATGCGTCGACGGAGGGGTAGGGAATTTCCGTCTTGGTCAGTCCAGGGACAGCGCCACAGGAAGGCAAGTTGACGATTAATCCCCCCCGAGCATCACCACTTCAGAGTCCAAATGGCTTGTCCACAGCCATACGGTCAGCATGGGGAGGTCATTCGTCTGCATGGCATGGACCGCGCCTGATTTATGAAAGATGGAATCGCCTGGTTTGACCGCGAACCAGGGTTCCGCATCGACCTTCCAATCGCCTCCACCACCCAAAATCCAGTAGCTTTCCTCGGCGGTATGGGCATGGGGCGGATAAAAGATGTTACGCCCTTGCAGGCTGAAACCCGCCGTAACCTTATCTGATGGCAACAACCCTCCATTGCCGATGACAACGGTGGCGGCGTAATTGCGGGAAAAGATCGCGAGATCGGGGTCATCACTTCTGGAATAGGTGCGCCACAGAAGCGTATCTATCTCCGCCATCAATGCCTCGGAAGCCGCGCGGGTGATCGATCCCTTTTGCCCCGAGTTGGCGCAGGTCGTTGCCAGATGCGACTCCACGACGCGATTGCTGGTCGGCTCATGCTTGTTCAGCCCGCCGGTCCAATCCACATTTTCCAGAGC
>JAYGED010000269.1:0-16139 GCA_046582565.1 Alphaproteobacteria bacterium
GCTTGCGCCGTTTGGCCCAGGCACCGATCAGGCGGTCGGCAATGATGGCGATGAATGCCACACAGACGCCCGCCACCAACCCACGACCGGTATCGGCGCTTGCCAGTGCCGTGTACACTTCCTGACCCAGTTCGCGGGTTCCCACTAGGGCCGTAATGACTAGCATCGCCAGCGCCATCATGATGGTTTGGTTGATCCCCAGCATGATTTCCGGCAGGGCAATAGGCATTTGGACTTTCCACAGCAACTGACGTCGGGTACAGCCCGCCTGGGTCGCCGCTTCCACCAGATGTGGCGGCACAAGTCGAATACCATGGTCCGTATAGCGAATGACCGGTACGATGGCATAGGCGATTATGGCCAGCATGGCGGCGAATTCACCGACGCGGAACAGCATGACGACGGGCATGAGATAAACGAAACTGGGCAGGGTTTGCAGTGTATCAATGATAACGCCCACAACCCTGTGCAGGCGCTCGTTTCGTGACGACGCGATACCGATAGGAATACCAATCAGGCATACGATCAATACTGAGATTCCGCACAGATAAACCGTGATCATGGCCTTGGGCCATAGTCCCACGACGGCAAGAAACACCGTTAATCCGCCGGTCAATGATGCCAGCCGCCAACCACCCAGTTGATACCCCGCGAGGGCAACAATACCGACCACGCCAATCCAGGGCAGTGTCAGCAGGAAGCGCTTGAACGGGATCATCAGATTGAGCAGCAGGAAGTTTTTGAATCCATCAATCTGATCAAAATAGTTAATGTTGATCCACTTCACCAGATCACCCCAAAAGGTACCCGTGGATATCTTCAGAACATCAGGAACGGCGTCCATGGCAGGAATGAAAAGACCCAAAACCCAGGTAACGACAACCGTTGCCAGCGCGATCAGGATATAGGGGTGGCGCTGGTACCAGTTTCCCAGCTCGGCACCGTGAACGGGTGGCGGGCGACGAGCGAGGGCCTGACTGACCCGGTCCATGGCAATCGCCAACACGGTAATGGCCAGACCGGCTTCGATGCCTTCGCCAATGCGCAGACGTTTCAGCGCCGTCAGAACATCAAACCCCAACCCGCCTGCGCCGATCATGGACGCGATGATCACCATGTTAAGCGATAACATGACGACCTGATTGACGCCCAGCATGAGCGTGTGCATGGCCGACGGCAATTGCACTTTCCACAGCAATTGCCGTTCCGTGCAGCCCGTCATACGACCGGCCTCAATCACCTCTTGCGGAACTTTCTGCAATGCCAGCATGGTTACCCGGACCATGGGGGCCATGGCATAGATAATGGTTGCGATCATGGCCGATACGGGGCTGAACCCGAACATGATCAGGATGGGAACCAGATAAGCAAATACCGGTACTGTCTGCATCAGATCAAGTATCGGTACCAACACCAGTTCGAACTTTTTGGAGCGGAATCCGGCGATTCCCAACATCAATCCGCCGGCAACGCCGAATGGTACGGCTATGAAGATTGAGGACAACGTCACCATGGCGCTGTCCCACTTATCAAAAATGGCCAGATAGAAAAGGCATCCACCCATCAGGGCTGCCAGTTTCCAGTCTTTGGCGTACCTTCCTAGCAGGACGCAGCCCACGATCATGGCTATCCATGAGACACGCGGAAATACCTCGACCGCGTAACTGCCCTGACCCGACAAAAACCCGGTGGACAGGAAGCTTTTGACAACGTTGTAGGGTTGTTCAATCAACCATGACAGAAACCGTGTCAGTTCCTTGAAGGTGAACAGTCCCAGATCAAAGCTGTTCATCAGCCATTTCACAAAATCGCTGAGCCAGATGCTAAACGGAATGATCAGAGATTTGGGATACTTGAATGCCCAGGGCACCCAGTCCTTGAGATAGTAAAGTGCCACAGTCGCCGCCAGCACACCCATCCAAGCCATGAGCCAGGGATTCAGGCGAATGCGGGTATTCTGTGTTGTGGAGAAAGCCGAGGCCATCTCTATTCCGCCGCATCTGATAGCAAATCAATGACCGTTTCACGGGCCAACTCACCGATAATCTCACCTGACTCGTTTGTCACGGCAAACGCGCCGCCCTTTTCCATGTCGGCGGCCCGCGCGACAAGTTCTTCTATCAGGGCATCAGCGGTGGTGGTATCCGGATAGCTGTCCCGGCTTCTTGCCGTCATCACAGAACGGGCGCTAAGAACCTTGGCGCGGGGAATACCGCGGGTGAATTCACGCACGTAATCCGTGGCTGGTGACAGCACCAATTGCTCCGGCGTGCCAATCTGGACTATTTCTCCATCCTTCATGATGGCGATGCGGTCGGCCAGGCGAATTGCTTCGTCGAAGTCGTGGGTAATAAAGACAATGGTTTTTTTAAGCACGCTCTGCAGGCGCAGGAACTCATCCTGCATCTCCCGGCGAATGAGCGGATCAAGGGCCGAGAACGGCTCATCCAGAAACCATACGTCGGGCTCGACTGCCAGGGATCGTGCGATCCCGACACGTTGTTGCTGTCCGCCCGACAGTTCGCGCGGGTAATAGCTATCACGGCCCTGCAGACCCACCAGTTTGATAATCTGCATCGCGCGCTCTTCGCGCGTAATGCGGTCTACGCCTTGAACTTCCAGAGGGAACGCCACATTGCCCAGAACTGTGCGGTGGGGCAGCAGTGCGAAATGCTGAAACACCATGCCCATTTTGTGGCGGCGCATCTGGGTCAGTTCTTGGTCACTGACTTTCATCAGATCCTGGCCATCGAACAGGACCTCGCCAAACGTTGGATCGATCAGACGGGTCAGGCAACGCACCAGCGTCGATTTGCCCGATCCGGACAGGCCCATAATGATAAAAATCTCACCCTCATGAATATCCAGACAGGCATCACGCACAGCACCGATGTAGTTGCCGGATGATAATTCCTGCGGGGCCGGCGTTGCACCATCGGCAAACAACTTACTGGCACCCTGACCGAAGACCTTCCACACATGACGACACGAAAGTTTAACGGACTGGTCCATGTAATCTCACCGTTTAGAATGACCACAGTTATCCTGTGCGGAGGTCACAGCCGTGCCTCTGCTGGAAATCACAGATTAGCGAGAAAGGAAGGGGAATTGAAGGGCAGCGGTCACAACCCACTACCCTTCAGCCCCACTTGAGAACGCTACTTGATCCAAGCGGACCAACGCGCCTCGTTTTTATTCAACCAATCGGCAACGACATCATCAACCGACTTGCCATCCAAATCGACGGCAGCGACCATGCTGTTCATTTCCGCATCGGTCATTTCCATGGACCGGATGATTTTGTAAGCACCAGGCCATTTGGCTTCGCCGCCTGCCCAGCCAACTCTCTTGATCTCGCCAAAGGGCTTTCCGCAATCATAAGCCATGTCCGGATTGCTACCCCAAGAGGGGTCATTGTAACACTCGTCCGTGTACTCGGGGAATTCAACCCATTCACCTTCATACTTGGCAGGCGCCCAATGGGGGGAATAAACCCACAATACGATGGGGGCCTTGCGCTGGTAGGCAGCTTCTAGCTCGGCAAACATAGCCGCATCCGTGCCGGCATGAACAACTTCGAAATCGAGGCCAAGAGCCTCGACACGTTCATCATCATAACCACCCCACGTTGAAGGCCCGCCAACATAGCGCCCTTTAGGGGCTGTTTCAGGAATCGAGAAGGCTTCGGCGCACTTATTCAAGGCTTTCCAATCGGGAAGCCCGGGGCAACGCTCTTTCATATAGAGCGGATACCACCACTCTTCCTTGGCCGACATGCCGGTTGATCCCAGATCAACCGTCTTGCCGGTGGCAAACGACTTAGCCATGATATTCTTGGCCGTTGTTTCCCAAATCTCGGGGGAGACATGTAAATCCCCGGCTTCCAGTCCGGCAAACTGGGCTATGTAATCGGCCTGCACCAGCTCGGTGTTGTACCCGGCCTTCTGCAAAATTTGCGCCATGATATTGGCTGACAGATACTGACCAGTCCAGTCGTGCAAGGTTATTTTGATGGGGTCCATGGACTCCACGGCAGCGTCAGCTTTTGCATGAAATCCGGCAAAAAGTCCGATAGCCGCAACCAGTCCAATTACAGAACGGGTAATCCGCTTCATGATATAGTCTCCCTGTTAAATTGGGGTGTCCGGGGAACCCTATTGCCCCCAATTTAAATTTCCCCAACACCCGGATAATGCTGATATGTGCTGATCAGAGTCAACAATGAGCCGCCCGCCACCGCCCGAAGCGCGCCCCGAAGCCCACCCCCGAAGCCCGCCACCGCCCGAAGCTCGCCCTCAAAGCCCACCCTCAAAGCACGCCACCGCCCGAAGCCCACCCGCAAAGCCCATCCCCAAGGCCCGCCCTCACCAAGGCCTGCGTTGACATTTCTCATTAATTCTATATTTTTGGAAATATGGATTTTACGAATTCAGTCGAGGCGCTTTCGGCTTTGGCGCAGGATACGCGCCTGGCGGTATTTCGCCTGTTGGTGCGGGAAGGTGGCCAGCAGGGGCACGGTGAAAAGCCACGTGCTGCTCACGCCGGCGCCGGGGCTGGCGCCGAGTCTCGCGTGGGACTCAGCGCCGGGGTTATCGCCGCTCAGCTCAAGGTGCCGCCGGCAACATTATCGTTTCATCTCGCCAAGCTCGAACATGCCGGGCTGATCAAAGCCAAACGCGAGAGCCTCAATATTTTCTATAGTGCGGATCACGAAGGCATCCGATCGTTGCTCGCCTATCTTACCGAGGATTGTTGCCAGGGCCGGCCCGAGCTTTGTGGGGGTCGCTTGCCAGAGACGTTTGATTTGTCATCGCCGCAGAAATCGACCTTGATAACAAGATGAGTTCATCGCCCCTCAATATCCTGTTTCTCTGCACCGGAAATTCATGCCGCAGCATCATGGCCGAGAGCCTGATCGGCCGTTACGGCGCGGGGCGCTTTAGGAGCTATAGCGCAGGCAGTCATCCGGCGGGATCTGTCAATCCTCATACCCTGGCTCTGCTCGACAGGCTGGGGCAACCCAGCGACGGTTTGCGCAGCAAGAGCTGGCTTGAATACGGCGTAGAAAATGAACCCGGCCCTGTGGAAATGCAGATCGTGATTACGGTTTGCGACAATGCCGCCGGTGAGGTCTGCCCGATCTGGCCCGGCCACCCCACAACCGCCCATTGGCCGTTTCGCGACCCTTTCGTCTTCAAGGGATCCTTTGAAGAGAAGGCGGCTGAATATGCCGCAGTCTACGGCGCCATGGAGATATCCATCATCGCCCTGGTCGCCTTGCCCCTCGAGACCTTGGATGAGGAGAGTTTGCGCGAGCGGCTTGCCGCGATTGGGAGAGCCACATGACGGGTTTCAATCTTTCGCGCCGTCTCGTTGCCGAAGGGCTGGGGACTGCCATTCTACTTGCAGCCATCGTCGGCTCGGGCATCATGGCGGAGCGATTGTCGGGCGGCAGTGAAGCCTTGGCCTTGCTCGCCAACATGGCCGCAACGGGTGCTATCCTCGCGGTTCTCATCCTGATTTTCGGGCCGATATCGGGAGCGCATTTCAACCCAGCGGTGAGTCTGGTGTTTTATCTGCGCCGCGAAATTACGAAATCCCAGGGTCTGGCCTATGTGGCGGTACAGCTCGCCGGCGGGTTGGTCGGCGTCGCGCTGGCCCATGGCATGTTCGGTGAGCCCATCATTCAGGCCGCGGTGAAGGCCCGCCACGAACCGGGCATGTGGCTGGGCGAAGTCATCGCCACGGCGGGGCTCGCCATGACCATTCTCGGCTGCGTGCGCTGGCGACCGTCGGCGACGCCCTATGCGGTCGGTCTGTTTATCTCGGCCGGCTACTGGTTCACGTCTTCGACCAGCTTCGCCAATCCGGCGGTAACCGTGGCGCGCAGCTTTACCGATAGTTTCACAGGTATCCGCCTGGCTGACGCACCGGCCTTCATAGCGGCGCAGCTTATCGGCGCGGTTCTGGCCGCCTTGTTGTTTCGTTGGCTTGAGAAGGGCGAACTCGAAAGCTAGATAAAAAGAATCTCCGCCGGGGCAGGCGGGGTTTCGGGATTGTGATCTTATGGGTTAATAACTTCTCAGATGTTCTCAACTGAGAACGTGGTGATCATATGGTGTTTCTTTGTCGTGGCTATGAAAGCAATGTAAAATCGTATTACAGAAAAAGATCACATCATCATTCCGGCTTACAGGCCCTAGCCTGGCTTGTGCGCTCGCAGGCGGCCGGTGCGAAGTTCGCCGAGGTCGATCACCCTGATCATCGCCCGCCACTGTTCAACAAAATGCGTTTGCTTGTCTTCCCCCAGCAGGTCGATCATGGCTTGGCGCAGCGGGCCCATCATGCGCGCAAGCTCGCGGTGCGCGCCGTCGCGGTAAATGTTTGAGCTGTTGGTGACGCTGATTTGGGTGAACCTTGAGCGGTTGAGGTATTCGTCATAGGCCGCCGCCGTTTCCAATTCGTAACGCATGCCGCGCAGAGCGAAGTAGTCGTCCATCGCTTGGCTGACGGGGGCGCCGTCGCCCATCCATTCGCTCGCTATCAATAAACCGCCTGGACGCAGCACCCTGAAGACCTCGGCAAAGAAGGCCGGCTTGTCCGCAATCAGCAGCCAGCTGTCCTTGCCGAAAACCACATCGATGGAGTGATCCTCGATCGGCAGCGGGCCGGGCTCGACCAGCCTGAGATCGATCCGATCAGCGAGGCCGGCCTCGCGTATATGGTCGCGTCCCATCTCGATGAGCAGCGGCACAATGTCGAAGCCGATGACTCGGCAGCCGTACTCCTCAGCCAGCAACCGGTCGACGCCGCCGGTGCCGCAGCCGATGTCGAGCAGGGTCAGCCCGGCGAGGTCGAGGCCGTCGACGATGGCCCGCACCGCCGGCGCCCCGCCCGGCGAGAGAAAGCCCTCGCCCCAGATCAACTGGTTGACGGCGATGATCGAATGATCGTAGTTGCCGTGGGGCGAAATTTTCTCGTCCATGTTAGATTTCATCCGCTAGGATTTTACCTACGCGTATAAAATACCGAGACGTCGGCGATAATCAATGTTGAGTGGGGGGCCATGACAGACGAGACTAAGAAGTGGGGTGATGAGGAATTCTGGGGTGTCGGCTTCGACTACGATCCCCAGTGGCTGTTGACGCCGGCCCAGCGGGAACTGCAGGCCAAAATCATCGAACTCAGCCGCACCACGCTGCGTGAGAACGCCGTCGAGAGCGACAAAAATCTGACCTTTCCGCGCAAGAATTTTGAGGCCCTGGCGTCTCTCGGCCTGCTCGGCCTGCTGGTCTCGAAAGAACTCGGCGGCAGGGGCGAAAATCATATGTGCGCCGCCATGGTGGTCGAGACCATCGCCCGCTACGGCTGCGCCTCGACGGCCATGTGCTATTGCATGCACCTCGGGGCGACGGCGGCGGCGATGTTTCGCGCCCACGATAATCCAACGCTGCAGGCTGTCTTAAAGCGAGTCGACAAGGATGTCTTCATCGGCACCCTGTCCTTTTCCGATCCGGAGACCGGCTCTCATATCTGGTATCCCCTGTCGTCGAGCGCGGAGCGCGTGGAGGATGGCTGGAAGATTTCCAAGAAGGCGTCCTGGACTACATCGGGCGGCTTCGCCGATTGGTATATCGTGCAGACCACCAGCCCGGATTTCGACGGCAATTATGCAAATCTGTCGTGTTTTCTGGTCTATGCCGACGAGATTATCGCCGAGCCCTCGAAGTGGGACGGCATGGGCATGCGCGGCAATCAGTCCGGCGCCCTGGTGGTCGATAACGTGGTCGTGCCCACGGACCGCATGGTCGGGCCCATCGGCGACGGCGCGCTGTCCAACGACGAGGCGGTCGATCCCTTCTTCCTGGTCTGCTCCGCGTCCTGCTGGAACGGCATCTCCATGGGCCTGGTGGATATCACCAAACGCCACACCACGCGCAAGACCCACGCCGATGTGGGCATGCGGGTGGCCGATTATCCGACGATCCAGGATTACGTCGGCGAGGCGGTCATGAATACCAGCGCATCGCGCGCCATGACCTTTCAAATGGCCCAGGCGCTGGACGATGTGACCAACAATTGCGATTGGTCGATCCATGCGGACCATGAACTGCTGGTGCGCTCGCCCCTCATGCACTGGCTGTGGATGGTCAAATTCACTGCCGCCAAGAACGTCACCGAGGTGGGCGACAAGATGCTGCATGCTTGCGGCGGTTCCGGCTATAAGCCGGGCATCGGCATTGAGCGCTACCTGCGCGACGGCAAGGCCGGCTGGGTGATGGGCCCGACCAACGAAATCCTCCGCCTGTTCATCGGCAAGGCTGTGCTGCTGGGCTTTGAAACCCTGGATTTCTGGAACCAGTCGGTCAACGAGCGGCTGCTGCACAACGAGATCAAGAAGCTCGACGCCGGGGCTAAGAAGGCGCTGGCCGAAAAGCTACTGGCCGAGGCCGGGGAGTAGCGAGAGGCCCCTCAGCCCGGCTGGGCGATGCCGCCGCGCAATGCGCCCGGTTCGGTGGCGCCCCACAGGATTTCATGGCCGGCGGGCAGGGGACGGCTGTTGGGCATGGAGAGCCACAGGCGCATCAGGAGCCGGCCATCCGATGTCTCGTCGTCTTCGAAGGCGCCGCGCGCATGATAAATCACGTGATTGTTGATGAGTTGCAGGTCGCCGGGCTCGAAGACGGCCTCCAGGCAAAGCTCGTCGGCGACCGATTGGAGCAGGTCGAGGGCCTCATCCTGGGCGGCTGTCAGGGGCGGAACCCCGCTGATCCCCTGCGCCACTTCGACGAAGGTGCGCGAGTATTGGGTCGTGAAATGGCCGTCTTGCACGGCGAACACGGGAAGTGCGTAGGCCCGGCCCTCGCTGCCCTTTTCCTCGCTGATGCGCGAGCGGTGGTAATCCTTGTACAGCAGCTTGAGCAGGTCGGGCCGCCGCTTAAGGATTTCGTTGTGGATCGCCACGGCGCTGACCAACCGGCTGGCGCCGCCCGACTTGGCGGCGCGCGCGCAAAGCAGGGCGATCACGTCGCAGCGGTCGGTATGAAACCGCAAGGGCCCGTTGGTGCGCGTCTTGTGGCGCGAGGAGACCGGCTGGCCGTCGACGCCCGATTGATGAATTTCTTTGACCGCGCCAAAAGCCCGCAGCTCGTCGCGTACTTCGCCGATCAGCTCGCCCTCCGCGTTCTGATAGCGCGCCGTGCCGAGATGGGTGCCGAGGCCCCAGAGGAGTTTGCGCAAACTCTCTTCGTCATAGCGCTCGACAGGCAGCCCGCGCAGCCGCACGAAGCCCCGGCCATGCTCGAGTTCATGGGCAAGGTCGGCGAGGGTTTCGGAGAAATCCGGCAAGGGAAAATCATCGCGGCGTATCTCCCGCCAGGCCATCCCCGCCACGCCTTGCAAGGCGGCATGGATCTCATCGGCAGCACCCGCCGGCAGCGGCGTGATCCAATCGTCCCGGCCGGCCAAATCTTCGCCGCGCCAGGCGGTGGGTCCGGTGATAGGATGATGTGTCTCGGTCATGATTTTCGCCCCGGATTATTCGTTTGTATGCAAACAGTCTTGCCGCGACCCCTGGAGCGGATTATATCATCGATCATGGAGAATAGGGTAATCAGGGAATGAGTGAACTTTCGCTGGGATTTGGGCTGAGCTTTGCCGACCTGTATGACCGCGAGGGGCTGGTCAGGCTGGACTCTGCCTTTCTCTCTTATATGAACGAGGCCGACGGCGATCTCACTCAGCGTCTGGCCGCGGCCCGCTCTGCGCCCGATGAGGCGGACGCCGCGGAACTCATGGTCGAGCTGGCGCCCCATCTGGATGATTTTATCGGTGAGCTGTTCGCCATCACGGCGGAGCTGCACAGCCTTGCCGAAAGCCACCAAGCCCTGGCGCCGCTCTATGCCTGCAAGCGCCTGTTCGTGCAGCGCAGGGCGGCGAAGAAAATTCCCGCCGATCAGGCCATGGCTCTCGACGGCGCGGCGCTTGAAGCCCGCCTGGAAGCGCTGCTCGGCGAGCCGGTCACTGAGCTTGCCTTCGCCCGCGCCGTGATGGGCTGGCTCGATGACGAAGCCGCCAATGAAGAGGCCCTCGACCTGGCGATGAAACTCGCCGCCTGGGCGGTGCATAGCCTGGTCGGCCGCGCGCGGTTTGCCGATGGGGTGCTGTTCAAACTGCCGGGCAAGCTCGATCCCGAACATCTGATTACCCTCGAGACCGTCTCGCACCACGGCCAGGACATGCTCTGCCTGCCCGCCGACCGCTTGCGCCGCCGCGTAGGTTTCGCCCTGACCGATGCGGGCATGGACCTCACCGCCGTCCTGGATCACGCCCACTACTGCATCTTCTGCCACCACCAGGGCAAGGATTCCTGCCGCAAGGGCCTGCGCGACAAGGAAGGCGGCTTCAAGCCCAGCCCGTTCGGCGCCGCCCTGGTCGGCTGCCCCCTGGAGGAGCGCGTCTCCGAGATGAATCTGGTCAAATCCCAGGGCCACGCCGTCGGCGCCCTGGCGATCATCGCCATCGACAATCCCCTGGCGGCGGCCACCGGCCACCGGATCTGCAATGATTGCATGAAGGCCTGCATCTATCAGAAGCAGGAGCCGGTCGACATCCCCCAGGTCGAGACGCGCAGCCTCAAGGACGTGCTGGCCCTGCCCTGGGGCTTCGAGATTTACAGCCTGCTGACCCGCTGGAACCCGCTCAACTTTGACCGGCCCCTGCCGCTGCCGCCGAGCGGACGCAAAGTGCTGGTGGTCGGTCTCGGTCCCGCCGGATTCAATCTCGCCCATCATCTGCTGAACGACGGCCATGCCGTGGTCGGCATCGACGGCCTCAAGATCGAGCCCCTGGCGCAGGAAATTTCCGGGCCGGGGTTCGAGCCCGTGCGTGATTTGGAGGTCCTTTATGAATCTCTCGACGACCGGATCATGGCGGGCTTCGGCGGGGTCGCCGAATACGGCATCACCGTGCGCTGGGACAAGAACAACCTCAAGCTGATCCGCCTGTTGCTCGAGCGCCGCGAGGGTTTTGCCATGTTCGGCGGGGTGCGCTTCGGCGGCACCCTGACCGCCGAGGACTCTTTCGATCTGGGGTTCGACCATATCGCCCTGGCGGTGGGCGCCGGCAAGCCGACCGTGCTGCCCATACCCAATGGCCTGGCGCGCGGCGTGCGCGCGGCCTCGGATTTCCTCATGGCCTTGCAGCTGACCGGCGCCGCCAAGACTGATTCCATCGCCAACATGCAGCTTCGCTTGCCGGTGGTGGTCATAGGCGGCGGCCTGACGGCGATCGATACGGCAACCGAATCCCTGGCCTATTACCCGGTGCAGGTCGAGAAATTCCTGGCCCGCTTCGAGACGCTTTCGGCGACGCGCGGCGAAGAGGCGGTGCGCGCCGCCTGGGACGAAGAGGAGCGCGGGATCGCCGACGAATTCCTTAATCACGCCCGCGCCATCAGAGAAGAACGAGCGGCTGCCGAGGCCGAGGGCCGCGTGTCCCGTATCCTGGAGCTGCTCGACGGCTGGGGCGGCGTCACTATCGCCTATCGCAAGCGGCTGATCGATGCGCCGAGCTATACCCTCAACCATGAAGAGGTCGCATTGGCCTTGGAGGAAGGCATCCGTTTTGTCGAATGCCTGTCGCCGGTGGCGGTTGATGTGGACGGGTACGGCCACGCCTGCGCGCTTCGGCTCAACCGCCAGCAGCATGTCCGCGAGGGCGGCGGCTGGATCACCCTGGACGCGGTGGAGAAACTGCCGGCGCGCAGCATTCTGGTTGCCGCGGGAACCCAACCCAACACCGTGCTGGGCCGCGAGTATCCCGATTACTATGCCCTCGACGGGCGCTATTTCCACGCGGTCGACGAGGATGGCCGCTCGGTGACGCCCGAACGCATCGCAAAGCCCGAGGCGGTGCGGGTGCTGACATCCCTGCGCGACGACGGCCGCGCCTTGAGCTTCCTCGGCGATGTGCATCCTTCCTACGCCGGCAATGTGGTCAAGGCCATGGCCAGCGCCAAGCAGGGCTATCCGGTGATCTCGCGCATGCTGGCGCGTATCGAGCCGGCGAGCGCGACGCAGACTGCCGATTTCATCGCCGGGCTCGAAGACAGCCTCAGGGCCTCGGTCCATGCGGTCAATCGCCTGACGCCGACCATCGTCGAGGTGGTGGTGTGCGCACCCGCCGCGGCCCGCGCCTTTCACCCCGGGCAGTTCTATCGCCTGCAGAATTTCGAGACATTGGCGTCTCGCGCAGCCGGCACGTGCCTCGCCATGGAAGGGCTGGCCATGACCGGCGCCTGGGTCGATGCTGAGCAGGGATTGCTCGGCCTCATCATTCTGGAGATGGGCGGCTCATCCGATATCTGCGCACAGCTCAAACCTGGCGAGCCGGTGGTGGTGATGGGCCCGACCGGGGCGCCCACCGAGATACCTTCGGGCGAGACCGTGCTGCTCGCCGGCGGCGGCCTGGGCAACGCGGTGCTATTCTCCATTGGCCGCGCCATGCGCGAGGCGGGCAATCGGCTGCTCTATTTCGCCGGCTACAAGACCATCGCCGATCGCTACAAGGTCGCCGACATCGAGGCCGCCGCCGATGTCATCGTCTGGGCCTGCGACGAGGCGCCTGGCTTCGATCCGTCCCGCCCGCAGGATTTGAGTTTCACCGGCACCATCGTCGACGCCATCGCGGCCTATGGCGACGGCGTCCTGGGCGAAGTCCCGATCCCCCTCGGCGAGGTCGACCGCATCGTCACCATCGGCTCGGACCGCATGATGGCGGCGCTGGCGGCGGCGCGCCACGGGGTGCTGGCGGATCATCTCAAGCCCGGCCATCGGGCGATCGGCAGCATCAACTCGCCCATGCAATGCATGATGAAGGAAATCTGCGCCCAATGCCTGCAGGCGCACCGCGATCCCGAGACCGGCCTGGAGACCGTGGTGTTCTCCTGCTTCAACCAGGATCAGCCGCTCGACTCGGTGGATTTCGACGGCCTGGCTGCGCGCCTGCGGCAAAATTCAGTACAGGAAAAGCTCACCGCTCAGTGGATAGACCATTGCCAACAGGCCTTGGAAAAACGGGGATAAGCCGGCCAAGCCCATGATCGATAAGGCACTTACGCAAGGCTCGCCTGTGGATGAAGCTGTGATCATTCAAGCGATTGATAATAAACGGATATTTCTGCTACATTTCGCCCATAGCGCAACCCCTTTGAAGTGAGCCGCCCATGGCCGGAGCACCCAGCACATTGTTTCCGTCGCAGCCCGATGATGATTATCACGGCACCGGCGTTCTGCCGTCGCAGACCATCCGGGCGCTGATCCGCGACAAGGAGATCGAGGCCGCCGTCGACATCGGGGCGGACCAGATCCAACCGGCGAGCCTCGATTTACGCTTGGGCCGAGTTGCCTATCGGGTGCGCGCCAGTTTTATGCCCGGCCCCGACGCCACGGTGATGGACAAGATCGCAGCCCTCGGCATGCATGAGATCGACATCAGCCAGGGCGCGGTGCTCGAGAAGGATTGCGTCTATATCGTTCCCTTGATGGAGAGCCTGCGTCTGGGCTCCAAACTCTCGGCCTTCGCCAATCCGAAAAGCTCGACCGGCCGTCTCGACATCTTCACCCGGTTGATGACCGACCGGGCTACCGAGTTCGATCGGGTTAGGCGCGGCTATAGCGGGCCGCTCTATATCGAGATTGCGCCGCGTACCTTCAGCATCGTGGTGCGCCAGGGCTCGCGGCTCAACCAGCTCAGGCTGCGGCGCGGCTCGTCCTCATCGAGCAAGCTTGGCCTGCAGCGGCTGCATGAAGAAACCCCGCTGGTCGACAGCCCGCCAGGCGAGGAGACCATTCGCGAGGACAGTATCGGCGTCTCTCTCGATCTGAGGGGTGACCCGGAGTCCGGCCTGGTCGGCTTTCGGGCGAAAAAACATGCCGATGTGATCGATGTGGATTGCCGTGGCGTCTACGATCCCCATGATTTCTGGGAATCGATTACCTACCGGGCGGGCCAGGGCATCATCCTCGATCCCGACGCCTTTTATATATTGGCTACCAAGGAGGCGGTCACCGTGCCGCCGACCCATGCCGCCGAGATGATCGCCTATGACACCCTGGTCGGTGAGTTCCGGGTTCATTACGCCGGTTTCTTCGATCCCGGTTTCGGCTATGACCCGACGGGCGAAGGCAAAGCCGGAAGCCGCGCGGTGCTCGAAGTGCGCTCCCACGATGTGCCCTTCATGCTCGAGCATGAGCAGATCGTCGGCTGGCTGCGCTATGACCGCCTGACTGGCATCCCCGACAAGCTCTACGGCGACGGCATCGGCTCCAACTACCAGGGCCAGGCCCTGCAGCTCGGCAAGCAATTCAAGCCGGTTACCTGATCACGCCGCCTCCGGGTAGACGCGGGCGGTGAAATCGGCGGCCATGCGGTCGATGTCAGGGCCGAGGACGCGGGACTCGATGACCAGGGGGAAGGCTTCGCGCACCTCGTCGAGGAAGCCGGCAAGGGGCGGCGTCGCGGGCCGCTCGGTGGCGGCCAGGGCCTGGGATGCGGTGGCCGCCAGAATAGCCAGGGAGGCATCCAGGGCGGCGCCCGCGTCACGCTGCTTGATCCAGGCGAAGAAGGTCGGCGAGGCGACATCGTTCTGGCCGAAGCCGCCGGCCTCGCTAGCCGGCAGGAAGGTGCGGCTGGCCGCCTGGCGCGCCGCCTCGCCGATGCCGACCTGGGTCATCGCCATGCAGCCCATATAGCCGTCGCCCATGAGAAGCTGCTCGGGCAGCAGGGAGATATGCGGATCCAGCATCTTGGTGCCCTGACGCTCGGCGAGCAGGGCGAGGTCGGCCCAGCAAGCCGCCAGACCGTCCAGCGCCGGATAGGCCTGGGCGTTCTGATAGCCGCCGTTGCTCAGCACATGGCCCAGGGGATGATCGTCGTCGGGCGCGATGAAAACCGGATTGTCGGTGACCGAGGCCAGGGAGACGGAGGCGGCGCGCTCCGCCTCGGCGAGGGCGCGGCGGGCCTGGCCAAGAATGCGCGGCAGGATGCGATAGCCGACCGGCGCCTGATAGGGCCGCCGTTCCGGATGGGCGCCTTCGAGCAGGCGGCGCATGCCGGAGAGCGCCCAGGTCTCATGCTCGTCACCCCACAACCCATCGAGCGCGCTCGAATAATGGCCGAGCGGCGATTGGAAGGCCTCGGCGGCGAGGGCGAAGACCTTGAGCGCCAGATCGATGCGGTTGGCCGCGGCCAGGGCGGCGTCGGCGATCAGCGCCGCCGAGCAGGGCGAGCCGTTGACCAGGGACAGGCTGTCCTTGGGCCCGAGCTCAATGGTCTCGCCGATAGGGCTGAAGAGATGGCCAAGCGGCAGAATCTCCCCGGCGCCGCCGTTGCCGAGCAGGGGCACCCGGGGCAGGAGGCCGCCGTTGAGCATGGCGGCGACCGCCTCGGCGATGCGTGGGCTAACGGCCGCGTGGCCTTCGAGAAAGTTGGCCAATCGGGCAAGCGTTATGGCGCGCACCAGCCGTTCGGGCGCTGCCTCGCCGTAAGAGGTCGCCGAGCCGTATGACGGCTTGGCGGCGTGTTTGGCGCGCTGCTCGGGGGTCAGCCTTATCTTCGCCATCTGGCCGTAGCCGCTGGTAACGCCGTAAATGGTGATGTCGGGATCGCCGTCGAGCAGAGCGAGAAAGGCCGCCCGGCCCTCCGTCATACAGCTCAACGCCGCCTCCGTAAGGCGCACGCCTTCGCCCTGCCAGGCCACCCGGCGAACGGCTTCGAGGGTGATGTCGCGGCGGCTGGTGAGTTCGACGGTCATGGCTGTTCTCCAGGTGATGATACTTTGATTCAAATGCGCCGCCATTTGATTGGCTGATGTGACGCGAACATTCAGATATAACTATGCGGGCAACTCCAGCAAGTGCAGGTTCATCATGTACCGCAATTCCCGTCGAAAGTTTCTAGCCGCTTCAGCAGCTGCTCCCCTAGCCGCCACTCTGACACCTAGGCTCAGGACCTATTAATTCACTTGCATGAATTGAGAAGGATTGATTCAATGGCATAGCCAAGGAGGCGTTGTCATGAGTGATCTGTTTTGGTTGTCGAAGGCACAGATGCGCCGGATTGAGCCTTATTTTCCGCTG
>JAYGED010000274.1:0-32015 GCA_046582565.1 Alphaproteobacteria bacterium
CGTATCGAACGCTTCTTCAACAGGATCAAACACTTCCGTCGTGTCGCAACGCGCTTCGAGAAACATGCCCTCAACTACCTCGCCATGATAAAGTTGGCATCTATACGGATATGGCTACGCGTTAATGAGTCCATGACCTAGACACTCACGATTTCATGCAAACATATTCCCTTGCGCGTTACGCATTCACTAAGGTGATTGCGAGCGGTGACCTCCCCCCCGTGCAAATAACTAAGACGCTCCATTGATGGCTATGGGGTCTGGGGCCACCGCGTCAGCTTAACACTTGGGAGTTCCGGGGAGTTCCGGGGACACATTACTTAATTCTAGCCATTATCTCCTGCCCGCATAACGGGGTGTGAAAATCACGCCCCCCCTACCTCCGCCGCTTAAACTTCTTCTTCCTTTTCTGCCCGCCACTCTCTCGCGAATAGGCCATGCCGGGGCCTTGGCCGCCTGCGCGGTGGCGGGGGACGACGCCGAGTTCGGTGGCTTCCAGGCGGTGAATTTCGTCGCGTAGGCGGGCGGCCTCTTCGAATTCGAGATTGGCGGCGGCGGTGCGCATGCGTTTATTCAGATCTTTCAGGTGGGTCTTGAGGTTGTTGCCGACCAGATGGACGGCGCCCTCGTCGGCGGTGTCCACGGTGACGTAATCGGCCTCGGCGATGCTGCCGATGATGTCGCCAACGTTCTTGGTGATGCTCTCGGGGGTGATGCCGTTGGCGGCGTTGAAGGCCTGCTGCTTCTCACGCCTGCGGTTGGTCTCGCCGATCGCCGCCTTGAGGCTGTTGGTCATCTTGTCCGCATAGAGGATGACCCGGCCCTCCACATGGCGCGAGGCGCGGCCGATGGTCTGTACCAGGGAGGTGCGCGAGCGCAGGAAGCCCTCCTTGTCGGCGTCGAGAATAGCGACCAGGGCGCATTCGGGAATATCCAGGCCCTCGCGCAGCAGGTTGATGCCGATCAGCACGTCATAGGCGCCGAGGCGCAAATCGCGGATAATCTCGATGCGCTCCAGCGTGTCGATGTCGGAATGCAGATAGCGTACCCGCACACCGGCCTCGTGCATATATTCGGTGAGGTCCTCGGCCATGCGCTTGGTCAGGGTGGTGACCAGCACGCGCTGGCCCAGATGCGCGCAGTCGCGGCATTCGGCGAGCAGGTCGTCGATCTGGTTCTCCACCGGGCGCACCAGGCAGACCGGATCGGTCAGGCCCGTGGGGCGGATGATCTGCTCGATGAAGGCGCCGTCCGTGCGCTCGAATTCCCACGGCCCCGGGGTCGCCGAGACATAGATCGACTGCGGCCGCATGACGTCCCATTCCTCGAATTTGAGGGGCCGGTTGTCGATGCAGCTGGGCAGGCGAAAGCCGTATTTATGCAGCGTCGTCTTGCGGTTGAAGTCGCCCTTGTACATGCCGCCCAACTGGGGCACGGAGACATGGGATTCATCGACGAAGACCAGAGCGTTCTCGGGCAAATATTCGAACAGGGTGGGCGGCGGCTCGCCCGGGTTGCGGCCCGATAGATAGCGCGAATAATTTTCGATGCCGGCGCAATGACCGACGGTCTCGAGCATCTCCAGATCGAAGCCGGTGCGCTGTTCCAGGCGCTCGGCCTCGAGCGGCATGTCGCGCTCGCGCAGCCAGGCGAGCTGTTGGCCAAGCTCCTTGCGGATTCCGATGATGGCCTGGAGCAGAGTCGGGCGCGGCGTTACGTAATGGCTGTTGGCGTAGACCTTGATGGCGGAAAGCGCCGCGATTTTCTGGCCCGTGAGGGGGTCGAACTCGACGATCTCCTCGACCAGGTCGCCGAACAGGGACAAGCGCCAGGCGCGGTCCTCATAATGCGCCGGGAAAATCTCGATAACGTCGCCGCGCACCCTAAAGGCGCCGCGGGAAAAATCCGCATCGTTGCGGCGATATTGCAAAGCGACCAGTTGGCGCAGCAGGGCCGCCCGATCCAGCTTGGCGCCCTTGGCCACATCGACGGTCATGCGGGCATAGGTCTCGACCGCGCCGATGCCGTAGATGCAGGACACCGAGGCGACGATGATCACGTCGTCGCGCTCCAGCAGCGCCCGGGTCGCGGCATGGCGCATGCGGTCGATCTGCTCGTTCACCGAGGCGTCCTTCTCGATGTAGGTGTCGGTGCGCGGCACATAGGCCTCGGGCTGGTAGTAATCGTAATAGGAGACGAAATAGGACACCGCATTGTCCGGGAAGAAGCTCTTGAATTCGCCGTAGAGCTGGGCCGCCAGGGTCTTGTTGGGGGCCAGCACCAGGGCGGCGCGCCCGACCCGCTCGATGACTTTCGCCATGGTGTAGGTCTTGCCCGACCCGGTCACCCCGAGCAGCACCTGATTGCGCTCCGAGCCCGCCAGGCCGGCAACAAGAGCCTCGATGGCCTGGGGCTGATCGCCAGCCGGCTGATAGTCGGACACCAGGGTGAATGGGCTGGGGCTAACAATACGCGGCTGCCGCTGCGCCCCGCCCTCGCCCGCCGCCAAATCCCGCTCCACATCACGCGGATGCCGCTGCGCCCAGGACGGGCGCGGAGGCTGGGAGTCGGGGGCGCTGGGTTCCCGTTCTGCGTGATCGGTCATAGGGTGAATATAAGGTCTTATGGCTCGATTGCGCCAGCTAACTGGCCTCGTCTACACTCCTCGCACGCTTCACCCAGGAGGAACCCCCCATGCCCCGCCGCCGCGTGCTTTCAGCTCAGATCGCCCATGAGACCAATACCTTCAGTATTCTGCCCACCACGCTGGAATCCTATCGCTCGCGGCTCTATTACGAGGGCGCCGATATTGCCGCCGCCATGGGCGGCACGGCCTGTGAGATTGCCGGGCATATCGATGCGGCGGAGCGCCATGGCTGGGATCTGGTGCAGCCCATCGCGGCGGCGGCGACGCCTTCAGGCAAGACCACGGCGGACGCCTGGGCCCATCTCTCGGGGCTGGTGCTGGCGGCCTGCGATCAGGGACCCTTCGACGGGGTGATCTTGGCCCTGCACGGCGCCATGGTCACCGAGGATCAGGACTGCGCCGAGGGCGACCTGCTGGCCCGCCTGCGGGCGCGTATCGGCGTGGACGTGCCCATCGCCGTCACCCTCGATCTGCATGCCAATGTCTCCGCAGCCATGGCCGAGCATGCCGACATCATCATGGCCTACCGGACCTATCCTCATATCGACCAGTACGAGATCGCCATCGAGGCGGCGGACCTGCTGGAGCGCACCATGGCCGGCGAGATCGCGCCCTGCTTGGTGGTCGCCGGCGGGCCGCTGATGACCGGCTGCAACGACGGCCGCACCCAGGGCGGCCCCATGGCCGACCTGCTGGAACGCGCGGCGATTTGCGTCGCCGACGAGCCCGCCATCCTGGCGGTCACCGTCTGCGCCGGCTTTACCCTGGCCGATATCCCCTTCACCGGCCCGACGGTCACGGTTGTTGGCGACGGCAACGCGGCGCGTTGCCAGGAAATCGCCGAGGAATTCATGGCCGAGGTCTGGCAGACCCGGGAGATCATCACCGTCAGCCATCACAGCATTGCCGAGGCCATAGGGGAGGCTAAGCGCGGTGGTGAAGGCGGGCCCCTGGTGCTGGCCGATTTCAGCGATAATCCGGGCTCGGGCGCCTACGGCGATTCCGTGCGCATCCTGCAGGCCATGATCGAGGCGGACCTGCAGGGCGCCACCCTCGGGGTGATTGCGGACCCGGACTCGGTCGCCGCGGCCCAGGCGGCCGGCGAAGGCAATGAAGTGAGCCTGGCGCTGGGCTGCAAGATCGACGCCGCACTCTACGGCCCGCCGCTCGAGATCACCGCCACGGTCGATAAGCTTAGCGACGGCGCCTACATCTGCGACGGCCCCATGCTGACCGGCGAGAAGCACTCCATGGGGCCGACGGCGGTGCTGCGCATCGGCGGGGTGCGCATCATCGTCGCCACCAACAACCAGCAGGTCACGGACCGCCAGGTCTTCCTCAGCCAGGGCATCGACCCGGCGGCTTGCTCCGTGGTGGCGCTCAAATCGGCGCATCATTTCCGCGCCGCCTTCGAGCCGCTCGCGCGAAAAGTCATCCTCACGGAATCAGGCTCCCTCGCCGCCCGCGACGTAAACAAATTCCTCTGGAAAAAACTCCGCCGCCCGGTCTGGCCGCTGGATGATATTTAGGGGGCAATTAAGTAAGGTGTCCCCGGAATAACTCTAAGGTTCCGAGGAATTATGAAGCTATGGCCAAAGTAAGTTCGACAATCGTTGGTGCCGCAGGTGAGTACCACGTTTTAAGCCAGCTTTTGCGGCGAGGATGGATTGCCGCGCTAGCTCCGGACG
Organism: Alphaproteobacteria bacterium; assembly: GCA_046582565.1. Taxonomy (GTDB): domain Bacteria; phylum Pseudomonadota; class Alphaproteobacteria; order JAAXGF01; family JAAXGF01; genus JAYGED01. The sequence continues at coordinate 4,336 of JAYGED010000274.1, forward strand.
GTGCTCCAAATATGGATATTTTAGTTACTGACGAGAAAAGCAAACGCTTATGCGCCATCCAGGTAAAGACCCGTCGAGATTTGGGCAGTGACAAAGGTTGGCATATGAAGCTTAAGCACGAAGATCTGGTTGCTGATGATCTGTTCTATATCTTCGTGGATGTGGGAAAGCGGCCATCAGACGAAACGAAGTGCTATATCGTACCCTCAGATATAGTTGCGGATTCTCTTAAGCGTTGCCATAAGGCGTGGCTCGAAAGTCCAGGAAGAGGCGGCCGACCCCATAACGATACGACGATGCGCCGCTTGAAGCCTGATCACTCAGATTACAATCCATCAAGTTCTGAAGGTAAGGCAGCTATCGTTAAATACAGCAATGGATGGCTTGAACGTTACAAAGAGAACTGGAGCATCTTAGACCTTCCTGAAATAGACGCTTTCTGATCAGGATAAGAAGGGTTTTGGAATTAAATTCATACTGTCGCCAATTAAATTATCAATCTCTTAAGGCATCGCTTCCGCCAGCCCGCCGCCGAGCCTGATCGGCTCGATGCGCCTGGCCAGGCCGGTTTTGTCGTCGGTCTCGACGAAAACGCCACACAGGGTGCCCTCGCCGGTGGCTGGTTTCAGCCGCTCGCCGGGCAGCTTGGAGGTGAAGCGCCTGGTCGCGATGGCCTTGTCGTTGCCGATCACCGAGTCGTAATCGCCGCACATGCCGGCGTCGGTCTGATAGGCGGTGCCCTTTGGCATAATGCGTGCGTCCGCGGTCGGCACATGAGTATGGCTGCCGACGGCGAGGCTGACCCGGCCGTCGGCGATCAGGCCCAGGGCCTGCTTCTCGCTCGACGCCTCGCCGTGGATATCGAGCAGGGCAGCGTCGACGGTCGCGCCCAGTTGATGCTTGGCAAGCTCAGCCTCGACGCTGACGAAAGGATCGTCCAGCGGGTTCATGAACAGCCGGCACATGACATGGAGCACCAGGACCTTGCGCCCCCGGGTCGCCTCGAACACCCCGGCGCCCCGGCCCGGCGTGCCGGGCGGATAATTTCCCGGCCTGAGCAGGCGCGGCTCGCTGTCGATGAATTTGATGATCTCGCGCTGGTCCCAGACGTGGTTGCCGGTGGTGACGACATCGACCCCGGCGTCGAAAAAGCTTTTGCAGATCTTCGCCGTGATGCCGAACCCGGCGGCGGCGTTCTCGCCGTTGGCGACGACGAAATCGAGCGCCAGGGACTCGCGCAAACCAGGCAGCCGCCCGATCACCGCATCGCGCCCGGCGCGGCCGACGATATCGCCCATAAACAACAGATTCATGTGATCTCCAGTATGCGTTTTTCGGTGACGATCCAATCGAGACGGCGATCATGATCATCGGTTGGCACTGCATCGATGGCTTGCGCATCATAAGCGCAGCCGACGGCAATCGGTGACATCAATGCCGCCAGGGAGCGGTCGTAAAATCCGCCGCCGTAGCCCAGCCGATAGCCGCGCCCATCGTATGCCAGCAGGGGCACCAGCAAAAGCTTGGGCGTCACGGCCGCGGCGCCCTCGGGCGGCACCTGGGTTCCATAGGCGGCATCTATCAGGGCGTCGCCGGGCGCCCAGGCGCGAAACTCCAGCGCCTGGCCGCGCCCCCTGACCACCGGCAGGGCGCAGGGGTGGCCGCGCTCATGCAGGGCGGCTAGCAACGGGCGCACGTCGAATTCATGGCGCATGGGCCAATAGCCCGAGACCACGCAGGCTGCGGGCAAGGATACGGCGGCCAGAAAAAGATCGGCTGCGGCGGCAGCGGCCCCCTCGCCGGCGGCGCCGGCGGCGGCTTGGCGAGCTTCCTCACAGGGCCTGCGCAAGTGCCGCTTCGCGCGAACGATAGGATCATCGTCCTTCATGGCCGTCTTTCATGAGTGGGGAAATAAAGTGGACGGGACCGCATCGGCCGTAACGTGCGAAATCCTCTGTGGCCTGCTTAGTGCAGGTGGGCACCGGAATACCGAGACCACGGTCCCGGCAGCGCCAGCTCCCGAAGGATCGATATTGGCCCCAGGGATATGTGCTGCAACGAACCGCGCAGAACCCGTCCACTTCTATATTTAGGCATTCTCGAGGTTAACTGCAATATCTTCTATGCGTTCGGCCACCGCTTCGACAATCAGCGCCAGACCCTCATCGGACTTCTCCGAAATTTTTTCCTTCGCGGCTTTGGCGGCTTGGGCGCGCAATGTCTCGGTCTCGGCCATGGCGTCGAACAGCTTGTCGGTGACCATCAGGCTGGCCATCACCATGAGCCGTACATCGCTCACATCGCCGACCGATTTAACCAGCTCGGCGGTGCGCTCGTCCACATAGGCGCCGAGTCGCGTGAGGCGCTCTTCCTGGCCCTCATCGCAGGCGATTTGATAATTATTCCCGTTGATGGTTATGGCGACCTGGCCCATCCTTAGTCTCCCCTACCCTACGTCAATAATGGCCTTGAGACGGACCACGGCGGCGTCGATACGCTTCGACGCTCCCGTCGTCTTCTGCTCGAGTGCTTCATAGTCTTTGCGCATTTTTGTGAGTTCGCCGCGTGCCTTATCCAATGCTTCCGAGGCTGTGGCCTCTTCATGGCCGCGGTCTTTCAAGCGTCGCGCGGCGGCCTCAAGCCGATCGAACGCGAGCTGTAACCTTTTTTGAGCCTGAGCCGTAGACACTTGGGTTTATTTCCAATAACTGAATTATACCAATAGGTTATAAGAATAACCCGTAGCTTTCCACGAACTAACCAGGAATAACCGACCACAGGCCCCACGTCAATTGCGATAAATGTGTAATGCTGTTGACGTTGCCCGCACAGATTGTCATTTTGCAGCGCGGATGTCACAGCGCTAAGTGCTTTTCCATTTTTCCTTCCGTTCAAGTTGCGAAAGAAAATTTCTTCCATGCCCGTAGAAACTGTCCCCTCCGAAAATTCCGCCCAAACCGACACCCAGACCGCCCCCCACAATATGATGGCCAATGCTATTCGCGCCCTTGCCATGGACGCGGTCCAGGCCGCCAAATCCGGCCATCCCGGCATGCCCATGGGCATGGCCGATGTAGCCACGGTGCTGTTTGAGCGTCACCTCAAGTTCGACTCAAGCCGCCCCGATTGGCCCGACCGCGACCGCTTCGTACTGTCGGCGGGTCATGGCTCCATGCTGCTCTACGCCCTGCTTTATCTCACCGGCTATGAGGGCATGACCATCAATCAGCTGCGCAACTTCCGCCAGTTCGGCAGTCTTACCCCCGGCCACCCGGAATATGGCCATACCCCCGGCGTCGAGACCACCACGGGGCCTCTCGCCCAGGGCCTCGCCGCCGCCGTCGGCATGGCGTTGGCGGAGCGCATGGCGGCGGCGCGCTACGGCGACGGGCTGGTCGATCACCACACCTATGTCATCGCCGGTGACGGCTGCCTGATGGAAGGCCTGAGCCATGAGGCGGCGTCCCTCGCCGGGCATCTCGGTTTGGGCAAATTGATCGTGCTGTTCGACGACAACCATATTTCCATCGACGGCAACACGGATCTCACGGTTTCCGAAGACAGCCTGGCCCGCTTTAGCGCCTATGGCTGGAACACGGACGCCGTCGACGGCCACGACCCGGAGCAGGTGTCGAACGCTATCGAGGCGGCCCGGGCTTCGGGCAAGCCGTCGTTGATCGCCTGCCGCACCATCATCGGCTACAGCGCGCCGACCAAGGCCGGCACCGCCGGCGCTCACGGCGCCCCCCTGGGCGAGGAAGAAATCGCCGGGGCCCGTGAGGCGCTCGGCTGGCCCCACGAGCCCTTCCATATTCCCGAGGACATCCTCAACGGCTGGCGCGCAATTGGTTCCAAGGGTGCGGCCCAATCCGCCGAATGGGACGCCCGGCTCGAGGCCCATGGCGACAGGGGCGAGTTCGAGCGCACCCTGGCCGGCGATACGCCGGATGGCTGGGACGATGCATTCGACGCCTTCAAGGCGCGGCTGGCAGACGAGAAGCCGGGCTGGGCGACGCGCAAATCGAGCCAGGTGGTGCTCGACGAATTGACTGCTCTCGCGCCCGAAATGATCGGCGGCTCGGCCGATCTCACCGGCTCCAACCTGACCAAGGCGAAAGACATGGCCGTGGTCACGGCGGATGATTTCTCCGGCAGCTACATCCACTACGGGGTACGTGAGCATGCCATGGCGGCGGCCATGAACGGCATGGCCCAGCATGGCGGCTTCATTCCCTATGGCGCGACCTTCCTGGTGTTCACCGATTATTGCCGGCCCTCGATCCGGCTGGCGGCGTTGAGCGGTCTGCGCGTGATCCACGTCATGACCCACGATTCCATCGGCCTCGGCGAGGACGGCCCAACCCATCAGCCGGTCGAGCATCTGGCATCCTTAAGGGCCATTCCCAACCTGCATGTGTTTCGCCCCGCCGACGCGGTGGAGACCGCCGAATGCTGGGCCCAGGCCCTGAGCCAGAAGCACACCCCTTCGGTCATCGCCGCATCGCGCCAGGGTCTGGCGGCGGTGCGCAACGACCATACGCGGGACAATCTCTGTGCGCGCGGCGGCCATGTGCTGGCCGAGGCGATGGGCAAACGCCAAGTCACCATCATGGCCAGCGGCTCGGAAGTTTCCCTCGCCCTGGCCGCCCGCGATGCCCTGCAAGCAGACGGTATCAATACGGCGGTGGTCTCCATGCCCTGTCTGGAGCTGTTCGATGCGCAAGGCGAGGCCTATCGAGACAGCGTGCTCGGCCCGGGCACGCTGCGCGTCGCCGTCGAGGCGGCGATCATGCAGGGCTGGGACCGCTATGTGGGCGACGGCGGCGCCACGGTCGGCATGACCGGCTTCGGCGCCTCGGCCCCGGCCGGTGATCTGTTTAACCATTTCGGCATCACATCCGATGCGGTGATCGCGGCGGTCAAGGCGCGATTATGATGACATCCTTTGGAGAAAAGACATGACCGTGAGAGTAGCGATTAACGGCTTTGGCCGTATCGGGCGCAATATTTTGCGCGCCATCCATGAGCAAGGCCGCGACGATGTGCGCGTGGTCGGCATCAACGACCTGGGGCCGCTGGAGACCAACGCCTGGCTGCTCGCCCATGATTCGGTTCACGGCCCCTTCCCGGGCACCATCGAGACCGGCGAGGACAGCATCGACATCGGCTCCGGCCCAATCAAGGTGGTCGCCGAGCGCGACCCGGCCAAGCTGCCCTGGGGCGAGCTTAAGGTCGATGTGGCGCTGGAATGCACCGGCATCTTCACCAAGCGCGGGGCGGCGGCCAAGCATCTCGAGGCGGGAGCTGCCAGGGTTTTGATCTCGGCGCCCTCGGGGGATGCGGATCATACGGTGGTCTTCGGGGTCAATGACCAAACCCTGAGCGCGGATCATACGGTGGTCTCGAATGCCTCCTGCACCACCAACTGCCTGGCCCCGGTGGCCAAGGTGGCCAACGACACCATGGGCATCAGCAGCGGCTTCATGACCACGGTGCACAGCTTCACCGGCGATCAGCCGGTGCTCGACGTGCTGCACAGCGATCTGCGCCGGGCCCGCGCCGCCGGCATGTCGATGATCCCGACCTCGACAGGGGCGGCCCGCGCGGTCGGCCTGGTGCTGCCCGAACTCAACGGCAAGCTCGACGGCGTCGCCGTGCGGGTGCCGACGCCCAACGTCTCGATGATCGATTTCACCTTTATCGCCAGCCGCGACACCTCAGCCGACGAGATCAATGGCGCCATGCAAGCCGCCGCCGACGGGCCTATGGCCGGGGTGCTGGCGGTAAGCGACGGCCCCATGGTGTCGATCGATTTCAATCACAACGCCAACTCATCGATCTTCGATCTGACCCAGACCACGGTGATCGATAGCCGCCTGTGCCGGGTGCTGTCGTGGTATGACAACGAGTGGGGCTTCTCGAACCGCATGGCGGATATCGCCGTCCAGCTCGGCAAGCTGTAGGCGTGTTTCATGGCGTCGTTCCGCACCCTTGACGAGCTGTCGCCCAGGGGCAAACGCGTCCTGGTGCGGGTCGACCTCAACGTCCCCATGCAGGACGGCGAGATATCCGACGCAAGCCGTATCGAGCGGGTCGCCGCCACCCTCACCGGGCTGGCCGACGGCGGCGCAAGGGTCGTGGTGATGTCGCATTTCGGCCGGCCCCGGGGGCAGGTCACGCCGTCCCTGTCGCTCGCTCCCCTGGCCGAGCCCCTGTCACGGGCGCTTGGCGGCCGGGCCGTCGGCTTCGTTAGCGATTGTATCGGGGATGATGCCGAAGCCGCGGTGGCGGCGCTCGGCGATGGCGATATCCTGCTGCTCGAAAACCTGCGCTTTCACGCCGGCGAGGAAAAGAACGACCCGGCCTTCGCCCAGGCGTTAGCGCGTCTCGGCGACGCCTATGTGGGCGACGCCTTCTCGGCAGCGCATCGCACCCACGCCTCGGTGGTCGGCGTGGCGGATCATCTGCCCGCCTATGCCGGACGGCTCATGCAGTCGGAAATCGAAGCCCTCGATGCGGCTCTCGAAAATCCGAAGCGCCCGGTGGCTGCCGTGATCGGCGGCGCCAAGGTATCGTCCAAGCTCGCCGTGCTCGGCAATCTCGTGGGCCGGGTGGACATGCTGATCATCGGCGGCGGCATGGCCAATACCTTCCTCCACGCCCAGGGCATCGCCGTCGGCAAATCCCTGTGCGAGCCCGACATGGCCGACACCGCCCGTGACATCATGGCCCGGGCCGAGGCGGCCAGTTGCCGGGTGATCCTGCCGAGTGACGCGATAACCGCGACCCGGTTCGCCGACGGCGCGCCGCAAACCGTGACCGCCATCGACGCGGTCGGCGAGGACGCCATGATTCTTGACATCGGCCCGATCAGCGCCGCCGCCATGGCCGAGCAGTTGGAGCAGGTCGCCACCCTGGTGTGGAACGGCCCGCTCGGCGCCTTCGAGCTGGATGGTTTCGATGGAGGCACCAATGTGGTCGCCCGCGCCGCCGCAGAGCTTACGCGCGCAGGCAAGCTGGTCAGCGTGGCCGGCGGCGGCGATACAGTGGCGGCCTTGGTCCACGCCGACGCCCTTGAGGGGTTTTCCTATGTCTCCACCGCCGGCGGCGCCTTCCTCGAATGGCTCGAAGGCAAGCCGCTTCCAGGGGTCGCGGCCCTGATGGCGTAACCTAGGCTTCCTGACGTGACCGGCACAAAGACCGTTATCTTCCACGATCTCGACGAGGCCCGCGCGGCCCTTGCCGCCGCGCAATTAAACGCGACAACCGTCACCCTGCAAACCGCCCCGGGAGCTGCGCGCTATGCCGGGGTTGGCTACCTCATGGCGGTCATCGATCTGGTTGGGGCGGATAAAGACGAGGCCGTTATCGACTGCGGCGAAGACGCGGATATAGCCATGGCCGCTCTGCGTACAGGCTGGAGGCGGCTGCTGTTTTCAGGCCGCGGGGAGGTTTGCGCCAAGCTCGCCCAAATTGCCGAGCAACAGGGCGCGCGCGTCACCTCACCGGATCAGTAATAAAATCCGAGAGCGCCCTCGGGCCGCGAGCTGAACCCGGAGCCGTTGCGCTCATGGACAATTCTAATCTGCCTTGGGGTGACGCCCAAGCTGCGGCACAACAAGGCCGTATAAGTGACAAGCAAATTCTCGAAGGCCATCATGATGTTTCTCTCCTTACCCGGAGTGATGCGATGTCAGCCAAAAGCAACGCATGCTCAATGGAATCATAATAGCATGGAATCGATTTTCCTGGCCGACGAATTGAGTCACTATGCGGCGCGACAAAACCCAGCTTAAGGAGTGCGGCCGCTATGGACTTCAACCATTTCCTGTCGAGCTATTATCCCGACCCGGCCTATGGCGGGAAACGGCTCTATGGCGATATGGTCGAACAGGCGATCCTGGCCGAGGCGCTGGACTATCGCGGCGTCACCATACCGGAACATCACCTGATCAATTTATTGATCACGCCGGCGCCGCTGCAGATGGCTGTGAAGGTCGCGTCGGTGACCGAGCGTATCGAGATAACCACCTCCGTCGCCGTCCTGCCGATTCACGACATGCGGGTCTTTGCCGGCGAGGTGGTGCAGGCGGATATCCTGACCGATGGCCGGCTCATCCTGGGCGTCGGGCGCGGGGCCTTTGCCTATGAGACCAACCGTCTCGGGGTGTCGCTTGAAGATACCCGCGAGAAATTCGATGAATCGCTGAATGTGCTCATAGCCCTGCTCAGCGAGGAGGAAGTCTCCTGGAGCGGCAAATATTACAACTTCGAGCCGATCACCATCATGCCGCGCCCGCTGACCAAACCCATGCCCAGGATCATGTTGGCCGTCCTCAGTGAGCCGGGAATCGCTGCCTGCACCAAGCGCGGCTTCTGCATTCAGACCAGCCCGCTGTCGGCGGCGCCCGAGGTTCTTGAAGGTCAGGTGAAAGCCCATAAGCGAGCCAAGGCGGAGATGGGCGCCGCCGGTGAGGCGCTCTACATCACCCTGCTGCGGGTTTGCTATTGCGCGACCGATGAAGCGGATGCCCGTGAAAAGCTGGAACTGGCCTATGACTACTATTCTCGTTTCGACAATGTTTACACCGGCCCCGGCATCGTCAAAAACGGCTGTATCGAACCCTTGCCGAGAGACCAGACCATCGAGGAGCTGGAGAAAAATCTGCTGATCTGCCCGCCCGGCGAGATGACCGACCGTCTCGCCGTGTATGACGGCCTCGGCATCGATGAAGTGATGATGAATTTCAATCTGGGCCAGCCTCAGGCCGAAACCCTGGACTCCATGCGGCGTTTTGCCAGCGAGGTCATGCCGCATTTTCAGAAAGCGGCGGGCTGAAACCATATGACATCTATCGACGTATCCTATCGGGTCGAGGGCGCAGGGCCGGCGCTCTACATGGTGCATGGCATCGGCTCGCGCGCGGTCATGTGGGACAGCATTATCCCGGCGCTGAAAGACAAGTTCACCTGCGTAAGTTTCGATCTGCGCGGCCATGGGGCAAGCCCGGTGCCGCCGGTGCCCTATAGCCTGGAACAGCTTGTCGAAGACCTGGAAGCCCTGCGGGCCAGACTGGGCCATGAGCAGATTCACGTTATCGGCCACTCCCTCGGCGGCATGATCGGCCCGGCCTACGCTCATGCCCATGCGGATCATACGCTGAGCGTCAGCCTGCTCAGCACCGCCGCCGGGCGCACCGAGGAAGACCGGGCCAAGCTACAGGGCGTGATCGCGGCCATGCAGGAGAAGGGAATCGGTCCGGTGCTGGAGACCCTGGTTCAGCGCTGGTATACGGATGACTTCATCGCGGCCCGGCCCGATTTGATCGAGGCCCGTATCAAGCAGGTCACCGACACCCCCACCGAGGTTTTCCTGAGCGTCTTTCACATCTATGCCGAAACCGAGATGGCGCCCTGGCTGGCTGAAATTCGCTGTCCCTGCCTGGTGCTGACCGGGGAGCTGGACGGCGCCTGCAGCCCCCGGCACAACCGATTCATGGCGGACGAGCTGGCTGATTCGGAGTTGGTTATCCTGGACAAGATCAAACATTCGATCCTGATCGAGGGCCCCGGCCGCGTGGCGCCGCGGGTTCGTGAATTCCTGTTAAAGCACCGCGATTGACCGCAAAAGCGACCGCGTTGCAAACCGGCTCCGGCTGCGTTATCACATGGATAGAATCTGTAGAGGAACCACCCCATGAACACGTCAGAATTGACCGCATGCGCAACTGCCCTCGTAGAGCCGGGCAAGGGCATCCTGGCGGCCGACGAAAGCAGCGGCACGATCAAGAAACGCTTCGACACCATTGCCGTTGAATCGACCGAAGACAACCGCCGCGACTACCGTGAATTGCTGTTCACCACGGCAGGGATAGGCGATTTCGTCTCGGGCGTTATCCTGTTTGACGAGACCCTCCGGCAATCGGCCGCCGACGGCACGTCGCTGGCTGAAATTCTCTCCCGCCAAGGCATTATCCCCGGCATCAAGGTCGATGGCGGCGCCAAGCCCCTGGCGGGGCGGCCCGGCGAGACCGTCACCGAAGGACTCGACGGCCTGCGCGAGCGCCTCAATGAATATTACGAACTGGGCGCGCGCTTTACCAAATGGCGCGCCGTCATCCGTATCGACGACCATCTTCCCAGTCGCCATTGCCTGCATGCCAACGCCGAGGCCCTCGCCCGCTATGCCTCGCTGTCTCAGGAAGCCGGTCTGGTGCCCATCGTGGAACCCGAGGTTTTGATGGACGGCGACCATTCTCTCGAGCGCTGCAAGCGGGTCACCGAGGCTGCCCAGCAGGTCGTGTTCAGGGCGCTGCGCCTGCATGGCGTCAACCTCGAGGGCATGCTGCTCAAGCCCAACATGGTGATTCCCGGCGTCGATCATACGCCCCAGGCCTCCGTCGAGGAGGTCGCGGCGGCCACCCTCGCCCTGCTTAAGCGCACGGTGCCCGCCGCGGTGCCCGGCATCGTCTTCCTGTCGGGCGGCCAAAGCGACGCCGCCGCCACCGCCCATCTCGACGCCATGAACAGACTCGACGCCAACCCGCCCTGGCGGCTCAGCTTCTCCTATGGCAGAGCACTTCAGGCCGCGCCGCTCAAGGCCTGGCTGGGCAAGACCGAGAACGTCACCGATGCACAAGCCGCCCTGCATCATCGTGCCCAACTCAACGGCGCCGCGGCCCAGGGCGCCTATAGCGCCGCCATGGAGAACGGATGAACAATGATCAGGTGGCGGCTTGCCGCCTCTACCTGATCACGCCGCCCACATTCGAGCCCGAGGCATTCGCGAAAACCCTCGATGATGCGATCGAGGGCGGCAATGTGGCCTGCGTCCAGCTACGCATGACCGAGACCGACGGCGACGGGTTGGCCGCCGCCGCCCGGATCCTGATTCCCCTATGCCAGGCGCGCGACATCGCCTTCCTGATCGATGGCCGCGCCGATATCGCTAGGGATGTCGGCGCCGACGGGGTGCATCTCGCCAGACCCGGCGACGTAGAAAACGCCCGGCGCTTTTTGGGCGCGGAGGCGATCGTCGGCGTCTCGGCCGGCGGCTCGCGCCACAATGCCATGCTGGCCGCCGAAGCGGGCGCGGATTACGTCTCCTTCGGCGCTTGCCATCCCTCTGCCACCCTGCCCAACGCTCACGTAATTGAGCCCGATATCCTGGCCTGGTGGAACGAGACCATGCTGCTGCCCTCGGTCGCCGTCGGCGGTATCGACGCGGCAAACGCCGCCGCCCTGGTAGTCATGGGCACAGATTTTCTCGCTGTCTGCCACAGTGTCTGGTCGGCGCCCGACGGCCCGCGCGCGGCAGTGGCGGCGCTTAACAAGAGCATGGATAGTTCTCAGCAGGGCAAGTAGGCTCCTGGCCGAAGGAGAATTGTTTTGGAACGCCGTCTTGCCGCCATACTGGTCGCCGACGTGGTCGGCTACAGCCGCCTTATGGGCGAGGACGAGGAGGGCACACTTGCCAGCCTGTCTCACCTACGCAAGGACCTGATCGAACCTCTGATCGCGGAACATCACGGCCGCGTCGTCAAGCTCATGGGCGATGGCATATTGGTGGAATTCGCCAGCGTGGTCGATGCGGTCAACTGCGCCGTCGTCTGGCAGAAAGACATGGCGGAGGAAGACCTGCGGTTCCGCATCGGGGTCAACATCGGCGAGATCATCATCGAAGACGGCGATATCTATGGCAACGGCGTCAATGTGGCGGCCCGGCTTGAGCCCCTGGCCGATCCCGGCGGCATCTGCCTGTCGGGTTCGGTCCACGATGAAGTGAAGCATAAGCTCAAGCTGGTCTTTGAAGACCTGGGCGAGCAGACGGTCAAGAATATCGAAGAGCCGGTCAGAGCCTATCGGGTGGTGCTGGACGGTGGTGTGGATATGACTCCCAGAACACCCGATGCAACCCCGGCGAAGCCTTCAGGCAAGCCTTCGGTCGCCGTGCTTCCCTTCGACAGCATGTCGGAAGATCCCGAACAGGAGTCGTTTGTCGATGGCGTGACGGAAGACATCATAACGGCCCTATCGCGGACTCGCTGGTACGACGTAACGGCGCGTAATTCCACCTTCACCTACAAAGGAAAATCGCCCGATGTTCGCGACGTCGGAAAGGCGCTCGGCGTCAATTATGTGCTGGAAGGAAGTGTTCGCAAAAGCGGCAACAAGATGCGGATCACTGTCCAGTTGATCGATGCCGCGACGGGCAACCATGTCTGGGCGGATCGCTATGATCGGGGCGCCGACGATGAATTCGCCCTACAGGACGAGATTGCCCGGCGTGTTTCCTCTGCTCTGAACGAGCGGATTTGGCAGGACGTTGCGCAAAATTTTGGACAGAAGGCTGCAGAAGATTATGACGCTTACGACTACGCCTTCAGCGGCATCAAGCTGATACACAAGATCGATCCAATCGCCGTGGTGCAGGCGGAAGAGTATCTTCTCAAAGCCCTCGAATTCGACCCCGATCTGTTTCCCGGCAATCTTGGCCTTGGTTTTTGCAAACTGGCAACCTGGACTTTCTGGGGCGACGAGGCGGGAACAGCCCTGGAAGAGGCAGAGCGGTACGCCAAGAAGGTACTGGATATCGCGCCGGACGATGCGAACATCTACCGGCTGCTCAGCCGCATCTACAGCAATAAAGAAATGTATGAAGAATCCTGGCGCTGCGTTGAGCGCGCCCTCAGCATCAATCCCAATGATGGTGACATCATCGCCAACCGGGGAAGCTATCATCTCTTCCAGGGGGATTTCGATGAAGCGACGATATGGTTCGACGAGGTTTTGGAATTGCATGCGGACACACCGTTCACGGTCGATATCATGCGTTTTTGGAAGGCTCTCACGTCGTTCGTCGCTAAAGATTATGAGGCTGCCGTGACCTTGCTCGGCAGCGTCACCGATCTGGAATTCATCAAGGCCGAATTGCTCTGCGCCTGCCATGCAAGCTTAGGTCAAGACGACAAGGCTCAATCAAACTGCCGGTCCGTTCTCGAGGTTCAACCTGAATTCAGACTGTCAAATATTGGTTTGTGGAAATCGTTTCGCCAGCAGGCGGACCGACAGCATCTGTATGACGCTCTGCTTAAATCGGGCCTGCCTGATTGACGCGGAGATTGAATGCGCGCACGCGACCTGTTAGTACCGCCCATCCCTATACAATTACCGAACCCGTCCCATGAAAATTAACGGCAACGCCATCCGTCCCGGCAATATCATCGAGCATAAGGGCGGCCTGTGGCAGGCGGTCAAGATACAGCATACCCAGCCCGGTAAGGGCGGCGCCTATCTCCAGGTCGAGCTGAAAAATCTGCGCGACGGCACCAAGCTTAACGAGCGGTTCCGCGCCGCCGAGAATGTCGAGAAGGTGCGCCTCGACGAAAAGCAATATCAGTTTCTATTTGCCGACGGCGAGCTGCTGACCTTCATGGAAGCCGAGACCTATGAGCAGATTACCCTGGATAGCGATCTGGTGGGCGAACAGGCTGTGTATCTGCAGGACGGCGTTATGACGACGGTAATGAGCTATGAGGACGAGCCGCTGACCGTGCAGGTCGCCGAGACTGTGATCCTCGAAATCATCGAGACCGAGGCGGTCATCAAGGGCCAGACCGCCGCCGGGTCGTTCAAGCCGGCGATCCTTGATAACGGCGTGCGCACAATGGTGCCGCCGCATATCGAGGTCGGCACCCGGGTGGTGATCGCCACTGCCGACGGCGCCTATCGCGAACGCGCCAGAGACTAAGAGATGCCTCCCCGTTCCGCTGCGATCACGGTGATGATTCAGGCTGCCTACAAGGCGGCGCGAGGCTTGGTGCGCGACTTCGGCGAAGTCGAAAACCTTCAGGTCTCAAGGAAAGGGCCCGCCGATTTTGTCACCGCCGCCGACATCCAGGCCGAGAAGGTACTGCGCAAGGAGTTGAGCCGAGCCCGGCCGGGCTACGCCATGCTGCTCGAAGAAGGCGGCGCGGTGGCGGGGAAAACGCCCGAGTATCGCTGGATCGTCGATCCCCTCGACGGCACCCTGAATTTCATGCACGGCCTGCCGCATTTCTGTATTTCTATCGGCCTCGAACATAACGGCGAGATCGTCGCCGGGGTGATTTACGATCCTTTGCGCGATGAGCTTTTTCACGCCGAGAAGGGCGCCGGGGCCTATCTCAACGACCGCCGCATGCGGGTATCGTCGCGATCCAATATGATGGAATCGGTGATCGCCACGGGCATGCCCTGGGCCGGGCGCGACCATCATGAAGCCTATCTCGCCCAGGTCGCCTTGGTCATGGAACAAACCGCCGGAATCCGCCGTATGGGCTCGGCGGCGCTCGATCTCGCCTATGTCGCCGCCGGGCGCTATGAAGGCTTTTGGGAGCTTGGCCTGAAGCCCTGGGACATCGCCGCGGGCCTTGTCATCATGCGCGAAGCCGGAGGTTACATCACCGCCTGCGACGGCAGCGACATAAACCTCGATCATGGCGATGTGCTGGCCGGAAACGATCGTATTCACGGGGAATTGAAATCCCTGCTAGCGAAAGCGAAAACGGGCTGAACATTCCGGCTGATCAACCGGGCCAAGGCGGTTGTTCTCCCCAGATGCGTAGGCTATCCTGCGCCTCGATAATGATTTTCACGGCTCACCATGGATTTTACAGACATCGATTGCGGGGAAGTTTGACCATGATCTGGCAATTTGATGATCTCCAGCGGCCGGCCAAGGAGCTTCAACAAACGGCCTGCCGCTTAACGCTTTTGGCTGTTTTCGCTTTCGCCGGGTCTTCCATGGCGGCGGCGCAGCAGACGGTCTATGTGGGCGGCAGCGGAAAATTCCCCGTCGAAGTCAATGTTGAAGTGGTCAACCAGCTGGCAACGCGACCGGGTTTGCGGCCGCTTCTCGATCCGCCGGGGCAAGCGCCTCGTTCGACATTTTTACTGGGAAGCGCGTCCGTATCTGCCGTGACGACGCTTACGCCGCTCCTCATGCCCGAGCCGAAACCGGAGACGACGGCGGCTGTCATACCGAGCTTGAGTCCACCCCTGCCCGAGCCGGTCCCGGCGGTGGAGCCTGCCCCGCTGGTGCCTGTAGACAGCGAGCCCCTTCCGGCTGAAGCCGTTCCCGAGCCCGAGCCCGTGGCAACCCTCGTACCCGCGCCCGAGCCCGAACCTGCACCGGTGGCAACCCCCGTACCCGAGCCTGAGCCTACCGTCGCGGCTCTGACCCCCGCGATGACACCGACAGGCGAAATTCTGAGCATACCGTTCGTCAGTGGATTGGCCGAGTTGCCGGACAGCGCCGAGAGCAATTTGCAGGCCGTCGCGGCGAGCCTGGCCGCCAATGATTCGCTTCGCGCCCAGGTCAAGGCCTATGCCGACGGCACCACGGGCAGCGCCTCCTCGGCGCGCCGTCTCTCCCTGTCACGCGCCCTGGCGGTGCGTTCCGTTCTAATCGAACTCGGCGTGCGCAGTACGCGAATTGATGTCAGGGCGCTGGGCGACCGCTACGAAGGCGGCGCACCCGACCGGGTCGATGTGCTCGTGACCAATCGCTGATGAATCCTTTGAGTTGAGGGATCGATGATTGTGACTGCCGATATCGGCGAGAGGCCGACCATGACCCGCCCGCGTATTTTCCTTACCCGGATGTTCATTTTTGTGGCTATCGCCATGGCCGTGGCGGGGGTCATGTGGGACGTGCTGAACAAGACCTTCGCCGCCAACCCCCTGCTCAACGGGCTGATCCTCGCGGTGCTTCTACTCGGCATCTTCTACATCTTCCGCCAAGTGTTCAGCCTGTATGCGGAAATTCGCTGGATTGAGGGTTTCCGCAGCAACCATCCCAAACTCGCGGTCCAGGCGCCACCCAAACTGTTGGCCCCGATGGCGACCATGATGGGAGAAAACCAGGGCCAGATGACTCTCTCCGCCCTGTCTATGAGGACCCTGCTGGACGGCATCGGCTCCAGGCTCGATGAATCACGGGATATTTCCCGCTACCTGATCTCCCTGCTGATCTTCCTCGGCCTGCTGGGCACTTTCTGGGGGCTGTTGCAGACGATCTTTTCGGTCGGCGACGTGGTCCAGGGCCTGTCCGTGGGCGATGGCGACATCGCCACCATATTCCACGATTTTAAGACCGGGCTTCTGGCGCCCTTGAGCGGCATGGGCACCGCCTTCTCCTCGTCCCTGTTCGGGCTTGCCGGCTCGCTGGTGCTGGGCTTCCTCAATTTGCAATCAACCCAGGCTCAGAACCGGTTCTTCAACGATCTGGAGGAATGGCTGTCCGGCCTGACACGGCTTTCCAGCGCCTCGGCTCTGGGCGACGGCGGCCAGTCCATACCGGCCTATGTCAACGCCTTGCTGGAACAGACCGGCGAGAGCCTGGAAAACCTGCAGCGCACCATGACCCGTGGCGAGGCCAACCGCCTGTCGGCCGACAGCAGCCTGATGAGCCTGACCGAAAAGCTCGCCTCCCTGTCCGACCAGATGCAGGCCGGACAGGCGCTGCTCATCAAGCTAGTCGAGAGTCAGGTCAACATGAAGCCCCTGCTGGAAAAACTGATCAACCAGCCGGGACAGTCGGAAAGCGGCATGGACGACGCCACCCGCGGCCATATCCGCAACATCGATGTCCATCTGGTGCGCCTGCTCGAAGAGTCCATCACCGGGCGAAACCAGTTGGTCGATGACCTGCGCAGCGAGATCAAACTGTTGGCCCGCACCATCGCCGCGCTCGACGACTCGCGAAAGACTTAAGGGCGCCGGCAGGTCATGGCCGCCGCCAGAAGACGCTCGGATCGCAGCGACGAAATCTGGCCCGGCTTCGTCGACGCCCTGTCGGCGTTGCTCATGGTGGTGTTTTTCCTGCTGGTGGTTTTCATGCTGGCGCAGTTTTTCCTCAATGTGACCCTGTCGGGGCGCAACGAGGCGCTGGACAGGCTCAGCCTCCAGGTCAGCGAGCTGGCGGAACTGTTGTCCCTGGAGCGCCAGGCGAACTCCGACCTGCGCCTCGATGTCGCCCAGCTCTCCTCCGAGTTGCAAAACTCGGTGGCCACGCGCGATGCTCTGTTGGGCAGGCTTTCCTCGATCATCTCGGAGCGCGATGCGCTTGATTTGCAGCTTGAGGCGGCAGTCGACGAAGCGAAGCTCACGGCGCAGGAAACCGAGGCCCTGCGCGCCGCCCTTGCCGACGCCAACCAGACCATCGAGACCGACCGCGATACCCTGCAACTCAGGCTCTCCGAATTGGCCAGCCTGCGCCAGGACATCGCCACCCTGCGCAAGGTGCGTAGCCAACTGGAGACCCAGGTCACGGAACTGGCCCTGTCGCTCGACAAAAATACCGCCGAGCTGACCGCCGAGCGCGACCGCAGCCTGGCCCTGGAGGCACGTCTTAGCGATCAGGAAGAGCGCACCGCCCTGGCCCAGAGGGAAATCAAGAACCGCGAAATCCTGCTCAATGAGCTGCAACTCATGTTGCGACAAAGCGATGAGGAACTCACGGCGGAACGGGATGTGTCGGTTCGGGCGGCCAACCAGATCGTCCTGCTCAACGACCAGATAGCGGCGCTCCGCGAACAGCTGATGCGCCTGTCCGAAGCCCTCGATATCGTCGAGCGCGAAGCCAAGGAAAAAGGTGTGGTGATTTCCGATTTGGGGCGTAAACTCAACATCGCTCTCGCCGGCAAGGTCGAGGAATTGCAGCGCTACCGGTCGGAATTTTTTGGCCGCCTGCGCGAGCTGCTGGGCGCCCGCGTCGGCATCCGCATAGTTGATGACCGGTTCGTCTTCCAGTCCGAAGTGCTGTTCACTTCGGGTTCGGCGACCTTGGGCGAGTCGGGCAAAGCGCAGATGAGAGACCTCGCGACCACTCTGCTCGAGATCGCCGAGGAAATCCCCGATGACCTGCCCTGGATTATGCGCGTCGACGGCCATACGGATAAAAATCCCATCCATACGGATCAGTTCGGATCGAATTGGGAGCTTTCATCGACGCGGGCCCTGTCGGTGGTCCATTACCTGATCGCCCAGGGTGTGCCGCCAACTCGATTGGCTGCCGTCGGCTTCGGTGAGTTCCAGCCCATCGACCCGGGCAACGACGAGATTGGCTTCAGGCGCAATCGCCGGATCGAACTCAAGCTCACCAGTCGCTGATCATGACGATCCACATCGATTGGCGCGCTTTGGCGAGAGCGCTCGCCATCGGCGCCGCGGGCGGCAGTATCTTTGCCTGGTTCAACCTGCCGCTGGCCTGGATGATGGGCGCCATGTGCCTGACCACGCTCAGCGCGATCGGCGGCGTTGCCGTGAAGGTGCCGCCTAGCTTGCGCATGATCATGATCGCCGTGCTCGGGGTCATGCTGGGCAGCGCCTTCCACCCCGACATTATCGAGAGCGCCGGCCAATGGTCAGCCAGCCTCGCCATGCTGTTCTTCTATGTAGCAGTGGTTGCCCTGCTGGGCGGGCTCTATTTCCGCAAGGTCGCCAAGTATGACGCTACCACCGCCTATTTCTCGGCCATTCCCGGGGGCCTGAGCGAAATGATCCTGGTCGGCGGTTCCATGGGTGGCGACGACCGCTCCATTGCCCTGACCCACGCCTCGCGCATCCTGCTGGTGGTGCTGATCATCCCCTTCTGGTTCCGCCTGGTCGAGGGCTATGAGCCGGCCCCCGGCGGCGTCTCCAGCAGCTTCATGGCGTTTGTCGACATCCCCGCCGCCGACCTGGTCATCCTGGCCTTATGCGCCGTTATCGGTTTCTTCGTGGCGCGCGCCTGTCGGCTGCCGGCGGCGGCCCTGACCGGCCCCATGGTGATCAGCGCCGCCGTGCATCTGTTCGGCCTGACCACCTCGAAGCCGCCGTCCGAGCTTATTATCATCGCCCAGATCGTCATCGGCACGGCCATCGGCTGCCGCTTTGCAGGGGTCGGCCCGCGCCGGGTGTTGCGCGCCCTCGTCGCCGCCGGCGGCGCCACGGCGATCATGCTGGGCATCGGCGTGCTGTTTTCCCTGGGCCTGCATGCCGCCCTCGGCCTGCCGGTGGCTGCCCTGGTCCTCGCCTTCGCCCCCGGCGGCCTGGCCGAAATGACCCTGATCGCCCTGGCCCTGGGCGTCGACCCGGCCTTCGTCTCGACCCACCATGTGGTGCGCATCTTTCTGGTGGTCATCCTGGCGCCCCTGGCGTTTAAAATGATTGCGCCTCGGATCGGCATCGGCAGGGCATCTTAAGGATGGAATTCAGAGCGATTGAAGGATCCAGCTTCGGTATCGAGGTCCATGGCATCGATCTGGCCCGCGATATCTCCGAGCCGACCATTACGTCCCTGCTCGATGCGCTTTACGAGCATCGGGTCCTGGTCATCAAGAACCAGATTTTGGATGAGACGGAATATCTGGCGTTCGGCCACAAGATCGGCACGCCTGATCCCCATCCGGTCGATCACCTGCGCCTCAGAGGCTTCCCCGAGATCGAAGCGGTCGGCAACACCCAGGAGCGCGATCGGGACGAGGCGGTGCGCAACGGCGCGGCGTTCTGGCACAGCGACCAGTGCTATGAGGCCAACCCGGCGAGCGCCATCGTTTTCTATGCGCTTAAGATGCCGAAGCGCGGCGGCGAGACGCTGATTGCCGATATGCGGGCCGCCTACGACGACCTCGATCAAGCAACCAAAGAGCGGATCGACGGGCTCGTTGTCCAGCATTTCTACAGCGCCTCCGGCGGGCGTTATGGCGAGACCAAGGCGCCGCCCATCAAGACCAAAGACCAGCAAGACCGCCTGCCCCCGGTTCGCCACTATCTGGCGCTTCCCCATCCGCTGACCGGGCGCAGGTCGCTCTATGCCGTCTGCGGCTTCACCACCGGCATCGAAGGGATGGCGGAGGATGAGGCGGGCGAACTCCTAGAAATGCTACAAGCCCACGCGCTCAGCCCCCGCTATTGCTATGCGAATAAGCACCAGATCGGCGATATCACCATCATCGATCAGTTCCAGACCCTGCACAGCGCCGTTGCCATCGATTTCACCACGGGCAGTGAAGACGCTCGCCTGTTGTGGCGCCTCGGCATCAAAAATGCGCCCGCTGTTTACAAGAATGACTGGAACCTGCAAGCGCCACCGAGTAATTAAAGCGCATGACGCCAAGGGTGGGGATAGGGCAGAATGGCGCGCCAGGATTGTAAGGAACCGGAAAGTTATGAGCGAGAGCACGACCAAGAGCGCAAAAGGCGCCACCAAACCCAAGGCTGAGAAGAAGTCTGAGGCGAAGTCTGAGACGAAATCTGGATCTGGGGCCGAGACTAAATCTGGATCTGGGGCCGAGACGAAATCTGAGACGAAATCTGGATCTGGGGCCGAGAGCGCGCCGGCAGAAAAACCGACTGCGGTCGAGAAATCGACCAAGAGCGCAGCCGCGGCCGACAATTCCCCGAGCTATTTCTCCAGCGTTTCCACCCCGAAATACCGCTCCGGCTGGGATTCGGTGTTTTCCTCGAACAAGCGGAGGAAGAAAGCATGACCAAAGCAAGAGCCCGCGAACGGGCAAAGGCAAGGGCGGCGCAGAAATCCAAAAAACACAAAGCCAAAGCCGATCAAACCGAAAAAACCATCCACCATAGCCAGTTCGATCCCGGCGCAGGCTCCATAAAGGCCCCCACCGGCAAAGCCAGCGTGAACTTCGGCGGCGCCGCAAGACGGGGTGCTGCGCGGGGCGGATAGGCGAGCCTTAAGCGCCCCCTAATCAGCCAGCATTTGCGCGGCTTCTTCGTCGCCGCCCTGATCCATATCGAACTGGAGCTCCGCCAGGCGGGCGTAGAGGCCGCCTTGGGCGATGAGCTGGGTGTGGGTTCCTTCGGCCACCACGCGGCCTTCATCCATGACCACGATGCGGTCGGCCTTGAGCACGGTGGCCAGCCGATGGGCGATGACCAGGGTGGTGCGGCCCGCCATGAGCTTTTCGAGGGCGGCCTGGACCACGGCCTCGCTCTCCGCATCGAGCGCGCTGGTCGCCTCGTCGAGCAGCAGCACCGGGGCGTTGCGCAGGATCGCCCGGGCGATGGCGATGCGCTGGCGCTGGCCGCCGGACAGGCGCACGCCGCGCTCGCCGAGAGGCCCGTCGAAGCCTTCCGCCTGAGCGTCGAGAAAGCCGGTGGCGGCGGCGGCGTCTGCGGCTGCGCGCACCTCATCATCACTCGCCTCGGGCCGGCCATAGCGGATGTTGTCCCACGCACTTGCCGCGAACACCACAGGATCCTGGGGCACCAGCGCCATGCGCCCGCGCACCGCCTGCGGATCGGCCTCGCGCAGATCGACGCCGTCGAGGGCGACCGTGCCGCTGTCGGGATCGTAGAACCGCAGCAGCAACTGGAACACCGTGGTCTTGCCGGCGCCCGAGGGGCCGACCAGGGCAACGGTCTCGCCGGGCTCGACGGAGAGGGAAAAATGCTCCAGGGCGGAGCTGTCGGGCCGGGTCGGGTAATGGAAGGTGACATCGTCGAACAGCACGGCGCCGCCGGCCGGCTCCGGCAGGGGCTGTGGCTTATCGGGCGTGGTTATGGCCGAGCGCGTGGCTAACAGCTCCATGAGCCGTTCGGTAGCACCTGCTGCGCGCTGCAATTCGCCGACCACTTCGCTCAAGGAGCCCACGGCGCCGGCCACCACCACCGCGTAGAACACAAAGGCGGAAAGCTCACCGGCGCTGATCCGCCCGGCGATAACGTCATGGCCGCCGACCCACAGCACCGTGCCCACCGCGCCGAAGGCCAGCAAGATAACCACGGCGGTCAGCACGGCGCGCACTTTGATGCGCGCAACAGCGGTACTGAAGGCGGCCTCGACCCGGCCGGTGAAACGGCGCCGCTCAAAGGCTTCGTGGGTAAAGGCCTGCACCGTGCGCACGGCGGCTATGGTTTCATCGATGTGGCTTCCGGCGTCGGCGATGCGATCCTGGCTGTCGCGCGACAGGCGGCGCACCCGGCGGCCGAAGACGAAGATCGGGAGAATAATCAGCGGCACGATAAGCACCACAAGCCCGGTCAATTTTGGGCTGGTCACGGCGAGCAACGTCATGCCGCCGATCAGCATCAGTATGTTGCGCAGCGCCATGGAGGCGGTCGAGCCGACAACCACCTGCAGCACCGTGGTGTCGGTGGTCAGGCGCGACAGGATTTCGCCGGTGCGGGTTGTCTCGAAAAACGCCGGGCTCAGGGAAATAATATGGTCATAGACCGCGCGGCGCAAATCGGCCACCACACGCTCACCAATCCAGGAAACCAGATAAAAGCGCCCGTAGCTGGCCGCCGCCAACAGGGCGATAACCACGAACATGACCCCCAGGGCCTGATCGAGCAGACCCGCATCGCTGCCGCGAAAGCCGTCGTCGACCAGCCGGCGCAGACCGAAGCCGAGCGCCAGCACCGTGCCCGCCGCCGTGGTCAGGGCCAGCATCGCACCGGCGACAGCCAGTTTGTAGGGCGCAATGAAACGGATCAGTTCGCGAAGCACGCTGAGATTGCGGCTGGAATCGCGCTGCCCCGGCCCGTCGGTGACACTCATGAGTTTGTTGCTTCTGGTTTCATGAAACTCTTATAGCAAGCATCAGCCATAGGTGGGCTTAATTTGCCGACTTGTAAGCGCCGCCGGGCTTCGCTATAACTCGCGCCTTGAATTCAGGAGCATCACGATGAAGAAAGACACCCACCCCGATTACCACGACGTTACCGTGGTGATGACCGACGGCAGCAGCTACGCTACGCGCACCACATGGGGCGCCGCGGGCGATACGTTGCGCCTCGATGTCGATCCCAAGTCCCATCCCGCCTGGACCGGCGGCGTTGGGCGTTTGGTCGATACCGCCGGTCAGGTCGCCAAGTTCAACAAGCGCTTCCAGGACTTCGGTCTCGGCTAAATAGCGCTTCAGGCGCCTGTCTTGTTTGACAGGCGCTGCACGAGTTTCTATACAACGGGGCTGAGCCTTTTCGGCGCCGATGTTTTTCCTTATTTCTCTCGTCTCTTGTTCATCGACATGATGGAGCCAACCCTGTGAAACGTACCTTTCAGCCCAGCGTCATCAAGCGCAAGCGCCGCCATGGATTTCGCGCCCGCCGGGCAACTCCCGGTGGCCGGCGCGTGCTGGCCCATCGCCGGGCCAAGGGCCGCAAGCGTCTTTCCGCTTAAGCATACCTATGGCTGCAATGCCCATGGCCGCGCCGATTGAGCGGCTCAAGCAGCGCTCGGAATTTCTTCGCGTCGCCGCAACACGACAAAAATGGGTAACCCCCGGACTGATTCTCCAGGCTGCCGCCAGACCGGCACAGGCTGAGCAGGACGCCGAGTTCGACTCGAGCCCCTTCCGCATCGGCTATACCGCAAGCCGCAAGGTCGGCAATGCAGTGCAACGCAACCGGGCGCGCCGCCGCCTGCGCGCCGCCGTGGCCGAGGTCATGACGAGCCGTGCATCCGAGGGCTGGGATTACGTGCTGATCGCCCGGCGCCAGACCCTGGGCCGCCCCTACGGCGATCTGCTTGCCGATCTCGAGGGTGCGCTTGCCGGCCTGACCGCCAAGGCAGGCTCCCAATGACCTTGGCAGCCAGGCTATTGAGCGGTGCTATCCGCCTCTACCAGCTGGCGATCTCGCCATATCTCGCCATGAGCTGCCGGTTTCAGCCGACATGCTCGGGCTATGCCCGCGAAGCCATCGCCCGCCACGGCGCCATCACCGGCGGGGTTTTGACCCTGCGCCGTATCGGGCGCTGCCATCCCTGGGGCGGTTCTGGGTATGACCCGGTTCCCGCTCATGAGCCTAAGAAACATCTGTCCGCGGAGCCCGGCTCGTGAGCGACCAAAAAAATACAGTCCTGGCGATCGCCCTTTCGATCATGGTTATTGTCGGTTTCGAGTTTTTCTATTTCGCGCCTCAGCGCGAAGCGGAGGAGATCTATTTTGCCGAGCAGGCGGCGCTCCAGCAGGAAGCAGCCTCTCAGGGCGTCATATCCGCACAGACCGGCGACTCCCCAGCGACTCCCTCGGCCGGCGACGCGCCGAGCCTGACCGGCGAAGCGCCCAGCCTGCCCGGCAGCGTCACCCCTATCGGCGGCGAGACCAACGGCGGCGTCAGCCGCGAGAAGGCCCTGGCCGCGACCCCCCGCATCGAGGTCAGAACGCCCCGCCTGCAGGGTTCCCTATCGCTCGAGGGCGGACGGATCGACGACATTACCCTGACCAATTACCGAGAGACCATCGATGCGGAAAGCCCGCAGATCATCCTGTTGTCGCCGCAAGGCTCGGAGAACGCCTATTTCACCGAATTCGGCTGGATAGGCCCGAACGCGCCCGACCGCAACACGCTGTGGAAAGCCAACGGCAAGGTGTTGACGCCTGATCAACCGGTCACCCTGAGTTGGGACAACGGCGAAGGGCTGATCTTTACGCGGAAAATTTCGATCGATGATGAATATCTGTTCACGATCACCCAACGGGTCGAGAACCGGGGAAACGCCGCCGTCGAATTGCTTCCCTACAGCCTGGTCAACCGTTCCAACACACCCGAGACTCTGGGCTTCTATATCCTGCATGAAGGATTGCTTGGTGTTTTCGACGGCACCCTGTCCGAGATCGACTACGACGATCTGCAGGAAGAACCCAAGGGCACCATAATCAATCAGACCACCGGCGGCTGGATCGGCATCACCGATAAATACTGGCTGGTCGCCCTGTTGCCCGACCAATCGGTTCCGATCACCTCCCGCTTCATCCACAGCAACACCGCCGGCACGGATAAATATCAAGTCGATACCCTGCGCGCGGCACTCGCCGTTCCTGCGGGTGGCAGCGTCGAGATCACCGATCGGGTGTTCATCGGCGCCAAGGTGGTCGGCGTGCTCGACGACTACGCGGAGGCCTACGGTATCGTCAATTTCGATCTGGCGGTGGATTTCGGCTGGTTCTACTTCATCACCAAACCGATCTTCTTCGCCCTGAGCTATTTCTACGGCTTGATCGGCAATTACGGCCTCGCCATCCTGCTGCTGACGGTCCTCATCAAGGCCGCCTTCTTCCCGCTCGCCAACAAGTCCTACAAATCGATGAGCAAGATGAAGAAGCTGCAGCCCAAGATCACCGAACTGCGCGAGAAGTTCGGCGACGACAAGGCCGGCATGCAGAAGGAGATGATGGCGCTGTACAAGACCGAGAAGGTCAACCCGGCCGCCGGTTGCCTGCCTGTGGTCGTGCAGATTCCGGTGTTCTTCTCGCTCTATAAGGTGCTGTTCGTCACCATCGAGATGCGCCAGACGCCGTTCTTCGGCTGGATCCAGGATCTCTCCGCGCCCGACCCGTTGGGTGTGTTGACGCTGTTTGGGCTGATCGATTGGAACCCCGCCGTTTGGCTCGAAATGAACAGCCTCGGCATGCTCGCCATTTTAAACGTTGGGGTTTGGCCCTTGGTGATGGGCGTTACCATGTGGCTGCAGCAGAAGCTCAACCCGCAACCGCCCGATCCCACCCAGGCCAAGATCATGATGATGCTGCCCATCTTTTTCACCTTTATCCTGGCAGGCTTCCCGGCGGGTTTGGTGATCTACTGGTGCTGGAACAACATTCTGTCGATCGCCCAGCAGTGGCTCATCATGAGAAAAATGGGCGTCAGTGCGGATATATTAGGTCATGGCGGATCCAACAAATCCACCTGATGAAGCCGCTATCGAGGCGGGGCGTAAACTGTTCACCCAGGCCTGCAACTTTGTCGCCGGCGCGGCAACCCAGGACCGTCTACCACCCGCCGGCCTGACCGAAATCGCCTTCGCCGGGCGCTCCAATGTCGGCAAGTCGAGCCTGATCAACGCCCTGGTCGGGCAAAATTCCCTGGCCCGCACATCGCGCACGCCGGGGCGCACCCAGCAAATCAATTTCTTCGACCTGGGCGGCCGGCTGATGGTGGTCGATCTGCCCGGTTACGGCTATGCCCGCGCCTCGAAGAGCGACATCGCGGCCTGGACCGGGCTGGTCAACAGCTATCTCAAGGGCCGCGTCACGCTGCGCCGGGTCATGCTGCTGATCGACGCGCGTCACGGGCTGAAGCCCCCGGATCGCGATGTAATGTCCATGCTCGATGACGCGGCGGTGGTTTATCAGATCATCCTGACCAAGGCCGATAAGACCAAACCCGCCGCTCTTGAGGCAACCGTGGCGGCGCTCGCCGCCGAACTGCTACGCCATCCAGCGGCCCACCCCGAGGTCGCCACCACCAGCGCCCTTGGCGGCCTGGGCATAGCCGAGACGCGCGCATCGATTGCCGAGCTGGCCGAATCCCTATAAGTTCGCCGCCACCATGGCTAAGAAACCCGACAGCGATCTGACTCATTTGTTGGAGACCGCCGCCACCATCTCGGAGGCGTTGCCCTATATGCGTCGATTTTCCGGCGCCACCTTCGTCATTAAATACGGCGGCCACGCCATGGGAGACAAAGCGCTCGCCGAGGCCTTCGCCCGCGACGTGGTGCTCGCCAAGCAGGTCGGTATCAACCCCGTTGTGGTCCATGGCGGCGGGCCGCAAATCGGCGAGATGCTGGCGCGCCTGGCGATTAAGAGCGAGTTCATTGACGGCCTTAGGGTGACCGACAAGGAAAGCGTCGGTATCGTGGAAATGGTGCTGTCGGGCCAGATCAACAAACAGATCGTCACCTCGATTAACGCCGCCGGGGGTCATGCGGTGGGCCTCTCAGGCAAGGACGCACAGCTCATCGAGGCGCGCAAACTGCGGCGCACTCAGCGCGACCCGGATTCCAATATCGAGCAAATTCTCGATTTGGGTTTCGTCGGCGAGCCGGAGAACATCAATCCCGGCATCCTCCAGGTATTCAAGAAATCCGATATCATCCCGGTGATCGCGCCGATTGGCATCGGCGCCAATGGCGAAACATATAACATCAACGCCGATACGGTGGCGGGCGCGGTGGCGTCAGCCCTGGGGGCCGCCAAGCTGATCATGTTGACCGACGTGGCCGGCGTTAAGGACGCCTCGGGTGAGTTGATCTCGCGCATGACCGCCGACGACGTACGCCAGCTGATGAAGAGCGGTGCGATTACCGGCGGCATGATCCCCAAGCTGGAGACCTGCCTGAATTACGTCGAGGCAAGCCAGGGCGCTGCCCATATTCTCGATGGCCGCCTGGCCCATGCTGTGCTGCTCGAAATTTTCACCGAGCACGGCACCGGAACCATGATCGAATAGACCACCCCGGTTGGTACTAGAGCATCATCCGGTCAAGTTGAGTCGCTTTCAGCGATCCACCTTGTGGATAAAGATGCTCTATCTTCTAAAAACTAGAGCAATTTTATCCGATCCGATTGAACTCTACCGGTTCAATCTGATCGGATATTGCTCTAGATGGCGAACATGTCAGCGTGCCATTGAAGCTCGTCAGCCGTGAGCGGGTAGTCAGTGCCGTCTTTGGCGTTGAGCACATCCATGGGCGGCACCCGGGCGATACGAAGCTGCACCTGGATCGCCGTGCGCATGCCGAGCCCCGCCTGCCAGACCAACGCCGTGATGGATTTCGAGCCTTGCAGGGAGAACACCCGCTCGACCACCTCCACCGGCAGCCCGGCTTTGAGCGCCAGCGCCTTGATGACAGAATCATGATCGCCCAGATCGATTGACGTCTGCACAAGCTCGTCGTCGATTTT
>JAYGED010000014.1:0-24663 GCA_046582565.1 Alphaproteobacteria bacterium
AAGAGCGATCTTCGGCGGAGACGGTGAAGGATATTCCTGTGCGCATCACATTGAATCGCACACAACAGAGCATATAGGAATCCCAAATCGGACTCCTTTGTTCCGCTCAATCCACTAGTAGCCTTCTCGGAATCAGCGGGAAAATCTCGGCAGTGATAGCAACGTGAGGGCGAACCGAGCAAAAGAAGAGGTTGTGATGTTGAAATGGTTGAGATGGGTTGTGCTGGTTTTTCTAGTGCTGTTCGCCACCCAAGGCCGTGTCGTTCACGCTGGCAAATGGGCACATAAGGTATTTATCACACCGGTTCACGAGGCGACGACGTCGATCCCAGAGTTCGACCTCGATATTAAGTACAAGTGCGGTACGTTCAGAAAATGTTATCTGAATGAATTCATGAAGCGAAGGAAAGTCTGTGTGCTCTTCGCTATTCGCGCCGGCAAGGTTGTTCTGCATAAGCTATCGCCATATGCCGACGCAGAATGCCGAGAGAATGACCGTATAAAAAGACACAGCATCGCCTCGATCACCAAGTCGTTAACGTCATTACTGTTCGGTCGGGTGCTGATGGATCCCGTCTACGGCGAGCCGGTGAATTTGGATACTGCCGTTTCGGTCGCGTTGGCGGAGATCGGACTCAATTTTTCTGGCCGGGCCACGCTGCGCGATCTTCTACGGATGTCGAGCGGCTTGATATGGTCGGATAAAAAGCACACCCCGTCGATCAGAATCGAGAAAGACGATAACGGCAACCCGGTGACATACAAAACATTGATTGAAGCGGCTGCAAGGGTGTTGAAGGACCATAAATTCAGGGAGAGAAATGCAAGACCCTTCGATTATTCAGGCTTCGACAGCCTGCTTTTGGGAATGCTGGTGGAGCAACGACTTAAGGCAGTCCCGGACATCGAAAAACCGACATTAGCAAAGGGGCTCCAACATTTCATTTGGCAGCCTTTCGGTATGCAGCGCAAGGCGACGTGGAAGGCGGACTTTGAGCGGCATCCCCCAGCCTATTGCTGCCTATATACCGGCCCTGGCGATATGGCCAGGCTAGGATATTGGGTACTGGAACGATACCTGGCCGGGGGAACCTCCGGGGCCGATCTAATGGCAAAGTGGGTGAGGCAGTCGGTCGATGAAAAAGTTACGACAGAAGAAAATTGTAAATTTCACGGCTTCCGGCAAAATTTTTCCTACGGTTACCAATGGTGGGTGCTTTCGGGCGACAGGAACGGTTTCACTGGTCTCGGAGTAAGAGGCCAATTTCTGCACATCTTTCCTGAGCGAGACATTGTCATCGTCCAGTTCAGCAATTGGGGTGAAGTGCCCAACTGGGAATACTGGGAATTCGTCTGCGAATCCCTCCTCGTGCATCGCGTGATTGCCGAAAAGTTGGCAGAGTAGCCTAGTTCCCCCCCAGCAGCCGCCGGGCAATCACCTGGGCTTGGATTTCGGCGGCGCCTTCGAAGATGTTGAGGATGCGCGAATCGACCAGCACCCGGCTGATGGCGAATTCCTCGGCGTAGCCGTTGCCGCCGTGGATTTGCAGGGCGTTGTCGGCGGCGCTCCAGGCGACCCTGGCGGCCAGCAGCTTGGCCATACCAGCCTCCAGGTCGCAGCGATGGCCAGCGTCCTTTTCGCGGCCCGCATGCCAGGCGAGCTGGCGGGCGATCATGATCTCCACCGCCATCCAGGCGAGCTTGCCCGATACCCTGGGGAAGCCATAGATGGCGCGGCCGAACTGGTTGCGCTCAAGCGCATAGGCGAGGCCCAGGTCGAGGGCGTTCTGGGCGACGCCAACGGCCCGCGCCGCGGTCTGGATACGCGCCGACTCGAAGGTCTCCATGAGCTGCTTGAAGCCGCGCCCCTCTTCGGCCCCGAGCAGGGCGTCGCCGGCCACCTCGAAGCCGTCGAAGGCGATCTCATATTCCTTCATGCCGCGATAGCCGAGCACATTGATCTCGGTGCCCGACATGCCGGGGGCCGGGAACGGATCATCGACCGTGCCGCGCGGTTTCTCGGCTAAGAACATGGAGAGGCCCTTGTAGCCCGCCTCGTCCGCGTTGCTGCGCACCAGCAGGGTCATCAGATCGGCGCGCGCGGCATGGGTGATCCAGGTCTTGTTGCCGGTGATGCGCCAGATCTCGCCGTCCTTTACCGCACGGGTGCGCAAAGCGCCCAGGTCCGAGCCGGTGCCGGGCTCGGTAAACACCGCCGTGGGCAGCACTTCGCCGCTCGCCAGGACGGGCAGCCAGCGTTGTTTTTGTTCAGTCGTACCGGCCAGGCGGATCAGTTCGGCAGCGATCTCCGAGCGGGTGGCGAGAGAGCCGACCCCGAGCGAGCCCCGGCTCAAGGCCTCGGTGACCACGCACATGGCGACCTTGCCGAGCCCGGCGCCGCCCCATTCCTCGGGGATGGTCAGGCCGAACACGCCGAGTTCGGCCATCTCATCGATGACCGCCATGGGGATGAGGGAATCGTTGCGGTGCCAACCTTGCGCATGAGGGGTGACGCGCTCCGCGGCGAAGCGGGTGAATTGGTCGCGCACCATTTCCAGCGTCTCATCGCCGAGACCGGAGTTGCCGAAATTGCCATCGCTGATCAACGCGGCGATGCGTAGCCTGTTGGCGGCGGAATTGCCCGTGGCGATGAGGTCTTTCACCGCCCCTGTATGAAATGCGGCCAGGGCAGCGTCATCGACGCCGAGGTCGCCGGGCCGCACGACCTCGACCTGGCTCATGGCGATACCGCCGGCCAATTGGGCGAGATATTCACCGAATGCCGCTTGCAGCATGAGCTCTTCAAGCTCGCCGCGCGCGCCGGTCGCCTCAAGCCGCTCGGCCCAGCCCAGCATTTGACGCAGGGCCGCTACATAGGTCGCATACCAGGCCAGCCCGTGGGCGGCGAATTGATGCTCATCGAGCAGCGCGCCCTGGACCCGGCCGTCGCTGACCACATCCGCCGCCACCGCCTGGCGCGCGGCGTCGAGCAGCGCCTCGGCGGCGGCGAGCGCGTGGCTATAGCGGTTCATGGGAACCTCCCAGGGAGGCCATGAAACGCTCGCGGTCAATGACGAACCGCTCATGACGACCCCGGCTGATGAGGTTTTTCTCATCCCTGACCTCGACCGCCCAGGACAGGCGGCGACCCTCGACGCCGACGCATTCGACCGTGGCGGTTACCCGCTGACCGGCGGGGGTGGCCGCTTCATGGCTGATGTCGATCTCGGTCCCCAGGCTCTGCTCATAGTCATCGAGATGAGGGTTGAGGGTCTCAACGCAGGCCCATTCGATAAAGCCCACAAGGAAGCCAGTGGCGAACACCGGGGGCATGATTTGAAAGGTCTCAAACTCCGGGTACAGGGCGGGCACCAGATGGCTCTCGGCGACCATCATGCTGTGCTCGCCCGTCAGGCCGGTGCGGACTGTGGCTTTCACGATGAAAACTTTGTAGCCATTGTCATGGTTCCTGTTTGGCTGCGGCGGCATCGAAGAGTGGCATTTCAGGCGGGCCGAGGAAACGAGCGTAATCCGTCAAATCAAGACAAATGAATCCTTTCGCCTCTAGTCGCTCGCGCTGACCGGTCGAAAATGTAGGACTGTAAAGTGCCTTCTCGATTTCCCAGTCCGTAAAACGCCGACCTTCTTTTGTCCGCATGAACCGGCTCATATGACCTATAAATTTCTCCAGCGCTTCACTGCTGTGCTGGGCATCGTTTCGTTTACATGAGCCAAAGCGAACAACGCGCAACTCATCATTATAGGCAACTAAGTCAATTTCGATGTCTGACCCATCTTTCTTATTCCAATATCCATAAACGATATCTGTCAGAGCAAAATCCCCAACTCCCCGACGGGAGCATTCTTCGCTAAGCAACCGCACCATTTTCTCGAATCCAAAACCTTCTTGAATTTTCAAGGCCTCATCGGCCCTGCTGATCGAATGATCAACAGGACGTATTCGCGCAATCTGTACATTGCGCGCCAATGCTTTGAGCCAGGACGCAAGGAAATTATCGGTAATCGCGTATCGAGCCTTGCGCGACCGATCGCCCGCAAAAACCGGCTGTCGCTTTTCGACCATTTGATAACGCTCTATCAACGTTCGAAGATACTCGCTGAGTTGTTTTTCGCCGCCAGACCCCGCCCGCCCATACTCGACGATAAGCTCGTGATACGAGCACGGCCCCTTGTATGCAAGAAGCTTCAAGACACTGTCATAACGCCCTCGAAGTTCACGCAAGAACCAGTTCGTCGCTTCGTCACGCAAGGGGCTGGTCCCCTCGAAGAAAAGCTTTGCGAGCGTATCTTGGCGGGCGTTCTCTCCCGGATTCAGAACCTCGGCCTCGAAGCAGTCACGATAAAATTTCGGCACACCCTCAAACAATGACCACAGGAACAGCCGGTGCATCGGGTCCTCTATGTGGTGAGCGTCAAACATCTCGAACAGCGTCGCAAAATCCCAATGCCCAATTTCGATACGATGCGTGACTCTATTGAACAAGGGAGACGTGCGATCTTCGAGAACCGCGGTCATCTCGGTGTGGATCGATCCGAGAACGAACAGACCGCCGGTCTTTGTATCCCTGAGATTATCAACCGTATGCTGTAAATAGGACGTGAATGGCGACAGAGCCTTGCGATGAAAATATTGGAATTCATCAATAATGACGATGAATCCCGCTTCACATAGAAGCTCAATTGCCGCGGCCATGTGCAAAAATGTACGGACATTTTCAAACAATGCTGAAGACTCGCCAATGTCTTCGAGCGCGTCTTGAAACGTCTGAACAACGCCCCTCTCGTCGCTGTCAGGCACCTGGAAATAAAATGCCTCCAGATCCGGGCGGGCGGCCATGGCCCTTTGGATCAGCGTCGTTTTACCGATGCGGCGGCGCCCGGAAATTGCACAGAAAAACCAGCGCCCAGAAGAAATAATCTTCTCAAGCTCGGCCTGCTCTATTGCGCGACCGTAAAATCCCCACTCTTGCGTGATCTCATCCGCCATTCAAATAGCATAAGAATAATTATGTTATTTGCAATTACTTATTAACTAGTTGTTATTACATATAAATCCCACTGCACTTACGCAGATTTGTTCGAATTCACAAGCTTTCTTGCGACTCGACACAGGCACGCCCTCACGCCTCGCGGGCGTCTTCCAGGGTTCGCATGCCGGGGCGCTTGGCCTGGATGAGGACCGCCATATTGCCCGGCTTATGCTCGTTCCTGAGCATCTTCATATGGGCGCGGGGGATGTCGCGCCAGGCGAAGACCTCGCTCATGCAGGGATCGATTCGCCGCTCGATCATCAGCCGGTTGGCCTGGCTGGCCTGTTTGAGATTGGCGAAATGGCTGCCCTGGATACGCTTCTGGCGCATCCAGACGAAGCGCGCATCGAAGGTCAGATTAAAGCCCGTGGTGCCCGCGCAGAACACCACCATGCCGCCGCGCTTGACGACGAAGCAGGACACCGGGAAGGTCTGCTCACCGGGATGCTCGAAGACGAAATCCACATCGTTGCCCTTGCCGGTGATCGCCCAGATCGCCTTGCCGAATTCGCGCACCTTCTTGGCGTAGGCGGCGTAGCCCTCGACATCGTCGATATCAGGGCATTGCCCCCAGCAATCGAAATTCGAACGGTTGATGGCATCCCTGGCCCCGAGGGACAGCACAAAATCGCGCTTTTCGTCCTCGGAAATCACGGCAATGGCGTTGGCCCCGGCGGTGGCGATGAGCTGGATCGCCATGGAGCCCAGACCGCCCGCCCCGCCCCAGACCAGCACGTTATGGCCGGGGCGCAGGATATGCGGGCGATGGCCGAACAGCATGCGGTAGGCGGTCGCCAGGGTCAGCACATAGCAGCCGCTCTCCTCCCAGGTGAGATGCTTGGGCCGGGCCATGAGCTGGCGCGACTGCACCCGGCAGAACTGGGCGAAGGAGCCGTCCGGGGTCTCGTAGCCCCAGATGCGCTGGGACGGCGACAGCATGGGATCGCCGCCGTTGCATTCCTCGTCGTCGCCGTCGTCCTGATTGCAATGGGCAACGACCTCGTCGCCGACCTTCCAGCGGGTCACTCTCCGGCCCACCGCCCAGACGATACCGGCGGCGTCGGAGCCGGCCACATGAAAGTCGGCCTTGTGGATGTCGAACGGCGATACGGGCTTGCCCAGGGCCGCCCAGACGCCGTTGTAATTGACCCCCGCCGCCATGACCATAACCAGCACTTCGTCTGAATCGATCTCGGGCGTCGGCACCACCTCGACCTGCATGGCGGTATCGGGCTCGCCGTGGCGCTCGCGGCGGATCGCCCAGGCATGCATATTTACCGGCACATGGCCGAGCGGCGGAATCTCGCCAACCTCGTAGAGATCCTTAGTCTCGATGTTGCCGTTGGTCTCCAGTTCGACGATGTCGGCCGTCTTGCCCATTTGTCAGGCTCCCCCCATTTGTATGGTTCACATTCTTTGCTTACGCAATTCTGGACAGTGCGGCACAGTTTTGGCAAGGTATTTTTGCAATGCAGCATAATCTATGCTGCTAGCGCACAAAATCGGCGGAAGGCACCATGAACGACCACGTCAAGCGCGACTCCGGCAACCCCAAGAGCGACTCCGGCAATCCCAAGCGAGATAGGCCGTGGATCATGCGGACCTACTCCGGTCACAGCTCGGCGACCGCGTCGAACGCGCTCTATCGCGCCAACCTGGCGCGCGGCCAGACCGGCCTGTCGGTGGCCTTCGACCTGCCGACCCAGACCGGCTACGACCCGGATCACGCCCTGGCCTCGGGCGAGGTCGGTAAGGTCGGCGTGCCGATCAGCCATCTCGGCGACATGGAGGCCCTGTTCGACGGCATCCCGCTGGAACAGATGAACACCTCCATGACCATTAACGCCACAGCGCCCTGGCTGTTCGCCCTCTATGTAGCCGCCGCCGAGCGCCAAGGCGCCGACCGCGCCGCCCTGGCCGGCACGGTGCAGAACGATATCCTCAAGGAATATCTGGCGCGCGGCACCTATATCTTTCCGCCAGGGCCGTCTCTCAAGCTGACCACCGATCTGATCACCTTCGCCGGCCGTGAGACGCCGCGCTGGAACCCCATCAACCTCTGCTCCTATCACCTGCAGGAAGCCGGCGCGACCACCGAACAGGAGATTGCCTTCACCCTGGCCAACGCCATCGCCATCCTGGACCGCCTGCGCTGTTCGGACGAGCTGCCCGAGGCCGACTTCCCGGCCCTGGTCGGCAGGGTCTCCTTCTTCGTCAATGCCGGGCTTCGGCTGATCACCGAAATCTGCAAGATGCGCGCCTTCACCGAGATGTGGGACGAGCTGCTGGCGACGCGCTATGGCGTGGAAGATCCCAAGCTCCGGCGCTTCCGCTATGGGGTGCAGGTCAATTCACTCGGGCTCACCGAGCAACAGCCGGAAAACAATGCCTACCGCATCCTCATCGAGATGCTGGCGGTGGTGCTGTCGAAGGACGCCCGCGCCCGCGCCGTGCAGCTTCCCGCCTGGAACGAGGCCCTCGGCCTGCCCCGGGAATGGGACCAGCAATGGAGCCTGCGCCTGCAACAGATCGTCGCCCATGAGACCGATATCCTCGAGTTCGACGATATCTTCGAAGGCTCAGGCGTGATCGCCGCCAAGGTCGCCGAGCTGAAAGCCTCGGCGCAGGAAGAGATCACCCGCATCGCCGATCTGGGCGGCGCGGTGGCGGCCGTCGAGAGCGGCTATATGAAGCAGGCCCTGGTCGCCTCCAACGCCCGCCGCCTGGCGGCCATCGAGAGCGGCGAGAAAATCGTGGTCGGCGTCAACGCCTTCACCGAGAGCGGCATCTCACCCCTCGCCGCCGGCCAGGACGGCGGCTTCCTCACCGTCGAGGCCGAGGCCGAGGCGGCCCAGCTGCGCAACATCGCCGCCTGGCGCAAGGCCCGCGACGAAGCGGCGGTGGCGGCCGCCCTTGAGGCTTTGCACGTTGCCGCCGCCGAGGGCGCGAACGTCATGGAGCCCTCTATCGCCTGCGCCCATGCCGGCGTCACCACCGGCGAATGGGCCGGCACCCTGCGTGAGGTCTACGGCGAATACCGCGCCCCCACGGGCATCGATGGCGAGCCGGGCGAGGCGGGCGGGCTCGATGATATTCGGGACATCCGCGCCCGCACCCATGCCCTGGCCGAGCGCCTGGGCTCGCCGATCAAGCTGCTGATCGCCAAGCCCGGCCTGGACGGCCATTCCAACGGCGCCGAACAGATTGCGCTGCGGGCCCGCGATTGCGGCATCGAGGTGATCTATGAAGGCATCCGCCAGACCCCGGCGCGCATCGTCGAAATCGCCCAGGATCAGGCCCCCCATGTGATCGGCGTCTCGATCCTCTCGGGCACCCATACCCCGCTGATCCTCGACATCATCACGCGCATGAAGGACGCCGGCCTGGCCAAAACCCCCCTCGTAGTCGGCGGCATCATCCCCCTCGCCGACGCCGAGGCGCTAAAGGCAAACGGCGTCGCGGCGGTCTACACGCCTAAAGACTTCGAGCTGACAGCGATCATCGCCGATATGGTGGGGTTGGTGGAGGCGCGGGCTTAAACCGGCCGTTCGCCCCGCAGCAGTATTCTCTGGTGCAGGCGTTTCTGGCCGACCGGGTAGTCGGTGTTGACTGCGTGGATCAGGCAGCGGTTGTCCCATAGCAGCACATCGCCGAGTTGCCAGCGGTGGTCATAGCGATAGCGCGCCCTCGTCATATGCTTATGCAGTTGGTCGAGCAGTGCGTCGCTCTGCTTGCGCGCCATGCCGACCACATGATCGGTGCGGTTGGGGTTGAAATAGATCGCTTTTCGGCCGGTTTCTTCAAGCCTGCGCGCCAGGGGATGGGTCACGTCCGGGGTAATCTCGTCATCGCCGACCAACGCCTCGGCCAGGCCCTTGGCCCGGGGGGTGTCAAAGCGATGCACGGCTTGGAGGCTATCGAGGCGGTGGCGCTGGGCGGCGTCGAGATCGTCATAGGCGGAGGCTGTGTTGCAGAACAGGGTCTCGCCGCCGGCATCGGGCGCAACCAGGATTTGCAGCATGGTCGCCTTGGCCGGGACGGCGAAGTAGGAATCGTCCGTATGCCAGCCCGACAGGCGCACCGAGGCGAGGTCATCGGGCTTATCGGCGGCGCAGTCGTAGGTGCTTTCCAGGACCGACACCTCAGGAACATCCGGGTGGTGCCGGTTGGAATGCAGCTGTTCCTGGGGCTCGCCAAAATTCCGGGCGAGAGCCGCGAAATCCTGCGCGGTCAGGGGCGCGGACCGCAGACACAGGAGGTGATAGCGAACAAACGCCGCGTTCAACTGATCGAGGGTTTCATCGCTCAAGGGGCGGGTCAAGTCGAGGCCGCGAACCTCCGCGCCGAGGGCGTCATGCAAGGGCCGAATATCGAGCGCCATCCTAAGGGTCCCCGTGAAGCGTCGGGTTTATGGATACACCCAATCGCCGGAATTTTCACGCGGCTTAATCGTCCCCCAACGCCGCCAGGCGGCCCTCGGGCTGGACGCGGCGGTTGACGACCAGGCGTTCGTGGAGATCGGCAATGGTGTCTCTGCCCTTGGAGACGAACAGGAAAGGCAGGAAGGCGTGGATCAGGCAGGCGATGGTGGCCGTAAACAGCGGCTTAGCGAAGCTCAGGGCCATGCCCATATGCTCTAAATAGGTTTCATCGACGCTGGCGGGATGATCGGTGAAGAGTGACTTCAACATAATATTTGCCTCTGTGAACTGCCGGGATTATGCCGCAAACGGGTTAGATTTGGTTTTCTAATACATTCAGTATTTTTATCATTGTTAGTATTATTTTTTGTTTAATATAATTTCTTTGGTATAATATTTTATGGATTCCATAGATCATAAAATTCTTGCCATATTGCAGGACGACTCCACCATCGCCGTCGCTGAGATTGCCGAGCGGGTCGGGCTGTCGGCCACGCCCTGCTGGCGGCGCATCCAGAATCTCGAAAAAGCGGGGGTCATCCGCCGCCGGGTCGCCCTGCTTGAGCCCAAAGCGCTCAATCTGGGGGTCACCGTGTTCGTCGGCCTGAAGACCAGCCAGCACAGCCAGGACTGGCTTGAGACCTTCGCCCGGAAGATCGCGGCCATCGACGAGGTCGTCGAGTTCTACCGCATGTCGGGGGATGTGGATTATCTGCTGAAGATCGTGGCGCCCGATATCGCCGGCTATGACGCGGTCTATAAGCGGCTCATCGCCGCCATCGAGTTCTCCGACGTGAGCTCATCCTTCGCAATGGAAGAAATCAAATACACCACGGTCCTGCCGCTGAAATACGCGGGCTGAAATCGCTAAGACGTGATTAAACATGAACGCCCGGGTGCGCTAAAATGCTTACAGGATAAACAGGAGACTCATCATGCCGCGTCTTTGGCTTTGCAGCTTGGTCCTTGGATTATTGCTTGCCGCCGCCCCGGCCACCGCCGCCGGCGAGCCGCCGCCGCCGCCCATCGACTGGTCCGACTTCATCGACAGCCTGGGCGGCACGCCGAAGGATGCCGTGGTCGGCGAAGAAATGTGCTAGAGCGCCTTCACTCGTCGCAAAGAATATCCCAGATACTGTACCAGCTATTATCGCGGCAGATTTGCATGGCTTCATCAAGCCCAAGCTCATCGACGAGAGTCATGGCGAATACGCGCTGAGAAGGTTCCGGCGACTCGTCCTGGTTCGTCATCTCATACATCATTGTAGCCTCCAATGGGGGTATGTAAGCGAACGACTAACGTTAACCATACCTTGAGCCGCTTCTTCCGCCGCCGCTCCTCAAGTTCGCGACTTGGATGCCCAGATCGACAATCTGTGTGATTCGACATCCCCAAGAGCCGCCTAACCGTCTAATATCGAACAAAATTTTAATGGGCCCACTCAATGAGCTATCTCGACCGAATTGCCGAATGCAACAACCACGACCCGTCGCTCTACCGGCTTTTCAGGGTGGCGGGGCAGCGGGTTGGCTGGCTCAGGCAGCCGTTTCTCGAGCGCCTGCGCGATTTTCCCCATGTCTTTGTGATCGATGACGAAGCGGTGAGCCTTAACCCTGAACTCGACAATTTCGAGAACCGCTCCGAGGCGTTCGATACGGTGCTGCGCGCCCTCGCCACGGACGGCGCCATTGCCGGCTGGCGCGGCGAAAAATACCCGGTCTCCACCGGGTTTTCCGAGCCGCCGCTTATGCAGATGGAGCGCGCGGCGACGCCGCAATTCGGGGTCTGCGCCTATGGCGTCCATATCAACGGCTACGTCCGTTTGGGCGATACGATCCGGCTATGGATCGCGCGACGCGCCCGCGACAAGCCGAGCTATCCGGGAATGCTCGATAATTTCGTCGCCGGCGGCCAGCCCATCGGCATCAGCCTTGGGGACAATGTCATCAAGGAATTGGCGGAAGAAGCCGATGTGCCACGCGGGCTTGCCGAGCGGGCGGTCCCCGTGGGCGCAATTACCTATAGCCACGAGATGCCGGACGGCGAGGCGCCCGGCGGCTTAAAATCCGACGTTGCCTTCACCTATGATCTGGAGCTGCCGGGGGATTTTGAGCCGCGCAATTCTGATGGCGAGATCGATGAGTTCTATCTCTGGTCCCTGGCCGAGGCCATGGAAACAACCCGCGAGACCAGGGATTTCAAATACAACTGCGCCCTGGTCAATATCGACTTCTTCATCCGCCACGGCGCGCTTAACGCCGAGGCCGAGCCCGACTATCTGGACATCGTCAAGGGTCTGCATGGATAGAGGAACGTGATGCAATCAATCATTGATTTATGACACCAAAACACTATATTTGACATCACTAATTAAATGCATAGGGATAGATTTATGAGCAAAGCAGCAAGAAAAGCGACCACTTTTAGAATCGATTCTATCATTAATAGTCGCTTGGAAAAATTAAGCAAACTGCTGGGTAAATCACTCAATAAGCTCGCCAACGAAGCGCTTGAAGAATTTGTGAACAGGCGAACCCTGGAGGTGGAGCATGACCTTGAAGAGACGCTTAAGGATCTACGAGCCTACCGCAAGAGCGACCCAAATTTTGAACACGCGATTGCCGATTTTGTCGAAGCCGAGGCAACGGTGAAACTTGACCCGGCGGAAGGGCGAATCGTTTCGCAATTGGGCCAGACAGAAACAAAACTGTACAAACTTCTAAGTGAGTGACTGGGACGAAGACAGTGAGCAGAGTCGCGAGAATCTTCTACACACGCTATCCGACATTCGGGATAATGCTACTCTACGGTTTACGCCTACCGTAGAGGAAGCCCGCACTTGGCATCAAAACATTATGAATGGGCTTACCACGCCGGCACCGGAATATGTCGGCCGGTTCCGGGCAGAGGTCGGCCTGGAAAACATTGAAGTCGAAGTTGACGGTCAGTTGGGAGTTGTCTCGGGTCAAGTTGAAGACGATTTGCAGGCCTTCGAGCAAAAGCTCCAAAAAATGGTAACTCTTCTCGACCGAGAAATTCAGCGTGGTCAGGATATGACCGCTGACCATGTGGCCGCGGTCATCGATCTTTGCGCTTGGGTTCATGCTGAATGGATACGCATTCATCCTTTTGCCAACGGCAATGGCCGTACAGCTAGACTTTGGGCCAACAATATCGCAATGCGCTACAACCTACCGCCGTTCGTTCAATTACGTCCAGGGCCGGATGGTGGATATGGGACCGCCGCCAAATCGGCAATGACTGGTCAGTGGCGTTTGACGGTGCCGGTCTTCAGACTCTTGTACAAAGCGTTCGTCCGCCGCTAACAACGGAATATCTTCCTCAACCGTATCATCCGTCCAGCCTGGCTTTCCAGGCTGGACGGATGTTGCTCTAGGCGCTTAAGCGGTTGCCGCCTTGCCGGCGATTGCGGCCGCCGTTGCGGGACCGGTTGCGCCTGGGCCGTTGCTGACCGCGCGGGGCCTTGCCTTTGCCGCGATCATCACTTATCGGTGCCGTGGGCTCTTCGCCGATCACCGTGAGGCGGGTTTTGATCAGACGCTCGATATCACGCAGGTAACCGCGCTCAGACTGATCGCAGAACGACAGCGCCACCCCACCCGCGCCGGCCCGGGCGGTCCGCCCGATGCGATGGACGTAGCTTTCCGGCTCGTTGGGGAGTTCGAAATTGATGATGTGACTGACCCCCTCCACATCGATGCCCCGCGCCGCGATGTCGGTGGCCACCAACACCCGGGCGTCGCCATCGCGAAACCGCTTGAGGGCGCGCTGGCGGGCGCCCTGGGATTTGTTGCCATGGATCGCATCGGACGAAACACCGCCTTTGGCGAGCCGCTCGGCAACCCGGTTGGCGCGGTGTTTGGTGCGCGAGAACACGAGCACCCGCGAGCAGGCCGGATCATCCAGGATGCTGGCGAGCAAGGCCGTCTTGTCCGAGGCGTTGACGTGGTAGACGCTCTGGGTGATG
This sequence comes from Alphaproteobacteria bacterium, assembly GCA_046582565.1. Classification (GTDB taxonomy): domain Bacteria; phylum Pseudomonadota; class Alphaproteobacteria; order JAAXGF01; family JAAXGF01; genus JAYGED01. Next base: position 13,462 of record JAYGED010000014.1, read on the forward strand.
CGCTCGATCGGCGTCGCCTGGGGCGACACCTCGACGCGCACCGGGTCGATCAGAATATCGCCCGAGAGGCGCGAGATTTCGCTCGGCATGGTGGCCGAGAAGAGCAGGGTCTGGCGCGCCTTCGGCATGGCGGCGACAATCTTGCGCACATCGCGCACAAAACCCATGTCGAGCATGCGGTCGGCCTCGTCGAGGACGAAAACCTCGACCGCGCCGAGCTTGATATGGCCCTGGTTCATCAGGTCGAGCAGGCGGCCGGGGGTGGCGATGAGAACATCGACACCGCGGCGCAGGGCCTTGACCTGGGGCACCTGGCTGACGCCGCCGTACACCACGGCCTGGCGCAGATGCAGGAATTTGCCATAGGCCCGGAACTCATCGGCGATCTGGATGGCCAGCTCGCGGGTGGGCGCCAAAACCAGGGCGCGCGGGTTGCGCGGGCCTCGGGTTTCATGGTGGCGGGAAAGCTTTTGTAGGATCGGCAGAGCGAACGCCGCCGTCTTGCCGGTGCCGGTCTGGGCGATGCCCAGGACATCTTTCCCGGCGAGAAGCTCGGGAATTGCCCGCGCCTGGATCGGCGTCGGGACGGTGTGGTTTCTGGAATTCAAAGCACGTTGGATCGGCTCGGACAGGCCGAGTTCCGAAAAATTACTAATATTCACGTAGGTATCCTTATATGCCTGACGGCACGGCCCACATGGTTGATGCGGCCGGGCTCAGGCGTTTAACTCTGCCCCAGGCGCGGCCGGAGCGAATTGATTTTTGATGATTGTTCTTAGGATATGGTGCCGCATATCAGCGGCGCTTCGCGCAATCGCAAGACAATGTATGGCGAGTAAATGGGTGATCCGGCTCGCTTTGTCAAGGGAATCAACTAATTATTTGCAGCGGACGCTTGCGGCCTTTCTACAAACCGAGGTCGGACAGTCCGGGATGATCGTCGGGCCGCCGCCCCAGGGGCCAGTGATATTTTCGATCCTCCTCGGCGATCGGCAGGTCATTGATGCTGGCGATCCGCCGGCGCATCAGGCCGTCATCGTCGAATTCCCAGTTCTCGTTGCCGTAGGAGCGGAACCAGTGCCCGCCGTCGTCATGCCATTCATAGGCAAACCGCACGGCAATCCGGTTTTCAGCATATGTCCATAGCTCTTTGATCAGGCGATAATCGAGCTCGCGCTCCCATTTGCGGGTGAGGAACGCCTCGATCTGCTCGCGGCCCTGGATGAATTCCGCGCGGTTGCGCCAGAGGCTGTCGACGGTATAGGCCTGGGCGATCTTCTCCGGATTACGGCCGTTCCAACCGTCTTCGGCGAGCCGCGCCTTCTCGGCGGCGGTCTCGGCGGTCTCGGCGGTAAAGGGCGGCAATGGTGGACGAGTCATAGTCTAAGCTTTCTCCAATTGCCCTCCTGGAATGAACCATACACCAGCGCAGGCTTGGCCGCCAGCCGGGGGCGCCACACCCCCGGCCATTGAACGCGTCACCCAGAGATCACGAGGGGCTTGGGCGGCGCACGGAGAACGAATCGGCTAACTTCTTACCTGCGCCGACAAACGCGGCGCCGATGAATGTGCCAAACCGGGCCGCGGCGTGGCTGGTTTGGGCGATCAGACGACGACCCTCGGATCGATCGGTGACGCTGATCGAGTTGACAAGCCCGTCAAAGCGATTGGTGGGCAGCATATCCTGCTGACGGCTGAGCCAATATGTATCGCTGTCATGATGCAACATCTTCTTGTCTCCTATTCTCGTGTGAACCGAACACCTGATTGCGTTGGCTCCCTGTTTACGCCGACGCCGTAACAGCGCTGTAAGGCGGGGCGTGAGAATCGGCTCCCGTACCGTGAGAAATGCGTGAAAAAGTCGTAGAACCTGTCGGTCGGATCATTTGGTAGTTGCGGCAAGAGCCCGTAAGATGCGGACGGGTAAGGATACCGGTATATGAGACGACTGGTTTGAAGCTGCAACTGCTCGGGCCGTTCGAGGCGTGCCTGGGCGATGATGTGCCCGTTGCGATTACGGGGAAGAAGGCTAAGGCGCTGCTGGCTTATCTGGCGCTCGCGGGCGGACAGCCGGTGTCGCGTGACAAGCTCGCCGGCGTGCTTTGGGAATTCAGCGCCGACGAGCAGGCGCGCACCAGCCTCAGACAGACGATCTCGTCATTGCGCAAGTGCATTTCTCCACTCGATGGCGAGGCGCTGGTCAGCGAGGGCGATACCCTGGCGATCGACCCCAAGGTAGTCGCCGTCGACGCCCTCGACTTCGAAGCCCTGGTCGCCGACGGCACAACCGAGGCGCTTGAGCACGCCAGCGCGCTTTACCGCGGCGACCTTCTCGACGGCATGAGCCTGCGCGAGGAGGCTTTCGAGGCGTGGCTCAGGGGCGAGCGCGCACGGTATCGCGAGTTGGCGCTGGGGGCGCTTGCTACCTTGTTCAGACACTGCGCCGAGAAGGGCGAGTGTGACAACGCCGCCCACATAGCCACACGGTTGCTGGGCCTCGACCCGCTACGCGAAGACATCCATCGCGCGCTCATGCGGCTCTACGCCGAGCAGGGCCAGCGCGGCCTCGCGGTCAAGCAATATGAGCAATGCCGAGACAATCTCCGTCGCGAGCTGGATGTGGCGCCGGCGCCCGAGACCGAGGCGCTGTATCAGGAAATCAAGGAGCAATCGGCATCACCGGACAGGGCTGCGGAATTGGCCGAATATACCGCGCATGTCGCGGACGAGGCGCCGCCACTTCCCGACAAGCCATCAATCGCCGTGCTGCCCTTCACCAATATGTCGGGCGACCCTGATCAGGAATACTTCTCCGACGGCATCACCGAGGACATCATCACCGATTTAAGCCGGTTTCGGTCGCTTTTCGTGGTCGCACGCAACTCGTCCTTCGCATTTCGCGGCAATTCGGTGGATATCCGGGAGGTAGGGCGAAGCCTAGGCGTCCGCTTCGTACTTGAGGGTTCCGTACGCATGGTCAGCAACAGGGTTCGCATCACCGCCCAGTTGATCGATGCCGGCACGACGAACCACATTTGGGGCGACCGCTACGATGGAGACTTAGCCGACGTTTTTGCGGTTCAAGACGAAATTTCGCACTCCATCGTCTCTACGATTGCGGGGCGGCTTGAAGATTTTGACGCCGATCGTGTGGCAACCAAGCCAACAGACAATCTTTCCGCCTATGAAAATTTCCTTCGTGGTCAGAAGCTCGTGCACAATTATACGCGAGACGACTATGCCAACGCGCGCCGGTACTTTGAGCATGCGATCTCTTTGGATCCGAATTTTGCCCGCGCCCGCGCCTGGTTGGCAGACGTTGACATATTCAGCTGGTTCTGGGACTTGACACCCGAAGGGCTCGAACTTGCTTTTCACACCGGTGAGGCCGCACTCGCCTTGGATGACCACGAAAGCAAGAGCCATCTGGCATTGGGGTTGGCTCAATTGTTCCGCGCCGAACACGAAAAATCCGAATACCATCTCCTCAGGGCATCCGAGCTGAACCCCAATGACGACCTCATCATGATCGAGAACGGCCGCTACATGATATACGTAGACGAACCGCAAGCGGGCGCGGATCTTGTTCGTCAGGCCATGCGTCGCAACCCCTATCATCCGAACTGGTATTGGAACATTCTTGGACGCTGCCTTCACACGGCCAAACTTTATGATGAAGCCATATCCGCTCTCGAACGCATTAGGACCCCACAGTTTTGGAACCACGCATACCTAGCCGCTTGTTATGCCGAACTCGGCCAATTGCGGGAATCAGCAAAGAATTCGGAAGCTTTGCTTGCCCTAAAACCAGAATTCACAATCACGGAATTCGCGACGGTTTTGCCATATCGGGACAAGCAGGTGTTGCACGAGTTTTTGGCGGGATTGCACCAAGCAGGACTGCCCGCGTGAGTGAGCCGGCCAGAGCAGCATTCGATCAGCGGACATAAGGGCCGCTTTGCGAAGCCTGGTTATGAATCCATGATCAGCGCCCGCCAGCCGATGTCGCGGCGGCAGAAGCCTTGCGGCCAGTCGATGGCGTCGACGGCGGCGTAGGCGCGCATCTGCGCCTCGGCGAGGGTCTCGCCCGTGGCGGTGACGCCGAGCACACGGCCTCCCGTAGCAACGATCGCGCCGTCGTCTCCGGTGCCGGTGCCGGCATGGAAGATGACGGCGCCCTCCAGGGCGCCCGCCTCATCGAGCCCGCGGATGACCGAGCCCTTTTCGTAAGATCCCGGATAGCCCTCGGTGGCCATCACCACGCAGAGCGCCGCCTGGTCGCGCCAGCGCAGAGTGATCTTATCGAGCACCCCGTCGCGGGCGGCGATCAGGGCCGGCAACAGATCCGACATCAGCCGGGTGACCATGACCTGGGATTCGGGATCGCCGAAACGGGCGTTGTATTCGATCACCTTGGGGCCCTGCTCGGTCAGCATCAGCCCGCAATAGAGCACCCCCTTGAAGGGCCGGCCCTCGGCGGCCATGGCGGCCAGGGTGGGCTCGATGATGGTGCTCATGATCTCGGCGGCCATGGCCTCGTCGACCGCGGGTGTCGGCGAATAGGCGCCCATGCCGCCGGTGTTGGGGCCCAGATCGCCCTCGCCCACCGCCTTATGGTCTTGCGCGGCGGCGAGCGGTAGGGCGTGGACCCCGTCGACCAGGGCATGGAAGCTCGCCTCCTGGCCGATGAGCTTTTCCTCGATCACCCATTCGGTCGCGGCATCCCCGAGGGCGGCGCCCAGGTCGTCGATGGCGGCCAGGGCCTGATCCACGGTCTCGGCGACCACCACGCCCTTGCCGGCGGCCAGGCCGTCGGCCTTGACCACGATGGGCGCGCCCTGGTCGCGGATATAATCCTTCGCCGCGGCGTCGTCGGTAAAGCGCCCATAGGCGCCGCTCGGGATGTTGTAATTGGCGCAAAGATCCTTGGTGAAGCCCTTCGATCCCTCGAGGACGGCGGCGGCGGCGGTGGGGCCGAAAGCCTTAATGCCCGCCGCCTCGAGCGCATCGACCAGCCCCGCCACCAAAGGCGCTTCCGGACCGACCACGACGAAATCCACGGAGCGCTCCCGACAGAGCGCAATCAGGCCGTCAAAGTCATCGACGGCGACGGCGACGCATTCCGCCTGCTCGGCGATGCCGGCGTTTCCGGGGGCGCAGAGCAGCGCGTCGCACAGGGGCGAGGCCGCAATCGCCCAGCACAGGGCATGCTCCCGGCCGCCCGATCCAACCACCAAAATCTTCATGACGCCCCCTTGCTCCACCGAGAGCCTCTTGTATCATAGTGGGCGAAACAAATGACCGACATTCCCGGCAATATTCCCGAATATAGCGTCAGCGAAATCTCGGCGGCAGTGAAACTGTCTGTCGAGCAGGCGTTCGACCGGGTCCGCGTGCGCGGCGAGGTGTCGCGCATCACCCGGGCGAAATCCGGCCATGTCTATTTCCGCCTCAAGGACGAGAACGCGGTGATCGATGCGATCTGCTGGCGCGGCGTCGCCGGCAAGCTGCGCCATCAGCCGGAAGACGGCCTCGAGATGATCTGCACCGGCCGGCTGACCACCTATCCCGGCCGCTCGTCCTATCAGATCATCGTCGATCACGTGGAGCCGGCGGGCGAAGGCGCCATGCTGAAGCTGCTTGAGGACCGCCGCCGCGCACTCGCCGCCGAGGGCCTGTTCGACGAGGAGGCCAAGCAGGCCATACCCCATCTGCCCGAGGTTATCGGCGTGGTCACCTCGCCGACCGGCGCTGTCATCCGCGATATTCTGCACCGACTCGCCGACCGCTTTCCGCGCCACGTGCTGGTCTGGCCGGTCGCTGTCCAGGGCGAGCGCGCCGCCGCCGAGGTCGCCCACGCTATCGAGGGCTTCAACCGCCTGGAGCCGGGCGGGCCTGTGCCGCGCCCTGATCTGCTGATCGTGGCGCGGGGCGGCGGCAGCCTGGAAGACCTGTGGCCCTTCAATGAGGAAATCGTCGTGCGCGCCGCGGCGGCAAGCGCCATACCGCTGATCTCGGCGATCGGCCATGAGACCGACACCACTCTGATCGACTTCGCCGCCGATCTGCGCGCGCCGACGCCCACCGCCGCCGCCGAGATGGCCGTGCCGGTGCGCGCCGAATTGAGCGCCCGGGTGATTGATCTCAGCGGCCGCATGATCGGCGCTATAGGGCGCTACCAGGAGGCCCGGCGCCATGAGTTGCGCAGCCTGGCGCGCAGCCTGCCAAGCGATCCGCGACGCCTGCTCGAAGGCGCCACCCAACGGCTCGATACTGCCTCGGAGCGGATGTTGGCGGCGCTTCGCCTGTGGGTCGAGCGGCAGCGGGCGCGTATCCCCGCCCTGCGCCCCGGCTCCCTGGCAAGCGGCATCCTGCATCGCCGCGCCGCCTTCGCCGCCCTGGCGCCCCGGCTGCACCGCGCCCTCGGGCGCGGCCTCGGCCAGATCCGCGACCGACTCGAAACCCAGGCCCGCCTGCTGGAAGGATTCGGCTTCGAGCAGGTGCTGGCGCGGGGCTTCGTCCTGGTGCGCGACGATCAGGGCGCGCCCCTGGTCTCGGCCGCCGAGGCCAAGCCTGGCATGGCCATCGAGCTGACCTTCCAAGACGGCGCCCGCGCCGCTTCCATAGAGGGTGACGGCGGCAAGAAGGCTCTCCCTAAAAAGAAACCGAAACCCGCAAAAGGTCAGGGTGATCTGTTTTGAAATTCTGGCCTCTCCTGGCAGCGTTTTTACTCTGGCACACGCAGCCCCTGGCCGCCCATGAGCTGCGCCTCGACGGCCCGCTGATCCAGGGCGGGCTGGTGATCGGCACCACCGAGCCGGACGCCCAGGTGCGCTTCGACGGACGTCAAATCCGGGTTTCCGCCCAAGGGGTTTTTCTCATCGGCTTCGGCCGCGACGAGTTAGGCCCCTTGAAGCTAGAGGTGCGCCATGGCGACGGCGGCGTGACCACCAGACGCCTGGAGATCGAGCCGCGCAACTACAAGCTGCAACGCATCGACGGCCTGCCCGCCCAGATGGTGAACCCGTCTGCTGAGGCCCTGGCGCGGATACAGCGCGAAGGCGCGATGATCGCGGCGGTGCGCGCCATGGACAGCCCCGAGCCCTTGTTCGCCGGTGGTTTTGTCTGGCCGGCGCGGGGGCCGATCAGCGGCGTCTATGGCAGCCAGCGCATCCTCAACGGCGAACCCAAGCGGCCCCATTTCGGTGTCGATGTGGCGGCGCCCGTGGGCGCGCCCATCACAGCGCCGGCCGACGGCGTGATCGCCCTCGCCGAGGAAGACCTTTATTATACCGGCGGCACGGTAATGATCGACCACGGCCATGGCCTGACCTCGGTCTATTCCCATATGAGCGCAGTGACCGCGAGCCTCGGCCAACGGGTCTCCCAGGGCGATATGATCGGCCGCGTCGGCGCCACGGGCCGGGCCACCGGCGCGCATCTTGACTGGCGCATCAACCTGTTCAAGACCCGCCTGGACCCGGCGCTCCTGGTCGGGCCGATGGTGCAATAAGAAGCTGTCAGCGATCAGCCGGGTTTATTGCTAAAGCTGATAGCTGATCTCACGCATCGAACAAGGCGCGGCGGCCTTTGATGCCTGACTGGCGGATGACCGAGCGTTTTATTTTCCGCACGGCGCCGTGCTCAATCTGGCGGACGCGTTCCTTGCTGATGCCGAGTTTGCGGCTCAGCGCCTTAAGCGTTACGGCATCGTCGCCGAGCCGTCGCGCGCGGATAATCCGGCGCTCGCGGACCGTCAGTTCGTCAAGCGCCTCGGCCAGCCAGCGCGACCGGGTCTCGCCGTCGAGCAGCGACACCACCCTGGCCTCGGGTGACGGCGCCGGGTCGGCAAGATTATCCTGCCATTCCTCCTCGCCCTCCAGGCCGACCGGCGCGTTCAGGGACTGGTCGTTGGCGGAGAGCCTGAGTTCCATGGCTTCGACATCGCCGATCGGGACCTTGAGTTCGTCGGCAATAAGCTGGCGGGCCTGGAACGTCAGCCTGCTGTCGTGGGACTCATCGATGCGCGCGCGCAGGCGGCGGAAATTGAAAAACAGGGACTTTTGCGCCGCCGTGGTGCCGGTCCGCACAATCGACTAGTTGCGCAGGATATAATCCTGCATGGCGGAACGCACCCACCAGGCGGCGTAGGTGGAGAAGCGTACTTGGCGCTTGGGCTGGAATCGCTGGGCGGCCAACAACAGGCCGACGACGCCTTCCTGGACCAGCTCGCTCAGGGGCGCGCCGTAGCGGCGGTATTGCATGGCGGGGCGCACTACCAGGCGGGTGTAGGCGTCGATCAAGCCGTGCAGGGCCTCGGTGTCGCCGTTCTCGCGCCAGCGAAGAGCGAGGGCCGATTCGTCCCCGCGCGACAGCAGCGGAGCGCGCATGGATGTCGAGATGAAACGACGGCTGGCGCGTTGTACTTCCAGGCTCTCGACGATGGTCATTTACAAGCCCCATGCGGCCGCTCCCGGCGACCGCCGCTATTGTTCCTCCCCCCGTTTGGTGACGGTCAATATTCTGTGGGCTGGCGCTCTGAAAAACCAAATCAAGCCCTCTCACTTCCATGTGATTACAAGGGCAATTTGCGTGATCCATAAACGACAAACGGGAATAATTTAGCCTTCGATTTGCTCGATGCAGGCGCCGCTCATATCGAAACAGGCCGCCTGGAGGGGGCCGCCGCCGTCGCCGCACCCGCCGTCCAGGCTGGCGGTATGGGCGGTGATTCGAACGCCGCGTTTCTTGCGATCATAGCCGCGCACGATCATCTTGAAGCCATTGTAGGGCTCGGTGATCTTATCAAAACCGTCACCCCACCACAGGCTGTCGCCTTGGGTATCGAGGGGGCGGGCGGCTTCGATACCGGCGTTGACGAACAGCAGCGATCCGTCCTCGGTGAAAGCTGCCTGGCGCAAGGCCGACATCAATCGGGAATGGCCGGGATGAGACTGCATGGCGTCGCGCATCTCGCCGGTCCAGCGCGCCAGCTCAACCGCGCCGTCACGGGCGCCGACAAGGCCATGGCTGGCATTGCCACCGTAGGCTTCGAGGGTCGCGCGCAAGCCCCGCTCAAACATCCATTCGAGAACCTCGCCGGGATTGAGGGCGAGATGGATCTGTATCAGCTTGGCCCACATTTCTTCCTGGGCGCCGCGCAGGAAAACGACATCGCAGGCCAGCCCGCCTGGGCTTGAGAGCAATGCCCGGCGAAAGGACAGCAATTGATCCAGGGTTTCGCAGATTTCCTTGCCGTGGCCGAGAAAGTTACCGAGATAGACCAAGCGGTCGCCGGGCTCGAAACGCTCGGCAATCTGCTCGTGAACAGCCCTCAGGCGCTGCGCTTCGCCGTGAATCGATGCAACCGCCCAGACGCGGTTTGCGTTGTGCAGGGTTGCGAATTTCGAGGATTTCGGCATCAGCGCCTTATCCGAGCGTTAAGACCGACCGATTAGGCGGCGTCGAGAACCTTCTCAAGCCGTTCGGTAGCGGTGCTATGTTCGATCTTTTCAACGGCGGCGAATTCACGGATCAGACGCTCGAACGCGGCTTCATAGAGTTGGCGTTCGCTATAGGAACGATCCGGCTGGCCGGCGTTACGGTGCAGGTCGCGAACCACTTCGGCGATTGAGATCGGATCGCCCGAATTGATTTTGCCCTCATATTCCTGGGCGCGTCGGCTCCACATGGTGCGCTTCACCCGGGCCCGGCCCCGAAGGGTCGTGAGGGCATTTTCCATGGTCTTGCGTGACGACAGGCCGCGCATGCCCGAGGTTATGGATTTGTTCACGGGGACTCGAAGAGTCATCTTTTCCTTGTCGAAATTGACAACGATAACCTCGAGTTTGGTGCCCGAGATTTCCTGCTTCTCGATGCCGGTGACCTGACCGACGCCATGGGTCGGATAAACCACATAGTCGCCTTTGGAAAACGCCTTTTTTTTGGACATACTTTATATACTCACTCTCATATCTGAAATTTGGACAGTCGTTACACACTCGCATGCCCCGATAAAAAGGATGCGATCTGTATCAATATTCCTGGGGTTCGGTAAGGACGTAAAAACGGCCCAGACACCCGTATGACATGTTGCCCGCAACGGCGGAGCACAGTCCTAATCAGCCAGTACTATAACACAAGTTTAGGCCAAATAACAGCGCTGCGGCGTCAGGCCGCTTATGAGCTATCCGTTGAGCCCGGCTTTTCGCTGAAATACTGCATCTTGTCGGTTTTGCCCCGCCATTCGTCGGAATCGGTCGGCGGCGTTCCCATGCGGGTGATATTGGGCCAGAGTTCCGAATAGATCCGGTTATGCTCGACCCATTTCGACAGATCGCCTTCCGTATCGGGCAGAATAGCATCGATTGGACATTCTGGCTCGCAGACCCCGCAATCGATGCATTCATCCGGATGTATGACAAGCATGTTTTCACCCTCATAGAAGCAATCGACCGGGCATACCTCGACGCAATCCATGAGTTTGCAACGGATACAGGAGTCATTCACGATGTAAGTCATGGGGCGTATCTCATAGTTAGTTCCAATTGTATGACAAATTGTAATACAAGTTAGACAGGGCCGGTTTCCGTCGCTTTTCCGCGCCGTTCCAACACACGTTTACGCGCATTCCCGCGGTCCCGGTCGGAGACGTAAATCAAACCGGCGATGCGGCGCAGCAGCGAGTCCTCATAGTCGTGCCGAACACCGTCGGCGTAGACCACTTCCCAGATCATTTCAATCAGTTCGACGCGTTCCTGCTGCGAATAATTGTCCTTGATGACGCGGGTGAAGCCGATGAGGTTGACCGAATCGGCGGCATGGGCCTCGGAGGTCGAAACCAGCGCCGTCGCTTCGCTCTCGGAAAGCCCGAACCGGGTGCACATGAGGCGACATATAGCGCGGCGTTCGGCGTCGTCAAATCCGCTGTCGTCGGCCATGGCGACCTCGGCGAGCAGCACCGCCGCGGCGAGATGAAGCTCGTCGATCTTCTGGTTTGCCGCGACAGCGGTTGGCACGGGGCTGCCGGCGGCGGCGAACAGGCGTTTGATGCGGTCGATCATGGGGCTTGGGTATCACAATGGCCGAGCGATCACAACGGCCCCAAGTTGATAGAATCTAACATATGGTACCCATACGACGACGTCCCAAGTTCGCCCGGAAAGGCGACCGATTCGCCGTGATGCTGGAGCATCACAAGCA
>JAYGED010000118.1:0-9270 GCA_046582565.1 Alphaproteobacteria bacterium
GATTTCGCTCGCCGCCTTGACCGATTCGACCACGGCGGCATAGTCATTTTGTTTGAACGACACGCCCACATCGGGAAGTTCGACGAAAACCACGTCGCCGAGCTGCTCCTGGGCGTAATCGGAAATTCCCACGATGGCGGCGTCGCCTTCGACGCGGACCCATTCATGGTCATTGGTATATCGCATGCTGCTCATGGCTGCTTCTCCATAGTCGTAGTTTATCAGGATTTATGAAAACGGCTCGGTACGAATGGCAGGTGCGCGATGAGCGCGGGCATAGGCTTGCCGCGCACTATCAGCGTCACCTCCTGGCCTTCCTCGGCGAAGTTCACCTCGACATAACCCATGGCTACCGGACCCTCGACCGTGGGGCCATAGCCGCCGCTGGTGATCTCGCCGATGCGATTGCCGTCGCCGTCGGTGATTTCGGTATGCTCGCGGGCCGGCGCGCGGCCGAGCGGCGCTATGCCGACGCGCTTGCGCGTCACCCCTTCGGCGAGCTGTTGTTGGATAACAGCAGCACCAGGGAAGCCGCCTTCCTCACGCCGGCGCTTCGCAATTGACCAAGTGAGTTTGGCCTCGATGGGCGTTGTGGTGGCGTCGATATCATGGCCATGGAGGCACAGGCCGGCTTCCAGCCGCAAACTATCGCGCGCCCCCAGGCCGATGGGCTCGACCTCGGGCTCTTCGAGCAGGCGGCGCGCCAGGGCCTCGGCATCCTGTGCCGCCATGGATATCTCGTAGCCGTCCTCGCCGGTATAGCCCGACCGGCTGACGATGCAGTCGATCCCGGCGACGGTCATGTCCGCCGCCGCCATGAAGCCAAGGTCGGCGCAAGCCGGCGCCAAGCGCGCCAGGGCTGTCGCCGCCGCCGGCCCCTGGAGGGCGAGCAGGGCCCGATCGTCGTGCATCTCCACGCTGTAGTCGCTGCCGAGTCCGGCCTTCATGAGGGCCATATCGTCATGCTTGCAGCCGGCGTTGACCACCAGATAGAGATGGTCATCCCGATTGGTCACCATGAGATCGTCGAGAATACCGCCCGAGTCGTTGGTAAATTGCGTGTAGCGTATGCGGCCGGAGGCGAGACCGGTGATATTGCCGGGCACCAGCCTTTCCAGGGCGGTCGCCGGGTCGTCTCCGCGTATGGTCACCTGGCCCATATGCGAGACATCAAAAAGTCCCGCCTTTGAACGGGAATGGAGATGTTCGTTAAGCACACCCGCAGGATATTGCACCGGCATGGAATAGCCCGTGAAGGGCACCATTTTCGCTGCCAGAGAAACATGCAAATCATACAGGGGCGTTTGGCGTAAGCTGTTATTCAATGTTGAAGAATTCCCTTATTCACTCATCCCCCCAATAGCGAAATAGATCATAGTCAGACAGGGATTGAGGTCAACCAATTGACGTTTGTTTAGCGTTTCAGACTGCGTAGATACTCAAGTTGATCGCGGGTCAGCTGGAAGCCGACGAAGATGCGGAAATTACCGGCGTCCGGCCAGGGCGCATATTCGAACTCCGTCTGTATGGCTTCCTGGATTTGGGCGCGGAAGACGGCGGGCTCGAATTGCAGATTAACCGTGAACACCCGCTTGGCGACGAACTTCTCTTCCGGATCCGTCACCAGGATAAAATATTGCCATTGGCCGGTGTTGTCCCTGGTGGCCGGGCCGATGGTCAGGTCGAGCCCGACGGTGACCGTCGCATCGACGCGGCCTTCCTCGTCATACAGGCAATCAGTGACCATGCCTTTGATAGAGCCGTTTGACAGAACGTCGGTCAAATCCCGGCCCGGTCCCGGCTGATGGGCGGTCATGGTCTGGGCGTCGGCGACGGTGATGGCCTGCGGGCAGGGCGGTTGAATGTCCTCTCCAAACAGGGCGGCGCAGCCGGTGAGTAACAGGCACAGTCCTAGCCACCCTATAGAAGGCCTTCGGGTCACGGCGGGCAACTCACGGCAGTCCAGCGCACGGTCAGCTCAGAGTCTGCTGTGGCTACCGTCGCACAACGGCTTGCGGTTGGTTTGCTTGCAGCCGCAGAAAAAGACGGTTTTGGTTTCATCGGCCTTGTAGGGCAGGGGAGTGATGTCCGTGACCCTGTGGGATCCGTCGCAGAAGGGTTGCCTGGAGCTCCGTCCACAGGCGCACCAGTAGTATTCTTTGCCGGCGACCACATCGACGGCGTAGGGTCCTTTCTGGGCGACGACGGAATCGGACATGCTTCATTCCTTAAAGGGTTTTCTCAAACCGTGGGCTGTAATAGTTTGCGCTTGTGAATTTAAGCTAACGCCAGCCCCGCAACGAATGGGCCGGCGGCACTTTAATGGCCAGAGCCGCCAACAGCAAGGGTCGCCGGGAGATATGAAATGAAGTCAGCCATACCCCCGCCGTTCTCACACATCGCCTGATCATGGCGGTCTATACCGAGGTGTCCGATGAGGACATCATCGCATTCCTCAAGCAGTATGATATCGGCAAGGTGATGTCTTTGAAGGGCATCGCCGAAGGGGTCGAAAACAGCAATTACTTCCTGCTCACCGATCGCAATCCCTATGTCGTCACCCTGTATGAAAAGCGCGTGGCGGTCGATGACCTGCCGTTCTTTCTCGGCCTGATGGATCATCTCGCGGGACGCGGCGTGTCCTGTCCGACGCCGATTTCAGGCCGCGATGGGGCAGCGCTTCGCGAACTCTGCGGGCGGCCGGCGGCGATCATCGGTTTTCTCAATGGTGTCTGGCCCCGCGTTGCGCGCAACGAACATTGCGCGGCTCTGGGCGCCGCCATGGCCGAGATGCATATCGCCGGCGAGGGCTTCGAAATCAAGCGGCCGAATGCACTGTCCACCGCCGGCTGGCGTCCCCTGTTCGAGTCCTGCCGGGCCCAGGCGGATGAGGTCTACGACGGCCTCGAGGCGATTCTCGAGGATGAGCTGGGCCACCTCGAAGCACACTGGCCCGCCGACCTTCCCGCCGGCGTGATCCACGCCGATCTGTTTCCCGACAATGTGTTCTTCGAGGGCGACCGTTTGAGCGGAATTATCGATTTCTATTTCGCCTGCAACGATCTGTTCGCCTATGACGTGGCGATTTGCCTGAACGCCTGGTGTTTCGAGCGCGACGGATCGTTCAATGTCACCAAGGCGCGCCATCTTCTGGTCTCCTATGGCCGGGTGCGGCCGTTCTCCGAGGCCGAGATGGCGGCGCTTCCTCTGCTCGCCCGCGGCTCGGCGCTGCGCTTCCTGCTGACCCGCCTCTACGATTGGGTCAACCGGGTCGAAGGCGCCCTGGTGAAGCCGAAAGACCCGATCGAATACGTCAAGAAACTACGCTTCCACCAGGGCGTCTCCTCGCCCGGCGAATACGGCCTGGTATGAGCAGGCTGAAGCGGGTGGACATTCATACGGACGGCGCCTGTTCGGGCAACCCCGGCCCCGGCGGTTGGGGCGCCATACTCTCCTACGACGGAAAAACCCGCGAGCTGTGCGGCGGCGAGGCGGACACCACCAACAACCGCATGGAGATGATGGCGGCAATCCAGGCGCTGGAGACCCTGAAGCGGAGCGTCATGGTGCGCCTCTATACAGACAGCACCTACGTCAGGGACGGCATCACCAAATGGATGGTCAAATGGAAGGCGAACGGCTGGAAGACCGCCGCCAGGAAGCCGGTCAAGAACATCGACTTGTGGCAACGCCTGGAAGCGGCGCTCGCCGACCATGAGGTCGAATGGCGATGGGTCAAGGGCCACGCCGGCGACCCCGGCAACGAACGCGCCGACGCCCTGGCCAACCAGGGCATGGCCGAGTTCAAATAACTAGGCGTCGCCGAGAAGGGTTGCGGCGTCGCTCACTGTAAAGGCGCCGGGCTCTTCCACATGGAGCGCCACGACCACGCCGTCATCGACCAGCATGGAATAGCGCTGGCTGCGGACGCCGAAGCCGCGATCCGTGAGATCCATCTCCAGGCCGATGGCGCGGCTGAAATCGGCGCTGCCGTCGGCGATCATCATCACCTTGCCGCCGACGTTCTGGTCTTTCCCCCAGGCGTCCATGACGAAGGCGTCGTTGACCGAGACGCAGGCGATGGTATCGACGCCCTTGGCCTTGAAGCTGTCGGCGCTGGTGACGTAGCCCGGCAGATGCTTGGCCGAGCAGGTCGGCGTAAAGGCGCCGGGCAGGCCGAAGATGGCGACCCGCTTACCCGAGAACAGAGCCTCCGTGGCGATCTCGGCAGGGCCTTCGCCGGTCATATGATGCAGGGTGACGAACGGAACTTTATCACCGATTTTGATTGTCATGGAACGTCCTCGTTATCTTTTGGGTAGGGTGGGAGTGAGACTAATCGTTGGATACTAAGGTGCTTCCCGCCCGACCGAAGGCGGTCATGACCACATCCTGGCTCAACAGCTCGGGAAGGGCAATGCCGCGTGGCAAGGCGGGGCCGTAAACCGCGTTGAAGGGAATCCCGAAACGTCCGAACTCCGCCAGATAGGCAGCGATAGCGGGGTCGGGATTGGTCCAGTCCGCACGCATGGCGACAACCCCCTGGCTGGCCAATTGAGCGGCGACGGCGCCCCGATCGAGAACCGTCGCCTCGTTGAATTTGCAGGTTACGCACCAATCGGCGTTGACGTCGACGAACACGGTCTTGCCGGAAGCGACGAGCTGGTAGATCGCGGCGCGGTCGAACGGCTGCCACACCGAATCGATTGGCATCGCCGTATCGACCGTCCGGCGTAGCCCGCCGGGTGCGAGGAAGGCGAGGGCGGCGACCAGGGCGAGCATGGAGACGGCGGCTGTGCGACGGCCTTGGCTGGGGGCCGAGCCGGTCCACAGCATGACCACGACGCCTGCCGCCATGAGCGCGCCGACCGCAACCGCCGCGCTGACCCCTGATTGGGCGGCCAGCACCATCATCAACCACAGAGCGGTGGCGGCCAGCAGTAAGGCCAGGAATCGCTTCAGAGAGACCATCCAACGGCCGGGGTGAGGCAGCCGGGTGGCAAGACCCGGGGCTGCCGCGATCACCAGATAGGGCGCCGCCAGGCCGGTCCCGAGGGCGGCGAACACGGTAAAAATTTCAGGCGTACCCCGGGCCAGGGCAAAACCGATGGCGGTGCCGAGGAACGGCGCCGAACAGGGAGTCGCCAACAGGGTGGCGAAGGCGCCGCTGGCGAAATGGCCGGCCATGCCGCGGCCATCTCCCCCCGAGTCGGTCCCGCCGATGTCGCCGAGCCAGGACGGCAGGGGTATATGAAACAGCTCCAACAGGTTGCTGGCGAACAGGGTAATCACGATGATCAAGGCAACCAGGAACAGCGGTTGCTGGAACTGAAGACCCCAACCGACAGCCACGCCTGCCGCCTTCAAACCGGCGACGCCCGAGGCCAGCAGCATGAAGGACAGCAGAATGCCCGCCGCCGTGGCCAGGAAGCGGCCGGTAACGACAGAACGGCTGACGCCGCGCAGGCCGATGACGCCGACCACCTTCAGAGACAGCACCGGCAGCACGCAAGGCATCAGATTGAGAATCAAACCGCCGAGAAAGGCCAGGGCGACGATCATCAGGATATCGGAAAGCGGCGGCGCTTCGGCCACGCCGGGAACCGCCGTCAGGCTCTGCTCGATGAGCGAGTCGCCATCGACCAGGGTGACGGTGATCGTCTCACCGGCCAGGGCCGCTCCACTGAAGGGAGTCGGCGCCGCCATGTGGATAACCGCCTCACTGCCGCCGCCGCCGATCTGGAATTTCGGCGGGCCGAAATAGAAGGCGGGCGGCCCCTCGACGAAAATATCGGGATCGATGAACCCGCCCGGCGCCTGGGCGTGGATGCGCAGAATCTGGTCAGGCCCGGCGCCCGCCGCCTCGATCAATGTAATTGACGGCTGACCGGGTTTCGGTGGCCCCGGCACCCGCGCAAGGAAGCGTGCGATATCGGCGCCGTAGACTGTCGGCGCGGCGACACCGGTTGGCAATTCGAGGGTGAAGGTAGCCTGAAAGGGATAGCAGATTTCCTGGCAGACCGGATAATCGACCACCGCATGGAGGACCAGGGGCAGGTTCGGATCGACGGCGCGAACCGCCAGGGGGAAAACCACTTCATCCTGATAGCCGTGCGTGATGAGATCGCCGATTTCGAGGAATCGCGTCGGCGCCGGCCAGGCCATATCGACAGACTTAAGGTTGGTCGAGCCCGCCCAATCGATTCGCGGCGGGAACCCGGCCTCTCCGGGGGATCGCCAATAGGTCTTCCAGGTTGGCGCCAAGCGGATTTGCAGGCCGAGGGAAACCGTACCGTCACCGACCGCGTCCTGAGCTGAAATCAGGCGGATATCGCTGACATCGGTGCTGTCCCAGGCGGTCGCCGATTCGCGTGCTTCCACGGCAGGTGCCGCAAGTGCGATTATCAACCCCGCGGCAAGGCAGAGAATTGAGCAGGTTTTCAACATGTTAGACGAAAGCTTCGGCATATCCCATCCATCCAAGGCCGCCGATGGCCGAACACAGTCGATAATTCAAATACGCAACCATATATATAGGGTGTATTTACTCTTCGTTGGTCATTTCTAGGTGATAATGCCGTGCAATGGCCGCAAAAATGAACGCGCCAGCGTGCATGGGTGGGGTATATTAGGAGTTCGATACAACAGCGATGAAGCAGTATGACTAACGAATCCGGTTATTTCGAAGGGCAAATTCTGGTTGCCATGCCGCAAATGACCGACAAGCGCTTCGCAAAGTCGGTGATCTATCTTTGCGCGCACAGCGCCGACGGCGCCATGGGCCTGGTGATCAACAAGCTGATCGATTCGATCACCTTCCCCGATCTCCTGAAACAGCTCAATATCGAAACCATCTCCACCAACGATAATATCCAGGTGCATTTCGGCGGGCCGGTCGAATCGGCCCGCAGTTTCGTGCTTCATTCAGATGATTATGTCCAGGAAACCACCCTGGCAATCAACGATGGCGTGGCCTTGACGGCGACCGTCGATGTGTTGCGCGCGATTGCCGAAGACAAAGGCCCGAGCCGCAGCCTGCTCGCCCTGGGCTATGCCGGATGGGCACCCGGCCAGCTCGATTCCGAGATCATGGCGAACGGATGGCTCAATGTGGCGGCCGATGATCAGCTCATCTTCGGCAGCAAGCTCGACAATAAATGGTCACGCGCCATCGGCAAGCTTGGCATCGACCTCTTGTCACTCTCGCCAACCGCGGGTCACGCTTAAGCTTTATTGCGAAAATCGCTCGCCAACATGGCGAACATCAGATGATCGCGCCAGGCGCCGTCGATACGCAGATAAGCGCGAGCATAGCCTTCCTGACGGAATCCCAATTTACGTAATAGACCTTCGCTCGCCACATTGGACGGCAAACAGGCCGCCTCGAGGCGATGCAGCCCGATGGTGTCGAAGACGAACGACAACAAAGCCGAGACCGCGTCGCGCATAATGTCCTGGCGCGCGTAGTCCTTGCCGATCCAATAGCCGATGCTGCAGGACATGGCGACGCCGCTTTGGATATTGCTCAGATTGACACCGCCCACCAGGGCGTTGTCGGCGCGACGGAAGATGAAAAACCGATAGCCCGTGTTGTCGCGCCGTTCGCGGGCCTGAATGCGCAGCCGGTGACGATACGTGGTGCGTGTCAGGGCGGAAGCGGACCATGTCGGTTCCCAGGGCTTCAAGAAAGTGCGCGAGGCGGCGCGGACTTCAGCCCAGGCACGCCAATTACCCGACTGGGGAGGGCGCATATAGACCGCGGCGCCATCGATCTGTACCGACGCGGCTTGAACGCTGTCCGACTTGAGAAAGGTGAACATAGCCTATCCCGACAATCGCCCGACAACGGAGTCATAGCTCTCAAGGCCCGATATGGGGCCCAACGCGGTCACCGTCGGGCGGCCGCATCGAAGCAGCCGGCCCGCCGCGGCGGTGACCGCGTTGCTGTCGACCGCGTCGATTTGTTCGATAATTTCATCGGGCGGCATGGGCCGTCCGTAGATATGCATGTGGCGTGCGATCTGCTCGCAGCGCGATGACGGGCTTTCCAGCGACATCAGCAGGGACGCCTTGATCTGCGCCCGGGCACGGTCAACCTCGTCATCGCCTACAGAGATTGCAATCTTGGCGACCTCATCGCAGATCACCGGCATCAGCTCACCTATATGGCTTTCGCCGGCGCCTGCGTAAATGCCGAAAAGGCCGCTGTCGACATAGGATGTGGCAAAAGAGAATACCGAATAGGCGAGGCCCCGTTTCTCGCGCACTTCCTGGAACAATCGTGAAGACATGCCGCCGCCGAGCACTGTCGACATGACCTGTTCGGCAAAGAAAATCGAATCGCCGAACGGCACGCCGTTGAAGCCGACAATCAGATGGACCTGTTCGAGATCGCGCTGGTTACGCTCATCGCCGCCGCGATAGGTGGCGGGGTCGACGCTGCCATGTGTGGCGGGGGGCAGGCTGTCGAACGCGGCGCCGACAAGGGATACGAATTCATCGTGATCGACCCGCCCCGCGGCGACAACGACCATATTTTCGGCGCTGTATTGCGCGTCCATATAGCCCATCAGCGCGCGCCGCGAAAACCCACCGACCTTGTCTACGGTGCCCAGGATTGAACGTCCGATAGGCTGGTCGGGGAAAGCGGTTTCCTGAAACTGGTCAAAGACCATGTCGTCAGGCGTGTCATGAACTTGCGCGATTTCCTGGATCACCACTTCGCGTTCGCGGGCGAGCTCGTCCTCGGGCATGGTGGTGTGTTGCAGTATATCGGCGAGAAGGTCGACGGCGAGCGGTATGTCGCCTTTCAGGACGCGGGCGATATAGGCGGTCTGTTCGCGCGAGGTATAGGCGTTGAGATGGCCGCCGACCGATTCGATTTCCTCGGCAATGGCGAGCGCGTTGCGCCGCTTAGTGCCCTTGAACGCCATATGTTCGAGCAGATGCGAGACCCCGTTGAGTTCGAGGGTCTCATTGCGCGCGCCGGTGTTTACCCAGACCCCGACCGCCGCCGATTCGAGCCCCGGCATATCGGCGCTGGCGACTCTCAGGCCGTTCGCTAGTGTGGTCACCTGGACCGCTGTCATGGCGATTAACTACCCCAGTGGATAAAATCTAACATATGGTACCCATACGATCCCCAATCACGGTTTCTCGGCAGGCGAGCGCCCGCCGGCGATGCCTTTGCATCGTCAAGGGTGCTCAACGCCCCGAGAAGCCGCGAGTGGAGACCCGAAGGGCGGCGTCCCAAGTCCGCCGGACGCGTTG
>JAYGED010000043.1:0-13524 GCA_046582565.1 Alphaproteobacteria bacterium
GCATCTTCAAGACCACCGGCGACGGCATTCTGATCGAGTTCCCCAGTGCGGTGAACGCGGTCCAGCATGCGCTCGATGTGCAAGACGCCCTGGTTGGACGCAACGCCGATATCGCCCAGGACAATCGGATCGAGCTGCGCATCGGCGTCAACCTGGGCGACATCCTGGTCGAGGAAGACGACATCTATGGCGACGGCGTCAATGTGGCGGCTCGAATCGAGGCGCTGGCGACGTCGGGCGGGGTCTGTATCTCGCGCTCGGCGCGCGATCAGGTGCGCGACAAGCTCGACTTCAAGCTCGAGGACCTGGGCGAAGTCAAGGTCAAGAACATCCCCCGTCCGATCCGCGTCTTCCGGGTCTCCGTCGACGGGACAACGCCGGCCGTTACCGCCGCTTTGGCACCTCAAGCTGAAGCGACAGCGCTTTCCGACAAGCCGTTGATCGCCGTTCTGCCGTTTGAGAACATGAGTGGCGATCCCGAGCAGGAATTCTTCGCCGACGGCCTGACCGAGGACATCCTCACCGACCTCAGCCGGTTTCGCGGCCTGTTCGTCATCTCGCGCAATTCGTCCTTCGTCTATAAGGGTAAGGCGACCAACCTGCAAGAGGTGGCCAAGGACCTCAGGGTTCAATATGTCGTCGAGGGCAGCGTGCGCAAGGCGGGCAACCGGGTGCGGATCACCGTGCAGCTGATCGACGCCAAATCGGACCGCCATATCTGGGCCGAGCGCTACGACCGCGACCTTGAGGATATCTTCGCCGTCCAGGACGAGGTGACCTCTGCCATCGTCGCCACCCTGCCGGGGCGCATCGACGCCGCCACCCAGGAACGCGCCGAGCGCAAGCAGCCCGAAAACATGGCAGCCTACGAGTTCGTGATGGCGGGCAAGGTCCTCCACCACCGCTCCAAAAGGGCCGATAATAGGAGGCGCAACGCCTGCTGGATCGGGCGATCGAGCTCGACCCCAAGTATGCCTTTGCCCATTCCTGGAAGGCCTGTACGCTGGCCCAGTATTGGGTCTACAGCTGGTGCGAAGACCGCGATGCGACCTGGGAGAAAATATCCGCAGAGCTGCAGATCGCCCTCGCTCTCGATGACGACGACAGTGACGTCCACCGTGTTCTTGCCGCGGTAAATTTGGCGCACGGCGATTTTGATAAGGCGACCTATCATCAAGGGCGGGCGCTCAGCCTCAATCCCAACGACGACCTCATCGTCGTGCAGCAGGGCGAGATCCTGACCTAGCTGGGGGAGCCGGAAGAGGGCATCGAATGGATCCAGAAAGCGATGCGCCTCAACCCGTATTTTCCCGAGCGTTTCTGTGGTCACTTGGGCCGGGGTTTTTACATGGCGCGGCGATATCCCGAGGCGGCCGAGGCGTTCAAGCGTATTACGGCGCCCGATCATACCCACAATTCGTTCCTTGCCGCAGCCTACGCCCAGATGGATGATGAGGCGGCGGCAAAGCAGTATGCCGAGGCGGTATTGAAACAGGACCCGGCGTTCACTGTCTCGAGCTATCTTGCGACGCTCCACTACAACCGCGAGAGCGACCTCGACCATCATCGTGAAGGTCTGCTGAAGGCCGGGCTGCCGGCGTGATTGGCGACGAAATTTTGAACGGTTTCACCGTTGATTGCGCGCTAAATATTCCCGGCGGATAGCAGCCATGCGATGAGCGTCCTTGAGCGCAACCGCCAGTCATGATAGGTCAGGCGGTCTCATTCGTTAGCAGCACGGATCTTTTCAGCATGACTACATCCGACCACTATACCGCCATGCCCGCCATGCCCGTCAACGGCACCGATATCAGTCTATCGGTGCGTCAGGTGTTCGGCCTCGACAGCGACATGGAAGTGCCCGGCTTTTCACAGGCCAGCGAGCATGTGCCTGAGCTCGACGAAGCCTATCACTTCGATCACGATACCACCCTGGCCATCCTGGCGGGGTTTGCCCACAATCGGCGGGTGATGATCCAGGGCTATCACGGCACCGGTAAATCGACACATATCGAGCAGGTCGCGGCGCGCCTCAACTGGCCCTGCATCCGGGTCAACCTGGACGGCCATATCAGCCGCATCGACCTGATCGGCAAGGACGCCATCGTGCTGCGCGAGGGCAAGCAGGTCACCGAATTCCGCGAGGGGCTGTTGCCCTGGGCGTTGCAAAATCCGGTCGCCATCTGTTTCGACGAATACGACGCCGGCCGCCCCGATGTGATGTTTGTCATTCAGCGGGTTCTCGAAGCCCAGGGCAAACTCACTCTGCTCGACCAGAACCGGGTGCTGACGCCGCACGAAAGCTTCCGGCTGTTCTCGACCACCAATACGGTGGGTCTCGGAGACACCACCGGGCTCTATCACGGCACCCAGCAGATCAACCAGGGCCAGATGGATCGCTGGAATATCGTCACCACTCTAAATTACCTGCCCCACGAGGAAGAGATAAAAATTGTCCTCGCCAAGCAGCCGAAACTCAAAAATAGTGATGGTCAGGCGATGATATCCGCGATGATCAACGTCGCCGAGCTGACCCGCGCGGGATTTGTCGCCGGCGATATCTCGACGGTCATGTCGCCGCGCACGGTCATTACCTGGGCCGAAAACACGGAAATTTTTGGCGGCGATATCGGCTTTGCCTTCCGCCTGACCTTCGTCAATAAATGCGACGAATTGGAACGCGATACGGTGGCGGAGTATTACCAGCGCAGTTTCGGCGAGGAGCTTTTCGATAAGCTGGCGGCGGCCTCCGACCAAGAGACCTGAAGTCCGACATGGCCGAGGCCGACAATAAGATTGATCCGCTGAAGCGGGCGATTGCCGCGACGACCAGGGCGCTATCGCACGATCACACCCTGGTGGTGAGCTTCGGCGGCGATGAATCCGGTATATCCGTCGAGGGCGAGGCACGCCTTCCCCAGCCGCCGAGCGATCTCGAGCCTGCCGAGCTGGGCCGGGTGCGCGGCACCGCCGACGCCCTGGCCATGCGCCTGGCCCACCATGACAAAGCGGTTCATTCGCGGCGCCGCCCGGCAGGCGATGTGGCCCAGGCGATATTTGATTCCGTCGAGCAGGCGCGGGTCGAATCCCTCGGCATGCGCCGCTTCAAGGGGGTGGCGGACAATGTCGCCACCATGCTGGATGCGCGCTGCAAGACGCGCGGCTATGGCGAGATCGACGATTTCTCCGACGTCCCCCTGCACGAGGCTATCGGCTTCATGGTGCGCGAGAGCATCACCGGTGTAGCGCCGCCCGAGACGGCTCAAAAGATGGTCGATCTGTGCCGCCCCTGGATCGACGAGAAGGCCGCCGACGCGTTCGAGTCCCTCGGCCGTGACGCCGAGGATCAGGACCAGTTCGGCCGTGACCTGCGCAGCATGTTGGCGGCGCTCGATCTCGCCGATGCCGAAGACGACACTGAACGTCCCCATGACAGCGAGATGGAAGACCTGTCCGACGATGACAGCGAGGGCGGTGAAGGCGAAGCCGACGGCGAGAGCGGCGAGAGCGAGGGCCTTGAAGCCATGGCCGCCGAAGACGACGAAATGGGCGATGGCGACGCCGAGGCCGGCATGCTCGACGACGAGCAGACCAGCTCGCCCGGGTCGGAGGATCCCGGCGGCGCCGAACATCCCTGGCGTGACGACGATGACGTCTCCAATCAGCCGCGCCAGCCGTCCTATAAGACATTCACCGCCGTCTTCGATGAGGTGGTTGACGCCGCCGATCTCTGCGACCCTCTCGAACTCGGCCGGCTGCGCGCCCAGCTCGACAATCAACTGGCCCAGCTCCAGGGAGTTACCTCGCGCCTCGCCAACCGCCTTCAGCGCCGCCTGCTGGCCAAGCAGACCCGGAGCTGGGAATTCGACCTCGATGAAGGCCTGCTCGATACCGCCCGGCTGACCCGGGTGATCATCAATCCGGAGAACTCCCTGTCCTTCAAGGTGGAGAAGGAGAGCCAGTTCCGCGATACCGCGGTGACCCTGCTGATTGACAATTCAGGCTCCATGCGCGGCCGGCCCATCACCGTGGCGGCGGTCAGCGCCGATATTCTGGCGCGCACCCTGGAGCGTTGCGGGGTGCGGGTCGAGGTGCTCGGTTTCACCACCTGCGCCTGGAAGGGCGGCCAGTCGCGCGAGACCTGGCTCGCCCAGGGCAAGCCGGTCAATCCGGGCCGCCTCAACGACCTGCGCCATATCGTCTATAAATCCGGCGAAATGCCGTGGCGCCGGGCGCGCAAGAATCTCGGGCTGATGCTCCGCGAAGGGCTGCTCAAGGAAAACATCGACGGCGAGGCCCTGCTGTGGGCCCATCACCGCCTGCTCGGCATGCAGGAACAACGGCGCATTCTGGTGGTCATCTCCGACGGCGCGCCGGTCGATGACTCGACCCTCTCGGTCAACAGCGGCAACTATCTCGAGAAGCACCTGCGCGAGGTGATCGATTGGATCGAGACGAAATCCCAGGTCGAACTCATCGCCATCGGCATCGGCCACGATGTCACCCGCTATTACCGCCGCGCGGTCACCCTGGTCGACGCCGAGCAGCTCGGCGGCGCCATCCTGGGCAAGCTCGCGGAATTGTTCGACGACGAGAGCGAAATGACCACCGCCGCCCGCCAGGCGCATCGCCGCGCGTGAGGGCCGCTTACCCCAAATTCTCCGCGAAGAAGGCCAGGGTGCGGCTCCAGGCGAGGGCGGCGTCGGCCTCATCGTAGCGCGCGCTGGTCGGGTTGGCGAAGGCGTGGTCGGCTTCGTACCATTGCGAAGCATAGGGCCTGTTCGCCGCCGTCATGGCCGCCTCGAAGCCTGAGACCATGTCATGATTGATCCATTTGTCGCGGGACGCGTAATGGCCGAGCACCGGGCCGCTGAGGGCGGCGAGCCGGGCCTTGTCCTGCACCAGACGGCCGTAATAGATCACCGTGGCGTCGACGGCGCGCGCGAGCGACGCGTTCAGCGACCAGCCGCCGCCGAAGCACCAGCCCACGGTGCCGAGCTTGGCCGTGGTGTCTGCAGCCAATCGATCCAGGCGCCGAGAGTGGCGGTGGCCGCACCGGCCTGCACCTGGCCCATAAAGCTACGGGCGTCGTCGGCGTTGGTGGCGACCTTGCCGTCGTAGAGATCGATGGCCAGGGCGACGTAGCCTGCATCGGCCAGGGCGCGCGTTACCGACTTGATCTGATCGTTGAGGCCCCACCATTCATGGACCAGCAGCACCGCGGGCGCCGGCGTCACGGTGGGCAGGGCGAGGGCCGCAGACTGGCCACTGAGCGAGACGGTTTCGAGCCCGGCGGCCGCCGCCCGGGCGAGCCCGGCATCGGTGAGCACCACGGCCAAGGGAATCCCACCGAGAGGCAATCCGGCCAGGGACAAACCGCCAATTCCCTTGAGAACCGAGCGGCGAGCCTGTCTGATGTCATTCATGATGAGGACCTCCTGCTTGTTTGATCGAAGTCTAACGCGCCCTGAGGCGCGCGCCAAATCACGGCCCCGTGTTGTGGTTTTCCTGTTGGGGCTTCTCTGTTTATGGGGCGCCGCCGTTTTAGGGAGCGCCGGGGCTGTGGCCGAGCCGCTGGTCCTCGAAGCGCGCCCGGTGGCGCTTTATCCCAATGAGCCCGAGCGCCGCCGCATGGGCGGCCTGATCTTTCTCGGCGGGCTTGAGTTGACCTCCCCCGATCATCATTTCGGCGGCTTGTCGGGCTTAGCGATTGACCCCGACGGGTCGCGCATGCTTGCCCTTAGCGATCGTGGAAGATGGGTCGGGGCGCGCCTGATCCATGACGCCGACGGCAGGCTTGTGGGAATCGGCGAGGCCGAGATGATCTCCATACACGACAGCCAGGGCGACTCTTTGTACGGACGCATGGGGGATGCCGAGGATATCGCACCCCTGGCCGACGGCGGCTATGCGGTGAGTTTTGAACGGTTTCACCGCATCGCCATCTATCCGGGCGACCCTTTTGCGCCGGGCAACAACCGGGGCGTGGTGATGACTCTCATCAAGGCGCCCGACAACAAGGGTATCGAGGCCCTGGTCGAGGTTGAACCCGGCCTTCTGCTGGGGGTGACGGAAGGCGTGTTTGCCGGTGGCGATGCGCTTCAGGGCTGGCTGTTTGCCAAAGGCGAGACCCCGGCCCCCCTGTCCTATGCGATCACCGGCTCGTTCCGCCCGACCTCCTTTGCCAAGATACCCGGCGGCGGCCTTCTGGTGCTGGAGCGGGATTTCAGTTTAATTGCGGGGTTCAGGGTGCATCTGATGCGCCTCGACGCCGCCGCTGTCGCCCCGGGGGCGACGCTCCGCGCCGTGGAGATCGCAACTTTCGGCAGCTCGCCCACGGTGGATAATTTCGAAGGCCTCGCGGTGCGCCGCGACGGCCGGGGCAGGCTGCTGGTCTACATGGTCTCCGACGATAATTTCAAAGGCTTCCAGCGGACCTTGCTCATGCAGTTCCATTTAGTCTATTGAGTGCTCATGACAGATAAATCAGAGTTTAATTCCGGTGGCGGATCGCCGTGGTTCATGGCCATCGTCGCCCTGTTCGTCACCTCGCTGATCACCGCCAACATCATCGCCGTCAAGCTGATCGACGTTGGCGGCTATATTTTGCCGGCGGCTATCGTCATCTTCCCGATCAGCTATATCCTCGGCGACGTGCTGACCGAGGTCTACGGCTACCATCGGGCGCGCCGGGTGATCTGGCTGGGGTTCGCCTGCAATCTGTTCGCCGTGCTCGCCATCTGGGCGGCGGGGGCCTTGCCGGCGGCCGACTTCTGGGACGGCCAAGGCGCCTATGACCGTATTCTCGGCGCCGCGCCGCGTATCCTGGCGGCCTCCTTCGCCGCCTATCTGGTGGGCGAGTTCGCTAACGCCTATGTGCTGGCCAAGATGAAGATCGCCACCCATGGCCGCTGGTTGTGGCTGCGCACCATCGGCTCGACGGTGATCGGTCAGGGACTCGATTCGGCGATCTTCATGACTATTGCCTTCGCCGGCATCCTGCCGCCCGAGGCCCTGGTGGCGGCGGCGCTCACCCAATGGATCGCCAAGACCGTCTATGAAGCGGCGGCCACGCCTCTGACCTATGCGGCGGTCGGCTTTCTCAAGCGCCGTGAGGGCATCGACCACTACGACACCGACACCCGCTTCAACCCGCTTGCCCTCTCTGACTGACACCATGCCGGGTGGCCGGCATCATTGGTGGGCTGCGGCGGGGCTGATCATTGCCCTTCCGGTGCTGGCCTGGGTGTTGTGGCGCGTCGATCTGGACCGCCTGCTGCGAGTCGACGCCGACGCCGATTTTAAGTTTTGATTGCTACTGCCCCTGATCATTGCCGGCGAGCAAATTATCCGGGCATGGAAATGGCGGCAGTTGCTGTTTGATATCCGCCTGGTCAGGACGCTCAGGCTTTTCGC
This sequence comes from Alphaproteobacteria bacterium, assembly GCA_046582565.1. Lineage (GTDB taxonomy): Bacteria > Pseudomonadota > Alphaproteobacteria > JAAXGF01 > JAAXGF01 > JAYGED01. The sequence goes on from JAYGED010000043.1 coordinate 7,417, forward strand.
GGCCATCATGGCCGGCTATTTCGCCACCATCATCATTCCCTTCGGCATCAGCCCCCTGATCCGCTCCTGGCTTGTCGCCCGCCGAGAATCCCTGACCGTGGCCGCGGTGCTGGCGACCGCGGCGATCGACCGCATAGTCGATGGGGTGATCTTCTCGGGCTTCGTCGCCGCCGCCCTGGTGTTTGCCGCGGCGCCCGACCCGGAGGGGACAATTCGTCTCGGTCTGATGACCGCCGGTGGTGGCAGCTTCATCCTGTTTGTGTTGCTGCTGGTCCTGCTCGCCCGTTTCAAGGCCGGTCGCGCCGTTCCCGGGAGCAAGCTGGCAATGGGGCTCGTCGGCCGCCTGCCGGATCGTATGGCCGAGCCGGTCAGGCGCTTCCTCAGCGCCTTTGTCACGGGGATTCTGTGGCCACGCTCAGCCTTGCGCGGCGTTGGTATCCTGCTGGCCAGCGCGGTGATGAAAATCTCGGCGATGACGCATTTTCTATGGGCGGGTCTCGCCTTCGGGGTGGTGCTCAACCAGGCGGACTATCTTTTTCTGATGGTGTTCCTGGGGTTTCTCCACATCTTCATCCATTTCACCAGGATCCCCGGCGGCGTGACCCTGGGCGCTATTTTCGCGCTTGAGCTTTTGGGGGTTGCTGAAGAGCAGGCCCTGGCCATGGCCCTGATCGTCCAGGCGACAGCCATGCTGGCCGTGACCGTTATCGGCGCCGTGGCGCTCTGGCGCTCGGGCGTCGCTCTTGATGATTTGCGGAAGGTTAGCGCGCAGGCGTAGACTCAGGTGGCTTAGGCGGCGGCTGCGCTGGCCTTCTGGATGCGGCGCTTGAGGCGCCGGGCGTTGAGCGACAGCTTGTCGTCGCTGGCGTCCAGCAGGAAGGCGTCGATGCCGCCCTTTTTCTCGACCGTACGAATGGCATGGGCGGTGACTCTCAGACGCAGGGATTGCCCCAGGGCGTCGCTCAACAGCGAGACATGCTGCAGGTTCGGCAGGTACCGCCGGCGCGTCTTGTTATGGGCGTGACTGACGTTATTTCCGGTCAGCACGCCTTTGCCGGTCAGCTCGCAGCGTCGGGCCATAAGTCGTATCCTCAGGTTCGGGAGAGTAGTCCGCGATTTTTAGGCCAGCCACGCCCCATCGTCAAGGCCTATCACCGCAGGGTAGTATAGGCGGACACAACTGGGTTTCAAATTGGGGTGCGATTTGCCATGACCTCGGAAAAAAATATTGCGATCCGCCAGCTTCGCCGCAAAGATTATCCCGCTTGGTTGCCGCTTTGGGAGGCTAACAACGATAACAGCCTGTCGCGCAAGCAGGCGGATGAGACCTGGAAAAAACTTACCACCAAGAGCGATCCCATATTCGGCTTGGGGCTGTGGCTCGACGGCGCTTTGATCGGCATCCTGCATTACAGCCTGCATCCGGTGACGGCGCGCGCCACTGACGTCTGCTTCATGCAGGATATTTTCATCACGCCTTCGCAACGTAAGCTCGGCTTTGCGAAAATCTTCTTAGGCGAGCTGTTCACCATGGCCAAGGCGAAAGACTGGGGGTGGATTTATTGGTTTGCCCTGGAAAGTGACCATGCCGCCCAGGCGCTATACAAAAAAATCGGCGTCAAGATGGAAATGAGCGTTCATATGCACATTCCATCCATTTTAATGATCTGAGGTGAAGGCTGCCAGCAGGTAACGGGCGGCGGCGTGGGGCGTGGTGGCGCCACGGGCCACCTCGTCTTCGAGCGTGTTGAGCAGGGAAGCCACCGCCGGGTCCGCCTTGAAGGCTGCCATCAGGCCGTCGCCGAGTTCATTCCACAGTATGGCTCGCGATTGCCGCGCCCGACGCTCGGCGATGCCCTGATCCGGCCCGAGCGCCGCGCGGTGCGCCACCACACTGTCCCAGATTTCACCGATGCCGGTCTTCTCCAGGGCCGATGCCGCCAAAACAGGGGGCTTCCAGCGCGGATCGTTCGCGCGCAGCAGGCCCAGCGCCCCGGTATATTCCGCCTGCATGCGGCGGGCGGCGTCGGCCAGGGCGCCATCGCATTTATTGACCACCAGGATGTCGGCAAGCTCGACGATGCCTTTCTTGAGGCCCTGAAGCTCGTCGCCGCCGCCCGGCGCCAGCAGCAGCAAAAACACATCGACCATGTCGGCGACGGCGGTCTCGGACTGGCCGACGCCGACGGTCTCGACGATGATCACATCGTAGCCCGCCGCCTCGCAGATCAGGATCGCCTCGCCCGTTCGCCGCGCCACGCCGCCCAGGGTTTCGCCCGCCGGCGAGGGCCGGATGTAGGCGTCTTCCGAGCGGGCGAGAACCTCCATGCGCGTCTTGTCGCCGAGCAGGGAGCCGCCGCCGCGCTTGCTCGACGGATCGACCGCCAACACGGCGACCCGGTGGCCGCTATCGATCAGGCTCAGCCCGAAGACCTCGATGAAGGTGGATTTGCCGACCCCCGGCGCGCCGGTGATGCCGATCCGGTTGGCCTTGCCGGTTTCCTTGCTGGTTTCCGGGCCGGTTTCCTGGCCGGGCTGGGGCAGCAGGGCAGCCAGCAGCAGCTCCTGCGCGCGGTCCCGGTCGTCATGGCGCAGGGATTCGATCAGGGTGATTGCCCGCGCCAAGGCGCGCCGGTCGCCGGCGATAACCGCTTCGGCGAGGCTCCCAATATGATCGTATTTATCGCTCATGGCGCTAATGCGTATCGTTTGTCAGGGCATTGATATGAAAGATGATATTTACGGGGTCGACCTTGAGCCCATGATAGCGGGCGCGCAGCGTGCCGCTTTTGTCGATCACATGGGTAACCACCCCATGCATCAAATAGCCTTCTTCTCCTGGGGAGAACTTGAGGCCGTAGTCCCAGGCCAGGCCCCGTGTTGCTTGCACGGCTCCGGTGAGAAAAATCCAATTGGCCGGGTCCAGGCCCTGCGCTTCGCCGTACTCGTCCATGAGCTGGGGGCTATCGCGCTCCGGGTCCGTGGTGATGCTGATGAACTGCACCATGTCCGCCATGGCGGTGCGGTTGATTTGCGCCTGCAGCTCGGCGATCAGCGCCGAATGGAGCGGGCAGACATCCGGGCAGCTCGCGTAGATGAAGTTGAGCACGACGACTTGGCCCTGGAAGTCGGCGAAGCTCACTGAGCGGCCCTGGGTATCCGTCAGAGTGAACGGCGGCGCCGGACGCTCGACGATCTGGACGTAGGTCTCGCGCGCGCGCAGCGAGTCCTCCAGATCTTTCAGGGAATGCGCCCATGCGGTGCTGGCGGTGAGTGCAATTGCGGTTACCATGGTCATGACATATTTCATGGGTGTTAGATAACACCCCGGTGACGCAACCGCAATTTGGAGGAACGGCGTGCGCAAGGGTGGTGACAGTTATGATGCGGTCTATCGGGACTTCCGCTGGGATATTCCGGCGCGCTACAACATCGGCGTCGATATCTGCGACAAATGGGTCGCCAAGGGCGAGGGCGACCGGCTGGCGCTGATCCATGAGACCGCCGACGGCGCGGTCGAGACCTACAGCTTCGCCCGCCTCAAGAGCCTGTCCGACCGCTTCGCATGCGCCTTACGCCGGCTCGGTCTTGCGCGCGGCGAGCGCTTGGCTATTCTGCTCGCCCAGGGGCCGGAGACGGCGGTCGCCCATATCGCCGCCTACAAGCTGGGCGTCGTGGTAATGCCGCTGTTCACCCTGTTCGGCCCCGACGCCCTGGAATTCAGGCTCGCCAACAGCGGCGCCAAGGCGATCATCAGCGATTCTGAGAACCTGGCCAAGGTCACCCCCCTGCTCGATCGATTGCCGGCCCTCGAAATTCTTATTTCTACAGACGGTGGCGCCGGTGGCGCCGGCGGCGATGCGGCGCATGATTATGGCGGCCTCATCGACGGCGCGGCTGACGGCCTAGTCCCCCTCGATACCGCCGCCGAAGACCCGGCTATGATCGTCTATACCTCGGGCACCACCGGGCCGCCCAAGGGCGCGCTGCACGCCCATCGCGTGCTGCTCGGCCATCTGCCCGGCATCCAGGCGCATCACGAGCATTTCCCGCAAGAGGGCGATCTCTGCTGGACGCCCGCCGATTGGGCCTGGGTCGGCGGCCTGCTCAATGTGGTGTTTCCCGCCTGGCATTACGGCGTGCCGGTGGTGGCCAACCGCAGGGGCAAGTTCGACGGGGCGCGCGCCTTCGAGTTGATCGCCCGCCATGGGGTGCGCAATTGCTTCCTGCCGCCGACCGCGCTCAAGATGATGCGTCAGGTCGCCGATCCCGCGCCGGTGAATTTACGCAGCGTCGGCTCGGGCGGCGAGAGCCTGGGGACCGATTTGCTGGCCTGGGGCGAGGCGGTGCTCGGCCTCACCATCAACGAGTTCTACGGCCAGACCGAGGCCAACCTGATCCTGTCGAACAGCGCCGGGCTGATGCCGGTCAAGGCGGGCTCCATGGGCCGCCCGGTGCCGGGCCATGAGGTGGCGGTGGTCGATGAGGCCGGCGCCGTACTCGATATCGGCCACGTCGGTCAGGTCGCGGTGCGCCGCCCCGATCCGGTGATGTTTCTCGAATATTGGGACGATGCGCCCGCCACCGCCGACAAGTTCATCGGTGACTGGTGCCTGACCGGCGATCTCGCGCGCGTCGATGAGGACGGCTACTTCTGGTTCGTCGGGCGTAACGACGATGTCATCACCAGCGCCGGTTATCGCATCGGCCCGGCGGAAATCGAAGATTGCCTGATGAAGCACCCGGCGGTCGCCATGGCCGCCGCCGTCGGCATACCCGATGCGATGCGCACGGAAATCATCAAGGCGTTTATCGTGCCTGCGCCCGGGATCGTAGGCACCGAAAACCTCGCCCGCGACATCCAGGATCATGTGAAATCCCAACTCGCCGCCCATGAATATCCCCGCCAGGTCGAATTCGTCACCGAGCTGCCGCTCACTGCCACCGGCAAGATCATGCGCCGCCTGCTGCGCGATAGAGAAATAACCCCGATGCAACCCGAAGCCGGAGATGATCCATGATCCGGCCAGCGCCATGCCAACCTGCGCCATGCCAAAAAGCATAATGCCAAAAAGCACAATGAACGTCCTCTCCATCCAATCCATGGTGTCCTATGGCCATGTGGGCAACAGCGCCGCCACCCTGCCCCTGCAACGGCTCGGCATCGGCGTCTGGCCGGTCCATACCACCCATCTATCGAACCATCTCGGGCATCCCAGCTGGCGCGGTGGGCCTGCGGATACCGCCGTTGTCGCCGACATCGTCGCCGGCATCGGGGAGCTCGGCGTGCTCGGCGAATGCGATGCCCTGCTGTCGGGGTTTCTCGGCAGCGCCAGCCTGGGCGCTGTGGTGTCGGACGCCCTCGACGCCCTGCGCGCCGTCAATCCTGAAGCCCTGTTCGCCCTCGATCCGGTGATCGGCGACGACGGCAACGAAATCTATGTCCCCGGCGGGGTGCCGGAATATTTGCGCGACGTGCTGCTGCCCCGCGCCGATATCATCACCCCAAATCGCTACGAGGTGGAATATCTCACCGGACGCCGGATCACAGGCATCGAGGACGCCCTCGCAGGCATGGCGGAATTGCGCGAGCGCGGCCCCGGCCTGGTCGTCGCCACCTCGATCCCCGACGCCAACGACGCGGGCGCCGTCATCACCCTGGCGGCCGATGACGAGGCCGCCTGGCTGGTCCGCTCACCGCGCCTGGAGACCGCCGTGCACGGCGCCGGCGACGTGTTCTCGGCTCTGTTCCTCGGCCATACTTTGCACGGTGTGGCCCCCGGCGAGGCCTTGTCCCTGACGGTCTCGTCGCTCCATGCGGTGCTGGCGGCCACCGCCGAGGCGGGGGCGCGCGAGATGCTCCTGGTCGAGACCCAGGACGCCCTGGCAAAGCCACCCGAACGGTTCCCCGCCGAACGTCTGATTTTGGGCTGAGGTCGTTGTTGACCTTGGCCATAACATTTTAAAAGCTAGATCAATTTTACCCGATGGGATTGAACCTAGCCTGGATTATTCATGACGTTCCGTGAAACGGTCGGTGAGCGTGGATTAAACTGTTGAGATTCCGTATGATTTTGGTGTTTGAACAAGATCATCCGGCAATAGAAA
>JAYGED010000045.1:0-9896 GCA_046582565.1 Alphaproteobacteria bacterium
GGCGCGTGATGATGACGCTGCCGGCATAGGTGCATGAGGCGATCAAGGGTAGTACCGCCGCCGGGTCCAGGCTCTCTGAGCCCGGCTGCACGATAACCAGAACCCCTATGAAGCCGGCGATCACCGCCGCCCAGCGGCGAAAGCCGACGGTCTCGCCGAGAAACAATACGGAGAACAGGGTGATGATCAGAGGCGAGACGAAGAAGATGGCCGTCACCTCGGCTATGGGCATGGCCGCCATGGACATGTAGAAGGCCGTATAGGAGCAAACCATCAACAGGCCGCGTATCAGATTGATATACGGATGGCGCACCAGGAGGCTTGCAAATCCGCCTTCCCAATGGACGAACAGGGCCATGGGCAGGAGCGCGACGAGACCGCGGATGAACATGATCTCCATGGCCGCGAATTCACCGCTTAACAGGCGGATGATAACATCCTGGGCCCCGAACACGATCATCCCGGCGGTGATCAGCAGGATGCCCCGCAGGGGGGAGTCGTCCAGACCCTCCGGCGCCTGGCCGGCATGAGTGATAATTTTACCAGCCATGGCTGTCTCACCGAGAAAATGGAAGTCTAATGGCGCCGCTAGCGTTGGCGGCTATTTGACCCGAGTAGAGAGCGAAAGCAAGGCTATTCTGGCCCTAATCAGGTCAAAAATAGTCGGATTACGCCGCCGAATTTGCCGAGAGCTATAAATACATCTGACAACCAAGTACAAATTTTAGAGTAAGCCTCGGAACGGGGGCCGCTGCGATAAGCCCGAACTTGGACGGGCGAACTGGAGTAGAATCGGGTTAGGGTCCCGCCGCACCGGTCACCTCGAACACCACAGAATCTGAGAAAATGTCTAGAGCGTATTCGATGCTTTCAAACCTGGGGTCCGAATATCCATCGAGATGGCTCTTAACGTATTCATCGCCCGTTACGGTGTCCCAGAATCGCGTGAATAATCCACGGTCTTCCCAGATCAGTTCGTAAATCAATTCCCGCTCTCCTATCTTCATGAGGATGTCGAGCAATCTTGATCACGTTGCGCCTCAATCTGAGCTATGTCTCGCTTCAAAGTCACCCCAACCCGCCCGGCAATCATACCATGGGGTGCTGGCCTAGCGCCGGGAGGTGTGGCGCTTCATGCCCGCGTTAGCCGGTGATGTTTTGGCAGCCGATTATGTGAGAAAAAATTGGCCGGCAGCGTCTTCGTCTTTAAGTGTCGTACGACAAGTTTCAATAAACGCCTGAACGATGCGCCGAGGGGTATGATCCTTAGCCATCGCCAATCCATAGCGGGCTGGCGGCAAGCGATCCGTAATCGGGAGGCTGACCAGTCGGCTGCCGTCGTATGCACGGTCGGTGCGGGGGGTCATAATCAATATTGCATAACCCTTCCGCGCTGCAACGAGGCTGCGCAGCAATTCATAAGTTTTTGTTCTGTAACCGATGTTCGGCGGGCGGTTGCCGACGGAGACGATGTTCTGGAAGTAATTTTGTGTGATCGGAAGGTCGAGCAGGAGCATCTCTTTATCCCGCAGGTCTTTCAAGTTGATCGAGCGACGCTTGGCCAGAGGATCCTCCGCCGACAACAAGACATACGGTTTCGCTTCAACCAGGGTGTCGAATCGAATTTGTCTGTCCGGATGCATGTCGTACATCAGGGCCACTTCAATGGACCCGGATTTGATAGCGTCATTGAGTTCTCCAAGATCGGCTTCCAGAATTTCGACGGTGATGCCAGGGTAGCTTTCGTCCATGGCGCGCAATACAAGCGGCATGATGAATGGCGCCGTGGGCTGAAAGCAGCCGACCCGAATAGAGCCGTCCAAACGGTGACTCAGCCCACGGGCCTCCGATTCGAACGCGTCAACATGTTCCAGCAAATGCCGGACATGGCCGATAAATCGCTTGCCGGCTGGGGTCACGGCAATGCGATGCGCGGGTTGGCGAAGAAAGATGCTGAATCCGAATTCCGCTTCGAGTTCCTTCAACGCGACGCTGATCGCGGGCTGGGAGATGCCGATCCGTTTTGCCGCATCGGTGATGCTGCCGCAGTCCGCTACAACCATCGAGTAGGTAAGCTGCCTGAGTGTGTAAGCCATAAAAAAAACCAATGTTAAAGTTAATTATAAACTATTTTTCATATGTCATAATTAGGCATAACGATAAAAAAATACATTTTAAAAAATGTTTGCGAACAGGTTGGATATATTCGGGGGAGAGAACCAATCGCTGGCGTAACGATTCGCAAGATCGAGAAATCCTTCGGCGCGGTCTCCGTGCTCAAGGGCGTGTCGCTCGATATCGAGGACGGCGAGTTCATCGTGCTGGTCGGTCCCTCCGGCTGCGGCAAATCGACCCTGCTGCGCATCATCGCCGGCCTTGAGCAGCAGAGCGACGGCAACATTCTGATCGGCGGCAAGTCGGTGGACAAGCTGCACCCCAGCCGTCGCGACATCGCCATGGTGTTCCAATCCTATGCGCTCTATCCGCACCTGACGGTGGAAGAGAATATTGCCGTGCCGCTACGCATGCGCCGCCTCAATTTTGTACAGCGTCTGCCGCTCATCAGTCGGTTGTTGCCTGGTGCGTCCGCCATTCGCGCTGATATCGATCGCGACGTGGATAAGTCCATGGATATGCTTGACATCACCCATCTCAGGGACCGGAAACCCGGCCAACTTTCAGGCGGGCAACGTCAACGGGTCGCCGTTGGACGCGCCATGGTACGCGATCCCCTGGCCTTCCTCATGGATGAGCCACTGTCGAACCTGGACGCGGAGTTGCGCGTCCATATGCGCGCCGAGATCACCGATTTACATCGTCGCCTGGCAACAACTTTCATCTATGTGACCCACGACCAGGCCGAGGCCATGACCATGGCCGACCGGGTCGCGGTGATGATGGATGGCGAGTTGCTGCAGGTGGACACCCCGAGCCATCTCTATTCCGACCCCAATAACATCCGTGTGGCGAAATTTATCGGCAGCCCGAAGATCAACATCCTGCATGGGAAGGTGGACGGCAGCGGCAAGGTCAGTGTTGGCGGCCGGGACATGCCGGGGCTATATTCCGGCTCCAAGGGCAAGGAAATACAGATCGGCGTGCGCTCGGAAGCCGTGACCCTGGAAGATTTCAACGCCGAAGGTCTATCCTGCCGTGTCGTGTATCACGAGAACCTGGGATCCGAAGCCTTTTTTCATGTGGAATTGGATATCGGTGGCCGGGTTATCAGCCGCATGGACCCGTCGGCGCTGGAGCGGTTCCATGTGGGTGACGAAGTCTCGGTTAAATTTGACACCCAGAAAGCTCTTCTGTTCGACAGCGCCGGTAAACGGTGCCGGGACCAGATTGAGATTGCGGCGGACTGATGCAACGTTCCCACGCCTCAGTCTGGTTCGTCGCGCCTGCGGTGTCCTTGATGATCATCCTGTTGATCGCGCCCGTGATGGTCGCGGCGATGCTCTCATTTACCGACTACAGTCTTGGCAACCAGGGTTTCGAGTGGGTTGGATTGTCTAATTACGAGACCTTGCTGAATTACTCCAGTTACAAAAAAATGTTCAGCGCCTCGTTGACCTACGTGGTTATCGTCGTGCCTCTATCCGTGGCGCTCGGGCTGGGAGCGGCGTTACTGATACAGTCGCTTCGTTTCGGTGGCGAATTCTACAAGACCATTTTCTTCCTGCCGGTCATGGCGACGCTCCTCGCCATGGCGATTGCCTGGGAATTCGCGTTGCATCCGATCGTTGGTGTGATCAACGACACCCTTAGCTACGGCTGTGATATCGGCTGGATGTATAATTTTCTGACCGGCGCCTGGTACGGCGTCGATCCTGCCAGCAGTTGGTACGGAAGCAGCTGCGACCAGTTTTTCCCATTGTGGCTGGGCGACAGGCATTATGCCTTGGGCACGATTGCTTTCATCGGCACCTGGCAGATCTTTGGATTCAACATGGTGCTCTATCTTGCCGGGATAACGGGGATTCCGCGAGAACTCTACGCGGCAGCCGCTGTCGATGGCGCCGATAGCGCATGGAACCGGTTCTGGCTTGTCACGTGGCCGATGTTGGGGCCGACCCATGTCTTCGTTCTGACGATCACATCCATTCGCTCGTTTCAGGTTTTCGATACGGTCGAAGCCCTGACCCGAGGCGGACCTAGTAAATCGACCTATATGATGGTCTACGCAATGTATGAGAAGGGGGTATTGCACAACCTACTTGGGATAGGTTCGGCGATTACTGTAGTGTTTCTTGTATTTGTTCTCGCTATCACTTTGACGCAAGTGTATTTCGTTAATCGCAGGGTTCATTACTCATGAACGCCCAAACCAACTGGTTCGGCGAAACGATGAAGCATGCGTTTCTGCTGCTCTGCTCTATCATCGTAATTCTGCCGTTCTATCTCATGCTCTCGTACTCATTCAAGTCGCCGGTTGAGATCGAAACCAACACCGGAGGGTTCTTCGGGGCGCAGGAAATGATGGTCGACGGCAAGTGCCTTAAGGCCGGCCGGCCCGAGGCCGAATGCACAATGCGCCCCATTGTCTACAATTACACCGCGGCCTTCAGCGAAGCCCCTCTGTTGCGCTACTTGTTGAACGGCGTAATCGTGACCTTATCGATTTTTTTTATCCAGGTTCTGATAGCGCTGCCTTGTGCCTACGCGCTCTCCAAATTACGGTTTTGGGGTCGAGATGTTGTTTTCGGCCTGGTGCTCTTTTGCCTGCTGATTCCGGTTCATGCGATCGCCCTGCCCCTCTACGTCATGCTGGCGAAGCTTGGGTTAACCAACACCTACGCGGCGCTGATTATCCCGTGGACGATCTCGGTGTTCGGTATCTTTTTGATGCGCCAGTTCTTCATGACCGTGTCCGATGATCTGATCGATGCGGCGCGCATGGACGGCATGAGCGAGTTTGCCATCGTTTGGCGGGTTATGCTTCCGACGGCCATCCCGGCGCTGCTTGCCTTCGCCATATTCTCCGTCGTTGCTCATTGGAATGACTATTACTGGCCGCGCATCGTGATCACCGGTGATCGTGACCTCATGACTCCGCCGCTCGGATTACGGATGTTCAAATCCGATCTGGACGGTGACGAATATGGACCAATGATGGCGGCGGCTACGGTGATTGTCACGCCATTGGTGGTCGCGTTTCTATTGGCCCAACGCCGCTTTATCGAAGGGATCACCCTGTCGGGCATGAAATAGGTTCACGGTTTTAAGAATTCCCGCCGCAGGCATCTGGGGCTGGATCCATCGAGGCTCCGATATGTCGCTAAGGCAATCAGGGCCTCCTCAAAAATGAAATAGATGAGAATTGGAGATAACAGATGAAACTCAAACAAGCCCTCGCCGCAATTCTCGTGGGCACATTCGCAACCGCCTCCTATGCGGCGGAAACAATCGAAGTGGCGTATCCATACTCCGCCCTTTTCGATGTCACATTTGATCGCATCATGCCGATGTTCAATAAAATGCACCCCGACATCACGGTAAAATTCCGCGCCACCTACGACAACTACGAGGATGCCACTCAGACGATCCTGCGCGAAGCCGTGGCCGGCAAACAGCCCGACATCAGCCTGCAAGGGCTCAATCGGCAGGCGATGTTGGTGGAGAAAGGGATCGCCAAATCCCTGGAACCCTATATCGCCAGGGAAGCGGATTTTTCCAAGGACGGCTACCACAAGGCCATGCTCGACCTCAGCACGTTCGATGGCGTAGTGTATGCGTTGCCGTTTTCGGTCTCGCTGCCGGTCGGTTACTACAACATGACCAACCTCAACAAGGCCGGCATCATGAGCCCGCCGACGACCTGGACTGAGGTGGTTGAGAACTGCAAGAAACTCCAGGCCATCGGACACAAGAATCCGCTGTTCTGGGGCTGGAACATCACAGGCAACTGGTTCTTCCAGGCTTTGATGTGGAGCCAGGGCGAACCGATCATCAAGGATGGCAAGGTCAACTTTGACGGTGAGGCCGGCCTCCAGGCATTGGAAACCATGAAAATGCTGTTCCGCGGCTGCAATATGCTCAACCTGTCGACGGGTGACGCGAGCAAGCCCTTCGCATCGGGTCAGGTGTCGATGTACTTCTGGTCGACCTCCGCCGTGGGCGCCGTTGAGCGGACCAAAGGCGATTTCGAAATGATCACCAGTGAGTATCCGGGCATGGGTGGGCCGCCAAAAGGACTGCCCGCCGGCGGTAACGCGGTGATGTTGACCTCGACCTCCGAGGATCCGGAACACTTGGCGGCCGTCTGGGCCTTCATTAAGTTCATCACCTCTGGCGAAGGCGCCGCCGTGGTCGCTGAAACCACGGGCTATATGCCGCCGAACAAAGCCGCCAACGCACTGCTGGGCGACTTCTACGCAAACAATCCGGCCAAGCAGACAGCCGTCCGCCAAGCGGGCCTACTGCGTGACTGGATTGCTTATCCCGGTGATCAAGGCCTCGCCATCACTTCGGTTATCTATGATTACCTCGAGTCAATCGTGACCGGCGAATCCGATGACATGAAAGCGCTCCAGATGGAGATGGTTGCCGAGGTTTCGTCGATGCTGCCGAAGTAACGGATCTTTCGTTCGATCACGATGCGGACCTGGCCGGAGTCACGGCTCCGGCCAGGCGAGCTAACGAACCAAACCTAATCGATACCGTTTGCATTGGGGAATCTCACCCCCGTGGCGGCCGTGGAATCGGAATGAGGGAACAGGCAATGAAAACCAACGATGAGATTTACCAACGCCGGGATGACAGCGTCGCCCGGGCCATCGCCTACTCGTCAACTTTTATCGCGGCCCGGGCCCAAGGCGGCGAAGTTTGGGATGTCGAGGGCAACCGCTTTATCGATTTCTGCGGTGGCATTGGATGCCAGAATGTCGGCCATGGTCATCCCAAGGTAATTGCCGCGATTGAAAAGCAGGCCCAGGCATTCACCCATACCTGCTTCCAGATCAGCCCCTATGAAAGTTACGTAGAGCTGGCGGAACGGATGAATGCACTGGCCCCCGGGGATTTCAAAAAGAAGTCGCTGTTTTTTTCGACCGGCGGCGAAGCCGTTGAAAACGCGATCAAAATTGCGCGCTACCACACCCGGCGCCCGGCGCTGATTACGTTCACCAACGGCTATCATGGCCGGTCTTATATGGGCATGGGCCTGAGTGCCCGGATAAATCCGTTCAAGGCCGGTTTTAGGCCGTTTCCCACGGAAATTTACCGCATCCCCTTTCCCGACGCCTATCACGGGATCACGCTTGACGACACAAAGCGTGCATTCGACACCTTGTTTCGAAGCGATATTGAACCCACACAGGTTGCGGCTGCCTTCTTTGAACCGGTCCAGGGAGAAGGCGGTTACAACATTGCCGATCCGGCGTTCATGGACTATCTGCGCGGACTTTGCGACGAGCATGGGATCGTCATGGTCGCGGATGAAATTCAGACCGGATTTGGCCGCGCCGGCAAGATGTTCGCCATGGAGCACTTCGGGGTTGCGCCCGATCTCACCTGCGTCGGGAAAAGCATGGGCGGAGGCCTTCCGTTGTCGGGCATTGTCGGGCGGGCCGATATCATCGATAGCGTCCCGCCGGGCGGCCTCGGCGGCACCTTCGGCGGAAATCCGGTCGCTTGCGCGGCGGCGCTCGCCGTGCTTGACGTGATCGCGGAAGAGAACCTGCTTGAGAAGGGCCTCGATCTGGGCGCTCACATCGATAAGCGCTTCAAGGAAATGGCCCTCAAGAATTCATGCAGTTGCATCGGCGATGTCCGGGCGCTGGGATGCATGAATGCGATTGAGATCGTTGACGACCGCGAGACACGCGAGCCCGCCGGCGACCTGACATCCGAAATCGTCAAGATCGCGCTCTCTAAAGGCTTGGTCCTGGTGACGGCGGGACCGACGCGCAATGTCATCCGCGTGCTCGTTCCGCTGTCCACATCGAAGGAAATCGTCGACGAAGGCATGAGCATCATGGAGGCGTCTATCGGCGAAGCCATGGCCCGGGCCACGCGTTCCGCCGCATAAGCATGGATCCAATAGGAACCAACGATGAAGATTAAAGCCGCTGTCCTAAGGGATTCGGGAAAACCGCAGCCCTACGCAAACAGCCGTCCCTTGAGCATCGAGGAGATCGAGCTCGACCCCCCTGGGCGCGGTGAGGTGCTTATCCAAATCAAGGCCGCGGGTCTTTGCCATTCGGATCTGGTTGCCATCAATGGTGAACGGGCCAAGCCGACGCCGATGGTCATCGGTCACGAAGCCGCCGGTGTTGTTGCCGAAGTGGGAACCGACGTCAGCGGCTTCGAGGTGGGAGACCATGTTGTGCCTTCATACGTGTCGAGTTGCGGCCGATGTGAAATGTGTCGAGAGGGCCGGCCCGCCCTGTGCCTGCCGGCATCGAAGGCGAATATGGCCGGCACAATGATAGATGGTACAACCCGTCTTCATAAAGATGGCACCCGCATATTCCACCATTCGGGTGTGGCGGCGTTCGCCGAATTCGCGGTTATCTCACAAAACGCGCTGGTCAAGATAGACGCGAGCGTTCCTTTCGAGCAGGCCGCATTGTTTGGCTGCGCGGTGGTCACCGGTGTTGGGTCCGTGGTCAACACCGCGAACGTTCGTCCTGGCCAATCGATCGTCATCGTTGGCCTCGGCGGCGTCGGTTTAAGCGCCATGCTTGCGGCCATCGCCTCGGGCGCCGGCCGTGTTATCGCCGTCGATATCAATGACGACAAACTCCTGCTTGCCCGCCAGCTTGGCGCACATCATGCCTTCAACGCGAAGGCCGGAAACTGTGTTGAGAGCATTCGAGCCGTCACCGACGGCGGTGCACACATAGCAATTGAAACGGCAGGTGCACCTATGGCCCTTGATATGGCCTACAAAGTGACCTGCCGGGGCGGAACCACCGTTGCCGCAGGCATGCCCGGTCCCGAAGCGTCAATCAAGCTGTCGCACTTAAGTCTTGTGGGCGAGGAGCGAACCCTTAAAGGCAGCTACATGGGCAGTTGCGTGCCAAGCCGGGATATCCCCCGCTATCTCGGGATGTTTCAAGACGGCAAACTTCCCATCGATCGGCTGACTAGCCATCAGATTGAACTTGATGAATTGAATGAAGCCTTTGATCGACTGGTCGAAGGCTCCGTGGTTCGCCAAGTGCTGGTGTTGTAGGATAACCGATGGCCCAGTTAGACAAATTTGATGCGGTCTGCACGATCGTGGATGTTGTCAGGACTATCATTGGAACCGGGTACATGAAACGGGGCAGATCAGCATGATCAGGATCGAAGACTATTCCCACCCGGCCGGGCTTCACCTTCTTTCGCGGTGGCAAGCGGAAGATGTAGATGCCAAGCGGGAAATGACCGAAATCTTTGATGCTGCGATTGCTGGGGAATTCGATGCAAACTTTGCCGTGCCGGCACCGGCGAACGAAATTCATGCGACCGCTTCGGTACACATGCTGGCACTGGCGGTCCTGTTTGATCTATACGGCATCCAGTCGGAGCAATATTACAATACCGACCCCTATCGTTATGTGCGAGCGAACCTGGCGGTCAGCCGTCTGCTGGGGATGAAGAAGTTTTACATGACCTGGGCGCTCTATGCGCTGACCTGCGAACCGTTGGGCCAACTCATGATGTATCCGGATCGGTTTCCGCCAGGGGCCGATCCCGACACACCGCTGATCAACAAGCAAAACTGGCGCGACCTGGAAACACCGGACTTCACGACGGGTGCGCCAAAAATCATTGACGACATCCTGCGCGTCACCGAGGAACTTACCGGTATCGGACCGCTTCTGCAGATCTCCGCACCCTACAGCCTGGCGGCCGATATCTACGGCCAGGAGCCTCTGCTGGGCGATGTGGTTAATGACCCTGACAAT
>JAYGED010000119.1:0-6876 GCA_046582565.1 Alphaproteobacteria bacterium
TGAAGGCGGGAGCCTGTGCGGATTACGAGTTTTGGCATCAAATCAACCGATCAGGAGCGGTCGGATGCTAAAATCCCGAGACCGGGCAACATCTGCTACCCAGGTTCGAGCTCGTCAGGGCATTATTCGAGGTGCCCTTAACACAATGTATAGTGTCGGCTTGACGATAGAGGGGCATGACCTTGTCTGATTCACCGGAAACAACAAATTCTTCCACCGCTGACGGCGTCGGCGAAAAGGCCAGTTCGGGCGTGTCGCGGACGGTCTTGATGGCGGGCGCAGGTCTTGCCGCGGTCACCATCATCGGTGTCGCCCTTGTCTTGATGTTCGTCTCCGACCAGCGGGAACGCGACCTGCAATCTTGGCAAACCCGTATGGGCATTGTCGCCGACAGCCGGTTTGCGGCGATAAACGGCTGGATCGAGACGCAATTCGGCGAGATGCAGGGGCTAGCCGAGAATACGTCTTTGCAGCTTTATCTCACTGAACTCGCCCTGTTCGCGGGCGACGAATCGCAAGTCATCGATGAGCCGGCCCAGCGCACATACCTGCGCAATCTGCTGAACGCGACGGCCGATCGCGGCGGCTTCACGGCGCCGATTCTGGGCGCGGAAATTAATGCTAATGTGGAGCGCGTCGGCGTTGCCGGCATCGCCATCGTCGACAACGATGCACAGATCATCGTGGCGACGCCCGGCATGCCACCGGTCGAGGGCGAGCTTGAATCGATCATTCTGGAGAGCCGGGGAAAGCGCGCTCTGTACGATCTGCATATCGGCGCCGGCGGGCGCCCGACTATGGGCTTCCTCTCGCCGATCTTCGCCTTGCAATCGGACGGCTCACCGAGCAGCCAGATCGGCATGGTGATCGGCATCAAGGAAGTGAGCAATGAGCTTTATCCTCTGCTCGAGCAGCCCGGCGCGACCAGTTCCAGCGCCGAGGCGGTAATCCTGCGCGCAACTGACGCCAGCATCGACTATCTCTCGCCCCTGATTGACGGCGGCGCGCCACTGTCGCGCTCCCTAGCCCGCAATACGCCTCACCTCGCCGCCGCTTTCGCCATCGATGCGCCCGGCGGCTTTGCCCTTCGCCGCGACTACCAGAACGTCGAGGTGTTGACCATCGGTCGACCCTTCACCTCTGTGCCCTGGACCTTGATGTACAAGATCGACAGCGCCGAAGCGCTCGCCGAGACGGACAGCCGCCTGGGCACCATGCTCACGGTCTTCCTGCTGATCATCGCGGCCGTCGCCGTCTCCCTGATCGCGACCTGGCGGCACGGCTCGTCCCTGCGATCAAAACAGGCGGCGTCCGAGGCGAGTGAACTGGCCCGAAAATTCGGCCAACAGCGTGATTTCCTGGAACTCGTGACCGACAGCCAGAGAAGCGCCATGGCGATCATCGACAACGAAGGCTGCTATATTTGGGTCAACCGGCAATCCGCCGAGAACAACGAAATGGCAGCGGCGGACGTACCCGGCAAACTCTTAGAAGCCGTGGTCGGTTCGGCGAACGCCAAACCGGTGATGCGCAACATCCGTGATGTCCTCGACAGCGGGGTTCCCGAAGTGGTGACCCACAATCAAGTAATCGGCATTGAAACCCGGACATTAAAATCCGAATTTACTCCGCTAGAGGCCACCGATGAATTGCCGGACCGGGTGCTGGTGGTCACCGAGGACATATCCATCGTGCTTCAGGAGCAGAACAGGCGCGAGCGCATCATGGGTCAGCTGGTCCATACCCTGGTCGGCGTCGTCGATCGGCGCGATCCCAATTCAGCCAATCATTCGTCCTGGGTGGCCGTGGTGTCTCGCGCCATCGCCGATGAAATGGAACTCGCAGAAAGCGAAGCCAGCAGCGTCGAGATTACCGGGCGGGTGATGAGTTTGGGCAAGATCACCGTTCCCGAGAGCGTACTGACCAAAACCGAGCCTCTGACCGACGATGAATTCAAGCTGGTGCGCGGCATCATCGGCGTCAGCGCCGAGTTGCTCGAAGGGGTCGAGTTCGACGGCCCGGTCGTCGTTACCCTTCGCGAGCTTCATGAAAACAGCGGCGACAGTGTCTTCACGGCGGATGGATTGCTACTGACCACGCGTATCGTCGCCGTTGCCAATGTTTTCGTCGCCCTGACCAGCCCGCGCGCCTATCGCGACGGCATGACGTTCGACGGGGCGATCGACATCTTGTTGCAGCATAAGGAAATCACCGACACTCGACGTGTTGTTCTGTCGCTGGCCAATTTCCTCGATAACCATGGCGGGCGCGAAAAACTCGAAGGCATCGGCAAGCGGCCGCCTCCCGTGTCCTGAGGAAAGACTTCATGTTAGGCGGTATCAAGAGTCTCTGGCGGGCGCTGCAAGGCGAAAAACCCCAGGTCCCCGAAGGCCATCGCGTCTATGCGATCGGCGATATCCACGGCCGCCTCGACCTGCTGAAGGCGCTTCATGCCATCATTGCCGAGGACGCGGCCGGCGTTCCCGATCGATCCAAGACGATCATCTATCTCGGCGACTATATCGACCGTGGGCTCGAAAGCCGGGGGGTCATCGAGCTTTTGATCAGCTCGTCCCTAGAGGATATGACGCCGGTCTATCTGTTGGGCAATCACGAGGCCACTCTGCTGAATTTCCTCGATGACCATAGGGCCGGTGGAAGCTGGCTACAGTTCGGCGGCGACGCGACGCTCTACAGCTATTCTGTGCCGCTTACCGACCCGCTCAGCAATCAGCGAACCTTGATCGAGGCCCAGCTCAATCTGCGCGAATACCTGCCCGAGACACACCTCGCTTTCCTGCGCGGCCTTGAGACCCATTACCAAATCGGCGGTTATTTCTTCGCCCATGCGGGTATCCGCCCAGGCGTTTCTATCGAAAAGCAGACGACCCAGGACTTGATCTGGATACGCGAAGAATTTCTCGATTCCACCGCCAATCACGGCGTTACGGTCGTGCATGGCCACTCGATCAGTCTGCAGGTCGAAGACCTGCCCAACCGAATCAACATCGACACCGGCGCCTATGCCAGCAACGTCCTGACCTGCCTGGTATTGGAAGGCGAAGACCATTGGTTGCTGCAGACCGGTTAAGAAAGCTAGCAGCCTGTCGGCGGCCGTAAGATCCTTATTCGACGGGAAGCGGCGCCGGGTTCT
This sequence comes from Alphaproteobacteria bacterium, assembly GCA_046582565.1. Classification (GTDB taxonomy): domain Bacteria; phylum Pseudomonadota; class Alphaproteobacteria; order JAAXGF01; family JAAXGF01; genus JAYGED01. The sequence continues at coordinate 3,155 of JAYGED010000119.1, forward strand.
CGCTCAGCATGCGCAAAAAGCCGATGATATTGGCCCGGTCCGCGGGCTTTTTGAGCCCGGCGAAGGTCATCTTGGTGCCCGGCGCGAAGTCCTTGGGCTTGAACAGGAAAGCATCGAGTTCTTCATAGCTCCACTCGCCGCCCACCGCCTTGAGGGCCGAGGAATAGGAAAACCCCTCATGGGAGGCCACGCCGGCGCCGACGATGCCCCACAGGTTCGGCCCGATCTTGTTGGGACCGCCCTGGGCGAGGTCGTGACAGCTTGCGCAGCGCTTCATGAGCTTTTTGCCGGCATCCAGATCGGCCTCACCGATGAGGGCGAGCACCGACGGCCCGGCGTCCTCCGGCACGGCCTCCTCGGTCACCGCCGCCATGGCGGGCACCGGATAGGCCGTCATTTCAAGCGCGCTTTTATGCAGCGCCTCATCGACGCCCACATTGATCGCCATGAACACCAGGCCCGCGAAGAGGACCGATGCTATCAGCTTATTGAATTCCATTGCTGATACCCTGAAGAGCCTGTTAGTTGGTAGTTATTCAGACCGCCAAATTAGCTATTTCTCACAGCCCTGTCCAACCCCGGATACTGTATAAGTCTTGCAGATGACTGCACAACCCGACCAAACGGCGCGCAATCCGGTCATTCTGATTCCGGCGCGGCTCGCCTCGACGCGATTGCCAAACAAGCCGCTCGCCGAAATCGCCGGCGAGCCGATGATCGTACATGTCTGGCGGCGCGCCCGGGAAGCCGATCTCGGCCCGGTCTATGTGGCCTGCGCCGATAGGGCTATCGCCGAGGTGATAGAGGCCGTGGGCGGCAATGCGGTGATGACCGATGCGGACCTGCCGTCGGGTTCGGACCGCATCTTTGCGGCGCTGCAAAAGGTCGACCCGGAAGGTTCGTTCGATGCGGTCATCAATATCCAGGGCGATTCACCGACCCTGGATAAGACCATGCCCCGCATCGCCATAGCGGCGCTTGACGACCCGGCGGTGGATATCGCCACCATCGCCTGCCCAATCACCGACGACGCCGAACGAGGCGATCCCAACGTGGTCAAGGCGGTGGTTTCGGCGGCGCCCGGAGCGGCCAGCGGCAGGGCGCTCTATTTCACCCGGGCCGAGGCGCCCGGCGGCGAGGGCCCGCTGTATCATCATGAAGGGCTCTATGTGTATCGCCGCGCCGCCCTGGAGCGATTCGTCGCCCTGCCGCAAAGCCCGCTCGAGATTCGCGAGCGGCTGGAGCAGTTGCGCGCCCTTGAAGACGGCATGCATATCGAAGTGGTGTTCGTTGACAGTCTTCCGCTTGGCGTCAATACTCCCGCCGAACTTGAACTGGCGCGCGCCGCTCTCGGTATCACATGACTCAAAACAACTGCATCGCTTTTCAGGGCCTGGCCGGGGCCTATTCTCATCTTGCCTGCGCCGAGGCCTATCCCGACATGGAGCCGATGCCCTGCGTCAGCTTCGATGCGGCCTTCGAGGCGGTGAAGAACGGCGAAGCGCGGCTCGCGATGATTCCTATCGAGAATTCCGTCGCCGGCCGGGTCGCCGATATCCATCACCTGCTGCCTGACTCAGGCCTGCATATAATCGCCGAGCATTTCCAGCGCGTCACGCACCAGCTTCTCGGCATAAAAGGGGCAACGATCGACGGCCTCAAGACGATCCATTCTCATACCCATGCCCTGCCGCAATGCCGCAAGCTGATCCAGGAACTCGGTCTCAAGCCGCTGGTTGCCGCCGATACGGCGGGGGCGGCGGCGGAACTCGCAGCCAGTGGTGATGCGAGCGCCGCGGTGATCGCATCGTCCCTGGCAGCCGAGACTTACGGTCTCGAAATCTTGCGCTCCGGCGTTGAGGACGCCGATAACAACACCACCCGCTTCATCGTCATGGCGAAGGAACCGGCCGATCCGGAACCCAACGACGGGCCGGTAATGACGACCTTCGTTTTCCGCGTGCGCAATGTGCCGGCGGCGCTCTATAAGGCCCTCGGCGGTTTCGCCACCAACGGCGTCAATATGGTCAAGCTCGAGTCCTACATGACCGACGGCACCTTCACGGCGACGCAATTTTATGCCGATATCCAAGGCCACCCGTCCGACACGCCGGTGCGCCTGGCGCTTGAAGAACTCGGCTTCTTCACCCGCACGGTAAAAGTGCTCGGCGTCTACCCGGCAAACCCGTTCCGCTTCAAGGAATAAAGCGCGGAGCGATAATTTCCAGTTTCTACTCGAGGCCCGCCTTGCTCAGCCCGTCAAGCAGATGGTCCATATCGTCTTGATGTTTGTAAGGGTGGCGTTCCGCGAAGAACGCGCGCCAGCTTGACGGCGGCGGGACGCTCATATCGGCCATCGCCTTCGTGGCTCGGGCGACGAACTCGGCGGCGGCGGCGCGCGCTTCTGCGAGACCTCCGCTTTGCGCGTGGCAAGCCGCCAGCCAGGCGAGGCCGCTCTGGGCTTCGCCCCGCACGATCTTGAACGCCGCGATAGCCTGGTCGTAGTTGCGCGCGGTATAGTGGGCCATGCCCGCCATGTACCCGTAGTGGCCCAGGGGGTCGACGCGAATGGCTTCGTTGATTTGCGCCACCGCGCGCTCTGAATCTCCGATGCAGGTGCTGTAATAGCTGTACATCATCGAGCCGTTTGGCTCGTTAGGATTGAGCGATAGGGCCTTGTCGAAATGAGACCGTGCCTCGTCGTATTGGCGGCGGTTCAGGCATAACTGGCCCATCTGTATACGCACTTGCGGATCAGTATCGTCGAGCACCACTGCTTTTGCGGCCGCCTGTGTGGATTTCTCGAACGATGCGTCCGCATTCACCGTCCAGCCGCCCAACCATTCGGCCCAGTAGGCCTCCGAAAGCCAGGAGTGGGCGGTCGCGTATTCGGGATCGAGGGCAATCGCTTTCTCCAGCAGCTCCCGAGCCTCAAGGATGCTCTCTCGCTTGTAGCGGTAGATCAGTTGCCGCGCATGCAGGACATAGTCGAAGGCTGTCAGGCTGTGTGTCGGCTTACGCTTGGCGTAGTCGACGCCGAGGTCGCCGAGCCGCCCCGCCAGCGTTGCCACAACGGTTTCCGTAACCTCGTCCTGTATGGCGAAGATATCTTCGATCTCACGATCATAGCGCTCGGCCCACAAGTGGTTGCCACTCGCTGCTTCAATCAGCTGGGCGGTAATGCGTATGCGGCTGCTCATCTTGCGCACGCTACCCTCGATCACATATCGAACGCCGAGTTCGGAGCCGATGTCCTGGACCTTCACGGATTGACCCTTAAAGGTGAACGACGAGTTGCGGGCGATGACGAAGAGCTCGCGAAAGCGGCTGAGCCCGGTGATGATGTCCTCGGTGACGCCGTCGGCAAAGTAGTCCTGCTCCGCGTCGCCGGACATATTGGTAAACGGCAGCACGGCGATGGATGGTTTGTCGGGCAGAGCCAGGGGATGAATTTTCCCCTGATTTGCCGGCCCGGGCCGACTTTACGTATAGGGGGACATCATTATAGTGCAGGATATCCGCGCTAAGAGCATCGGTTTCCGGCGCTGGTGCAATCCCCAATTCGGTTTTCAGCACGCCGCGGCATGCCTGATACTGTTTCAGCGCCATGGCCCGGTTGCCCTGCGCAACGTAGAGAGACATGAGATTGCGGTGAACCGCCTCCTGCAAGGGATCAATGGCGAGAAGCCCGCGAGCCGTGATGATCGCCTTGTCCGGGGCGC
>JAYGED010000136.1:0-12163 GCA_046582565.1 Alphaproteobacteria bacterium
CACCGAAGTCCTTGGTAACCGCGTTTATCCAAATAAAATCGTTATCGCTCATTGTTTATATACCTGAAGAAGTTTTTAAACTGACGCCGCGCCGCCTGAACCATTCGGCAAAAGTAACCACAAAGAAGGAAATCACCAGGATACAGGTGCCAAGCGCCAATACGGTTGGCAGTTTCGTGGGGAATCGAAGCTGGCCCCAGATGTAGACAGGCAGCGTCGTATTCGTGCCGGAGAGGAAGAAGGCGAGAATGAACTCGTCAAATGATATCGTGAACGACAGCAGAAGGCTGGCGATAATACCCGGAAGCGCGAGCGGGAAGGTGACCCGCCAGAAAGTCGACCAGGCGCTCTCGCCGAGGTCTTGCGACGCCTCTTCGAGATTCTTGTCGAAGCCTTCCAGGCGCGACACCATGATCAACATGGCGAACGGTGTACTGACCAGCAGATGTCCCACGCCGACGGTATATAGCGACAAGCCGAGACCGGTCATATTGGCGATGATCAATAGCGCAATCCCCATGATGATACCGGGGATGACCAAGGGGAGCATGATGAAGGTGATCACCGGCCCGCGGCCCGGCATCTTGTAGCGGGTGACCGCTTTTGCCGCGAAGGTGCCCAGGGTGGTCGCGAGGACCGCCACCACGGCGCCCACCCTGAGGCTGTTGTAGACCGACGTCATGAGACCATCGCTGTTCGCCATATTCACATACCACTGGAGGGTGAAACCCTTGAGCGGGAAGGCGATGTAGATCGAATCGTTGAACGAAAACAGCGGCAGGAACAGCACCGGGATATAGATGAAGGCGAGGTAGAGGACCGCGTAAACGCCGAGAGCGCCGAACCGAGGCGCTTGCAAAGAGGCAACAGAGTTCATGCTACGCGCCTCCTGTAGCTACTGGTTCCCCACAGGAACAGGCAGATTATGAGAGTGATGGCGACCATGGCAATAACTGACAGCGCCGCGCCGAACGGCCAGTTGTTCGACACGCCAAACATGGATTGGATGACATTGCCGATCATGATGTTGGTGCCGCCGACCAGCCTCGGCGTCACGTAATCACCGACCGTGGGGATGAACACCAGCAGGCTGGCGGCGATCAGGCCGGGCATGGACAGGGGCAGCGTGACCCTGAGGAACCGCATGACCGGAGTATCGCCAAGATCGGTTGCCGCCTCGAGCAGGGAGCGGTCGATTTTTTCCAACGACACATAGATCGGCAAAATCGCGAAGGCAGCCCATGCATGGGCCAGCGTGAGGACAACGGCGAAGTTGTTATAGAGCAGAAACACGAGAGGTTCCTCGATCAGGCCAAGCTCGATCAGCCCGGAATTGATAACCCCGTTGAAGCCCAGGATAATCTTCCAGGCGAACACCCTGAGCAGATAGCTGGTCCAGAACGGCACGGTGATGAGAATCAGCCAGAGCAGCTTGTGCTTGGTTACCCTGAAGGCGATGAAATAGGCCATGGGATAGGCCAATATAACCGTCGCCAGGGTCACCGAAGCGGATATCAATAAGGATTTGCCCAGCAATTCTGAATAAACCGACCGCCCGAAGAATTTTAAATAGCTGGAGAGCGTGAAAGTTTTGTCGAGATCGAGATAGTTCTGGGTCCAAAAGCTGTACGCGAACAGCAGGACGATGGGCAACGCCATAACCAAAATCATCAACAATAAGGTTGGCGATAACAGCGTATAGCCACTCAAGGCTTCACTACGCATCAAGGCCCGGCGAAACCAGGCAATGGGACCTCGCGGTTGGTTTGCAACAATCCCGCGGGCGTTTGCTACGTGATCAGCCATCAAAAACCTCCGTTTCCGGCGCGCTACACCGCTCGCCGGATGCGCAGTCCTGCATCGCGCAGGCGCAACGTATGAAACAACAAGAACAGGCTGGAAGCCAGACCTGACCTCCTCGTACAGGGTCTGAAGCTCCGGCTCGTCGCCGATGGGTTCCTGGAAAACACCCGATATTGATGCTGTTCATGGATGCGGTTTTCTAATTCGGAAGGACCAGGGTGGGGCCGGTAAGGCGGGCGGGCGGCGCTTCGCCGCTGGCCAAATCGATCCAGCGGCCCGCATCGCGCGACGGCGCGCCGGGCAGGGCTGCCGGGTCGCAATCAGACGCGGGCAACAGCAACGCGCCCTCGGGGCGGCCCAGGGCAAGCACCCGGCCATGGTCGTTTTCACTCAAGTCGCCGAGGTCGCAGCCCTCGGGCAGGATGGCGTGTAAATGGCGGACGATGCGGGCGCCCGCTTGGGGATTGTAGAGCCGGTCGAGCAGGCCGCCGCTGAAAAAATAGCCCCGGTCGATGCCGGTGAAATTGTCGAGAAACACCGTCAAATTTGCATTCGCCAAGACGCCGACCACGGCCTCGGCGATTCGGTTGGCGTCATGGCGCTCGGTCGCATCCTTGTCTGTGTTCTCATCCTGGTCTCCAAGCTTGCGGTGGGCGAATTGCACATGGACGGTCGCCATGACTCCCAGCCCGGCGACGCTGTCTTGGGCCGCGATCATAGCCGGCACCGGTGATTCCCGCCAACCGATGCCGAAGACCATGCCGTCGATGACTTGCCTTGCGCCGTCAAGAGCGAGCAGTGCCTCAACCGTGCCGCGCTCGTCAACCTCCAGGCCATGGCTGCTGCTGAACGCCTCCACATCGATCCGGTAGGCGTTGAAATGGACCGGTGTTGCGCCCTTATACGCGGCAATATCATCGAGCAATCCAGCCAGGCTCGTGGTTGGGGCGATGACTTCCCAGGCGCTCAGTATATGGCCATGATCGCTCAGGGCCTGCCGTGCTGCACCCTTGGGGAGTCCATAGGAATAGGCGGTGAAGCGATGGCCAAGCGCAGCCAGTTCGATCATGCGGCTCTGCGTCTCGGGATCGGCAAGATCGTCGAGCGGGACCCGCAGATCGCGAACCCCCATCTCCCATACGGCCAGGAGCGGATAATCGTTGCGGATCCGCTTGCGATTGAAGGCGTCCAGCCCCCAGGGCGTTTGTATATCGGCACTGTCGCACCAGGGTTGGCGCAGATAGAGGCCGACACCGCGCTGTTTCGGCGCCAGGCCGTGGATCAGTGGCAGAGTGCTGGGCGCTGCGGGGGCCTCCCTGGCCTGGTCGTCAGTTCGACCATGGGTGCGGATGATGTGATTTAGATGTCCCTCGCCATGGACCTGAACAACGGCATAGCCAAGCTTGGCACCGTCGTGTCGTCCCTGTTTCATACCCGGAGCAACACGGAACAATTCGTGGTAGTCGTGACGCAAAAAACTGACCGACGGCAGCACGTAACAATTGGTCTCGTCATGGTGATTGAAAAAGAAGTTATGGACATGTCCGGCGTAAAAGGCTTCGACCTTGTAGCGCTCCATTACCCCCAGCAGCCATGACCGGCCCGGCTCGTCGGTGGCGTCGTAATGATCGTTCTCGTTGGCGCGGGACAGGTACGGCGGGTAGTGCGAAAACATGAAAATGCGCCGCCCCGGCTTCGCATCAAGCAGGGTTTCGAGCCATTGGCGCTGTTCTTCCTCACAGGCCAGACCCGAGTTGACGATCATGCCGTTTATAATAACGAACAGGCAGTCCTGGTGTTCGAAGGAATGATAATGGGCCTGAAAATGATGTTCATACTCGGCGATCATGTCGTCGTTGACGGTTAGTTGCGCCTGCTGGCGAGACAGGAGCTCGCCGGCAAACACCTTCTCGCCGATATCATGATTGCCGGCCACCAGGTGGAGCGGGCATTCGAGCGCCTCATAGACCGCCTTGAAACGCTGCGCCGAATCCTCATAGGCCGGTGTGCCGGGCCCGGGATGGGTGATGTCGCCGAGATGAACGACGAAGTCGGGTTTTAAGCGATTGATCTCGGCCACCACATAGGCCGACCGCCCCTCGCCCAGCTTGACGGTGTCGATGTCGAAATTGCTGATAGCCGAGGCCTCTGTCTCGGTGACATGAGTGTCGGCTATCACGGCGAAGGTGAAAAGATGGTCACCAGAGACCATGAGTCTAATTGTCCTGTGGTGTAGCAGTCAAAAGCGCGGATTTATTGCGCCGCCGTTTGTCGTTACAAAAGTATGCCGGGCGCGCGATGAGCGCGCCCGGCAAGGATAGCAATCGGATTACAACCCGAGTCTTACTTCTTCCCAAAGATCGATATACTTCTGGTCGTACTCGGGCGGGATCGGCTTCAGGACGCCGCGTGCGAGGAAGGCATCGGGATCGCTCAGACCGACCTCGGCGATACGCTCGGCCGAAACCAGATCGAAGGCTTTGCTGTTGCCGTGACCGTAGCTGAATTGGTCGATCACATAGGCACCGGTTTCGGGTGACATCATGGCGTCGAGCAAATCGTAGACGCGCTCGTCGCTGCCGACGCGGTGCTCGGCATCGGTGAGAACGAAGCCGCAAACCCAGTTGCGTGCCCCTTCCTTGGGCACTGCGTACTTCACCGGAATTCCCTGGTCTTTCAACGTCTTGTAGAGATCGTTCCAGGCGTAGGTGGCAACGAGCTCGCCTCCGGCCATGGCTTGGCCGGCCTCGGACTGGCTGTCCCAGTAGAAGCGCAGGAGATCCCGCTGTTTCAACAGCAGCACCTTGACCTCCGCCAGTTGCTCGTCACTCAGCGTATCGAGGTTTGTGAAGCCGAGCACCTGGGCCGCGACTTGCACACCGGCCTGCGGCGAATTGTAGGTCGCGAGCTTACCTTTGTAACGCTCGTCGAACAGAATGCCCCAGGACTCCTCCTCGCCTTCCAGATTGACAAAGTCGGTGTTGTAGAGGATCGATGAGTTGCCCCAGTCCCACGGAACGAAAAGATTCTCGCCGGTGGGTGTCAGGGTGGAATCGATGTTCCTTAACGGCTCGAAATAGTCCTTCCAGTGCTTCAGCCGGCCGGTGTCGAGCGGCTGGATGATACCGGCTGCATACCACGCCGTGACTCCGCCCGAACAGGGATGGGCAATGTCGGTCTTGAATCCGGCGCGAATCTTGTTCATCGCCTCGGTAGTGCCGCCGAAGAACGACATGTCGGGCGATGTGCCATATTTGTCGATATAGCTCTGATGGAGATTGGGATCTTCATAGCCCGCCCAGGTGAAGAAGTTAGCCTCTACCGCGGCCTCGGCGCTGCGCGACACCAACGGCGTAACAGCGATACCGAGGCCCACCGCGGCGAGTGTTTGGTGAAAAGTGCGCCGGTTCATCCGGCCCGATAACAGCATGTCTACAGGATCTCGTGTCACCATGGTTCCCTCCCGTTGAGTAATTTTCTGACTTGAATTCAGTAATGTTATCATCAGAAGACTAGGCGGTGAACACAGCCTGCATAGTGCGCATATTTGCGCAGTTTTAAGCATATTTATGCAGTTGATGTGTCATACTGATCCAAATTTTTGAAACCTAATGACGAAAAATGGACCATGAAACACGAAGCGACAAATCATATTCCGGTTGATGATTTTGCGCGAAATCTACGGATTCTGTGTACGGCGCACCGTTCGGTTTCGGAGATTTGCCGGCTGACTGGAATCAATCGCCAACAGTTTGGGCGATACCTAAACGACACCTACCGGCCCTCTCGTTTCAATATGCGGCGTATATGCGAAATTCTTGGTGTTCATGAATCCGACCTCATGTTACCGGCCGCCGAATTCGAAACATTTTTCAATTCTCACTTCTTGGAATTAAAACAAGGCGGTGGTGTGGGTTGGCTCGGAAGGAACATAGAGAATCCGGGGACAATGAGTGATCCCAGTCTCCGCAAGTACGTCGGCTGGTACCATTCTTACTCATACTCTTTTGGTTGGCCCAACTGGGTCATTCGGTCGTTGGTGAATCTATACGAGCATCAAGGGCGGGTGCTGAGTAAGAGGATTGAACGTGTAAAAGATCCGATATACGGCGAGCGATTCGTCTACAAGTTTGACGGTTTAGTCTCCTCGGGTGCAGATCGTTTGTTCATCGTTGAGCAGGACTCGCTACAGCAAAGCGGCTTTACGCTAAGGATTCTATTTCACACGCACCGAAGTCACGTGAATTTTCTATCCGGCCTGGTGACAGGCACATCCATGCGTCCAGACAACAAACCAACCTCTGCGCGCGTTGTTCATGAGTATCTGGGGCTAACAATTGATACCAAAGCGGAGCTCAGAAAATGCGGGATGTTCGTAGCAAGCCGCTACAACATCAATCCGAAGATACTGTCGATGATTGACAATAGTTTCGCCGAGGGTGAAACGGCCCTCCATGCCATAGCCCGCTGAGGGAAAGTTTCGGGAGAAATTGCCATGCAAGACATGCGAAGCCTGGCGTCACGAAACGAAAAACTCAGCGTAAATTTCCTGGCGATGGTTCATTGAGTGACGGTGCTGTATTGAGTTCACACACAATTGCCGTCTTTGATCTGCCTTTCCGGTTCTTCTAATGCCGTATCACCATTCATGGAGGATTTTACATGCGTCCCACTCTCTACGGTAACCGTCACGCCGTGTCCGCCGGTCACTATCTTGCCGCCGCAGCCGGAAATGCGATCCTGGATGCGGGTGGAAATGCAGTCGATGCCGGTTGCTGCGCAGGCATGGCGCTCGCTGTCCTGCATCCGGACGAAGTAAATTTTGCCGGTGTCGCACCAATATTAATCCGCAAGGCGAGTGGCGAGGTCGTCACCATCGCGGGTCTGGGACACTGGCCGATGTCGATCCCCGCCGATCTTTTCATGCGTGAGCATGGCGGCGAGATGCCCTATGGGGTGCTGCGGACTGTTGTGCCGGCGGCGCCGGACGCCTGGATCACGGCGCTCCGCAACTATGGAACGATGTCATTCGGCGACGTGGCGGCGGCGGCGATCGAGTTCGCCCGCGATGGCTTTTCGGTGTATCAATTTCTTGCCTCGGCGTTTGAACATAGTGCGCAGCATACCAGCCGCTGGCCCTCCAGCGCGGCGCTCTTTCTCCCCAATGGCAGGCCACCGCGCCTCGGCGAACGGTTTGTGCAGACTGATCTGGCGGGAACAATCCAGTTCATGGTCGATGAGGAGAAGGCGGTCGCTCATCAGGGGCGTGAAGCGGGGCTGGACGCGGCCCGGGCGGCGTTTTACGTCGGCGATATTGCCGAGCGCATTGTTGCCCACATGAAGAGCGAAGGCGGTTATCTCTCGCGTGATGATCTGGCCAATTTCCACAGTAAAATCGGACCGGCCATTCAGGGGCGCTGGCGCGATTTCGAGATTTTCACCTGCGGGCCATGGTGTCAGGGACCAACCCTGATTCAATCGCTGCTGATGATGGAAAAGGCAGGCCTGGAGGGGCTGAAACAGAACGGTGCAGACTATCTCCATCTGATGATTGAAGTCATTAAATGCGTCTTTGCGGACCGTGAATATTATTATGGTGATCCGGATTTCATCGACGTTCCGCTTGAGCGGCTGCATGGCGAGGCCAATATCAATCAATGGCTCAAGCAAATTGATCCGAAACAGGCCATGGCGGACATGCCGACACCTGCCGGTATTGAAGAACCTTTTAAATATCCTGTTCGCGAAGGCCTGCCGGTGCGCGATCCCGATACATCCTATCTTTGTACGGTCGACAAATGGGGCAATGCGTTCTCGGCGACGCCTTCGGATGGGATGTGGCGCTCCCCGGTTGTTCCCGGGCTCGGTATTATTCCGTCGCCTCGAGGCACCCAGTCACGGACCGACCCGAACCATCCCTGCGGCATCGGTCCGGGCCGGCGGCCCCGCCTCACGCCCAACCCGGCAATGGCGCTCCGCGATGACGGCACCGTGGTACCCTTCGGCGCCCCCGGCGGTGACGCCCAGGTGCAATCCATGCTTCAGGTGTTTCTCAATATTTTCCATTTTGGCATGGATATTCAGGAAGCCATCGACGCACCGCGCATGACCTCACACAGCTTCCCGTCTTCCTTCTCGCCGTTTGGGCATTTCCCCGCGGTGGTAAGCCTGGAAGGCCGCATTGATGAAGCGGTGCGCAAGGATCTGGAGAGCCGGGGCCACCGCCTGGACATATATCCCGACTACACCAGGAATTCAGCCGCGGTCGAGGTTATCGTCGCTGAGCCGTCGCCGGGGTTCCTGCGCGCCGGGGCCGACCCCCGCCAGCCGGCATATGCAATCGTGCGCTAGGCTCCTTGGAGGGGCCACCCCGGGTCTACCCGGGGATGATCAGGACTGGAAATGCGACACCATTGCTCAGGGGTACGTTGACGGAGACACTCTTTTCATTATCCACCGCAACGGGAGCAATTTCTCCGCTGCCCAAATCGATCTGTTCACCATGGGCAGCGCCAAAGGGGACTGACATTTCCGTCGTCCCCGTGTCGGGCAGGGCAAGGACGATGGTCCCCTTGTCGGCTTGAAGTTGGATGTAACGTCCGCCGGGACAGTCGCCCGCTGCGCCGGCACTGACCTCACCCACCACCCTGTTTAAAGCAGCGTTCAAGTTTCGCACCACATGGAACCCGGGCCGTGGATTGTACATGCGGTCCAGGACGCCGGTCCGGGGGAAGTAGCCGCGATCAATGTCGACGAAAGTATCGGCGTAAACGGTGACGTTGTCGAAGGCCGCGGCGGCGGCCATGGCCTCGGCGATGCGGCTGACGCTCAGATGGTCGTCGGCTGTTTCCAGGGCCGGGTTGGCGCCGAACATGCGTAGATGCACGGACGCGGCGACGCCCAGGTCCGTAGCAATTGCGCTGGCCGTGGCGGCTGTCGCCCAGGGTGACATCTCCAGGGTGAGGCGGAAGACGAAGCCGTCCAGTGCGCCGGAAAGCTCCGGACGGGCCAGGACACCGGCCATCTGGTCCCTGTCATCGTCCAGGAAACCATGGTTGATGGCATGGTAATATTTTCCGGCTTCGCTGCGTTGCTCATCGATGGAGCGCAGCCGCGAGAGATAGACCGGCATCCCGACGGCCCGCGCTATGTCGCCGACGCCGCCGATATCCCGCTCCAGGACCTCCCAGTTGAGGCCGATCTCCCAGGCCGAGAAAATATCCTGATGCGCGATAATCAGTTCGCGTTGGCGGGGGGTTGGGTCGCCGAAAGAGAACAGGGTGAATTCGTGGCCGTGGGATTTCAGCATGCGCATGCGATCGACGTTTTCCGCTACCAGCAGATCGCGGAGCGGGACCCGAACCCTCCTGACCCCCATTTCCCAAAGCGCCATGAGCGGGTAGTCGTTGCGTACTTCCTTGCGGTCGAATTCATCGAGGCCCCCGGTCGGCGGGATTTCGACGATCTCCATCCAGTTCTGGCGCATATCAAAGCCAAAATCGCCGCGCCGGTTGAGGCGCGGATGGACGGGGGCGACGCGCGCGGGACCGGCCTTGTCCGGTGATCCCAAAGCGGCCTCCATGCCGTAGGTGCGGATGATGTCGCAGACATGCCCGCCTTCGTGAACATGAACGACGAAATAGCCTAGTTTCGGTTTATCGTTGCGGCCGAATTCGCTGTCTGCGCCAGGGGGAATTCGATACATCTCGCTGTAGTCCAACCGCACGAAAGCTGTCGACGGCATCAGGTAGCAGTCCGTTTTGCCATGGCGAAAAAACCAGAAATTATGCACATGGCCGATGAACAGGGCCTCGACGCCGTACTTTTCCAGGAGACCCAGCATCCAGGTGCGGCCCGGCTCACCGATGTTGTCGTAGTTCTCTTCCTCGTCGGGTTTCGAGAAATAGGGCGGATAATGGCTGTGCAGGAATATGCGTTTGTCCCTGTTGGCCGCCAGGTCGGTTTCCAGCCAGGCCCGTTGCTCTTCTTCCGCGGCGAAGCCTGAATTGATGATCTGGGCGTTGATGATGATGAAGTGGCAGCCGTCATGGTCGAAGGATTGATACTGGGCGCCGAAATGTTCGTCCCAGAGCGCCAGGTAGTCCTCGTGGACGCGTGCTGCCGGGGCCCAGTCGTTGGGCTTGTCACCGACGTCGTGGTTGCCCGGCGTCAGGTAGAGAGGATGTTTTAGTGCTTTGACCTGCGCATGAAACTGCGCCGCCGCCGCGGCATAGAGGTCGGGGATGGCGGGCACTGGATGCACCAGGTCGCCGACGTTGACCACGAAGGCCAGATCACGAGTATTCAGATCGCGGATCACGTGGCGCATACGCCGGTTGGCCAGGCGGTTGACGTCATAGGGGGAGTTGCAGTTGTCCTCGCCCTGGTTCAAATGCGTATCGGTGATCACGCCGAAACTGAACAGGCGCCGGCCGAGCGTGTCGTGGTTCAACGATTTGGTGATCATGGATTGATTCCGAATTGAGTTGTGGAGAGAAGCGTATACAGCTTGTGAAAATACCTTACAAGGCGATCCCTGACGACCCTCCCCAGGCACCGAGCGTAGCGAAGCCCAGGGAACAATCAAAATTTACAGTACGTTCGCTTTCGGGGGTAGAGCGTACGTAATTCACTCTGTGCCGTAATATCCGCGAATAGCCGGGACCGGAAATTGGGATGAGTGCTGAAAGCCCGATATCGTCCGAAATCTATTGTACGGATATTCCCTAAGACTCGTTTGGAATGCACTTTTAGAAGCAGCCAACTTTAGAAATATTTTACTGATTTCTGCGATCGTCTCACCGGGCCTTCATTCACTGGACAGCCATCGAACTGGTCTGGATAATCGGTCTGCGACACCTCAGTCGCTAACCCGTGGCCAAGGGCCCGAATAAGACGAACGAGGACTAATGGGCGAGCAACTGAAAGATCACTGCGGAGATGTGACGGCACCCCTGAGGCCCGGTGGTGAACAGCGCCTATCGTCGCAGCGGGAAGAGCTGTACCGCGAAACCTTCGAAGATGCTCCGGTCGCGATCTGGGTCGAGGATTGGTCACGGGCCAAGTCGATGATCGACCAGCTCGCGCGTCGAGGGGTGAAGAATTGGCGGCGTTATTTCGAGCGTCGCCCCGATCAGCTCATCAAGGCAAACGATTTGTGCGGCGAGATCGACGTCAACGCAGCCACGCTCTCCATCTACGGCGCGACGAGCAAGGAGGAAATTATGGAGTCGTCCGAGGGAGCGTCATTGACAGTCGGAGAGTTGAAGTTATTTTGCGATCAGATCGTCGCTGTCGCCGAAGGTGCGGATCATTTCGTGACCGAGGCCACCGAAACAGCTATGGACGATTCCGAAATATTCACCCGCATCCATGGGGTGATACCTCAGGGCCACCGGAAAACCTGGTCGCGGGTGATCTTCACCATAGAGAACCTCACCGAGCGCAAGCGCACCGAAGATGCGCTGCGCGAGAGCGAGGCGCGCTATCGTGAGCTTTTCGATAATTCTCCTATCGGTCTCTGGGAAGAGGACTGGTCTTCGATAAAGGAGATGATCGATAGGCTGGGGAAGGATGGCATCACCGATTGGCGCCGCTACTTCAGAAGTCACCAGGATCAGTTGGCTCAAGCGTACAACATGGCCCGCGAAATGTATGTAAATCAAGCAGCCCTTGACTTATATCGGGCGCCGAACAGACAAGCAGCTCACGGTATGAACCAAAGCGATCAGGTGCGGTCGGAAGAACTCCCAACATTTTTAGACAATCTCATCGCGTTCATCGAAGGTCGAACAAGCTACATTATCGAAGCCAAGGAACGCACCTATGACGACGCCGAGATCGTAACGCGCAGGCACGTCGTCATTCCAAGGGGTCATTAAAACAGCTGGTCTCGCGTGCTGTATTCGATCGAGGACATCACCGAGCGCAAGCGCGCCGAGGAGGCGCTGATTACGGCCTTGAAGCAGGCCGACTTCGCCAATCGCTCCATGTCCGAGTTCCTCGCCAACATGAGCCACGAGCTGCGCACGCCACTCAACGCCATCATCGGTTTCTCCGACGTCATGAAAAGCGGGATGTTCGGGCCTATAGACAACCCGAAATACGCTGATTATGTGGACGACATCAACGCATCCGGCGTACACCTCCTGGAGCTCATCAACGAGATTCTCGATCTGTCGAAGATCGAGGCGGGAAAGACCGAGCTGAATGAGGAAAATATCGACGTATCGAAGACCCTTTTATCTTGTCTTACCCTGATCAAGGAACGGGCCGAAAAGGCGGGCGTTGACATCGAGAACGACGTGGCGCTGGACTTGCCGGCGCTCCATGCCGATGAGCGCAAGTTCAAGCAGATAGT
>JAYGED010000305.1:0-7391 GCA_046582565.1 Alphaproteobacteria bacterium
CGATCGGCCGGCAGGCGGCCGATGTCGCCCGGGCCAGCGCCTCGAGCGCCTCGCCGTCGAAGGTTGTGCCGACCAGCGCCTCGGCGGCCTCGTAGACCAGCAGGGCGCGCTCGGCCACGGCGCCGAGCACGATCCGCGCGTCACTGCAAACCCCGTTGTCGTTCAAGGTCAGGCTGACCCCGGCGCCGACCACGGCAATGTCCATCTCGGTGCGCGGTATGAAGCGCAGATAAGCGTCGCCCGAATGAGGCGGACGGGACGGCAGGAACAGCGAGACGACAATTTCACCCTTGGCCAGTGAGGTCTTGCCGGGCCCGGTGGCGATCTCCCCGACCGCAACCTCGCGGCGGCCGCCGGGCCCAACCACGGTGGCGACCGCCCGGGCGGCGATCAGCGCCGGCACAGAGTCAGCGGCGGGCGAGGCGTTGCACAGGTTGCCGCCCATGGACGCCCGGCCCTGGATCTGGGTTGAGCCGATCAGCTCGGTCGCCTCGACCACGCCGGGCCACAGGGACACGACCTCGGCATGCTCACCCAACTCGGCGCCGGTCACCGCCGCGCCGATGCGAAAGCCGCCGTCCTCGGCGGTAATGTCGCTCAGCTCTGGGATCCGCTTGACGTCAATCACAAGCTCGGGTTCGACCCGGCCCGAGCGAAGCTGTACCAACAAATCCGTACCGCCCGCCAGAACCCGGGCCAGCCCGGCTTCGCCGGCCAATAGTTTCACCGCCGCATCGAGCGACTCAGGAGCCTCGTATCGCACTGTGCCCATCCTGTCTTTTTTGCACCAAACCGGGACACTCCGGCCACCCGGCAAGCCTTCGCTTAGATCTCGAAATATGAAATTCAGTGTCTGCTTTGCGCCCAATTATGTCTGCGTTCCCACCGAAAGCTGACATACATCATCACGGCAAGGCGTGTGATATCAGGCGAGCTATTGAAATGGATTTCTCATCCTAGAACGCTAAGAGATATGCTTTCGGCGTTCAAGCGGTTTCGCTCTGAACGTGCCCTTCCGGGCAGCCGCTGGAGCTTGGCGTCGGCGACGATAACCGCCGAACGCCCGGCGACCCTCCCTACGGTTTAGGCTGTAATGGCAACCGGCGGGACCGCCGCAATAAATTGATTTAATAGTCTTGTGGAAATTGGCCCAAATAATAAGGTATTGCCGGGAACGACTTCGATGAATCGGCCCTCGCACAGCAGAGGTTTGACCGCCTCGAAATCTCGGAGGCGCAGATTGAATCGAACATAAAACCAAACCGCGCTCCAGTTTGTGACAAGGCTTAAGCCATCTCTGTTGTTGCCGTATTCGCCACATATGAACTAAGACACGCGGGCAGGATGGGTTGAGGGCAGCTACATCAGCACAAAGGTATCACATTGCGAATGATGACAAATGATCAAACAGCGGACCGCCGCCGGCTCTATGGCGAAATTGAGCCCTATGCCAGCGGTCGGCTAAAAGTTTCGGATATTCACGAACTTCATTACGAAGAAGTCGGCAACCCGGATGGCAAACCCGTTGTTTTTCTGCACGGCGGCCCCGGCGGCGGCATCGATCCGGATCACAGACGCTACTTCGATCCGAAGGCTTATCGTATTGTGCTCTTCGATCAACGCGGGTGCGGCAAAAGCACGCCCCATGCCAGCCTTGAAGAGAACACGACCTGGGACCTGGTCGCCGATATCGAGCGCCTGCGTGAACATCTGGGGATCGATAGCTGGCAGGTGTTTGGCGGGTCGTGGGGAAGCACTCTGGCCCTTGCCTATGCGCAGACCCATCCCGATCGTGTCACTGAACTTGTTCTGCGCGGTATCTTCCTGCTGCGGCGTTCTGAACTCCTGTGGTTCTACCAGGAGGGCGCCAGCCATATTTTCCCCGATATCTGGGAAGGATATGTGGCGCCGATCCCCGAGATCGAACGCGGCGATATGATGGCTGCCTATTACAAACGCCTCACGGGCAATGACGCAGCCATATGCCAGGAGGCGGCCAAGGCCTGGAGCGTGTGGGAGGGCAGCACTTTGTCCCTATGGCCCGATCCCGAACGCGAAGCTAGTTCTGGCGAGGACGAATTTGCCCTCGCCTTCGCCCGTATCGAATGCCACTACTTCGTCAACGGTGGTTTTTTTGAGCGCGACGGACAGCTCTTGGAAGATGTGGACAAAATTCGCCATATTCCAACGGTCATCGTCCAGGGGCGTTACGACATATGCACCCCGATACGCACGGCCTGGGATTTGCACAAGGCCTGGCCGGAAGCTGATTTCCGCCTGGTCTCCGATGCCGGCCATGCAGGTTCGGAGCCGGGTAATGTCCATGAACTGGTCTCGGCAACGGATCGGTTCCGTTAGTGGATAGAATCTAACGTATGGGTGCCATATGTTAGATTCTATCCACTAGGGCATTGCCAGAGAAAGACACATCGTGCCGGGCGTTGGGTTAACCCAACATCTTCGGGCGGGGTTATTCTTCACACCGGCCCGCTGTATCGTTATCCCATGGAGAGCGCCGTAATGACAATTAAGGCCCCAGCAACCGTTGGCATGGCGATCGAAGACGTTGACACACCCTGTCTGTTGATCGACCTCGATAGCTTCGAGCGCAATGTCGAAATCATGGGACAGTTCACCAAGGAAAAAGGGCTGCGTCTTCGGGCCCATGCCAAGACCCATAAATCGTCTGATATTGCGATCTATCAGATAGAGAAAGGCGGCGCCTGTGGCGTCTGCTGCCAAAAGGTCAGCGAGGCGGAAGCCTTGGTTGGCGGTGGCGTGCGTGATGTGCTGATTTCCAACCAAGTTGTGGCGCCGAAGAAGATCGAACGCCTTGCGGCACTGGCCACGCGGGCGCGGATGCTGGTTTGTGTCGACGGTCTTGGCAATATTGGCGATCTGTCCGCCGCCGCCGAAAGCAGCGGTGCGATCATTGAATGTCTGGTGGAGATCGAAGTTGGCGGAAATCGTTGCGGCGTCGAGCCGGGTGAGCCGGCCGTGCGGCTGGCCAAGGCGGCCGATGCCGCGTCCGGCCTGAGGTTCTCCGGCCTGCAGGCCTATCAGGGCAGTGCGCAGCATATTCATGACTTTACCGAGCGCAAAGCCGCTATCGATGCCGCCGTCTCCGTTGTCGCGCGGACCGTGGACATGTTGCAGGCCGAGGGTCTGCATTGTGATATTGTCGCCGGAGCCGGCACCGGCACCGGCACCTACTATTTTGAGAGTGCGAGCGGCGTCTATACCGAATTGCAATGCGGCTCCTATATCTTCATGGACGCCGATTATCAATCTGTGCTCGACGACACCGGCAAAGGCATTGGCGAGTTCGAGAACAGCCTCTTCATCTATACATCGGTCATGAGCAAGGCCAGGGTGGGCAAGGCGGTCTGCGATGCTGGCCTAAAGGCGCTAAGCGTCGACAGCGGCCCGCCCGTGATCTTTGATCGTGATGACGTGACGTACCTCGAGCCTTCCGACGAACATGGCTTGATCGACGATCCCGGCAACGTCCTGACGCTGAATGAGAAGCTGATGCTGATCTTCGGGCACTGCGATCCGACGGTGAATCTCTACGACTGGTTTGTCTGTGTTCGTAACGGGCGTGTTGAAGCCCTCTGGCCGGTCACGGCCAGAGGCATGTGTCTTTAGAGGCAGGAAAAACCAATCACAGAGGGCCTTGTCAGGTCCGTGGGGCTTGTCACAATAGTTCAGAGGCCCACCCAGCCCTCGACGTCAACCAACCAGAGGAAGGAAAGCGATGCGCCCGAACAAGCCCAGCAACGAGCTGCCCTGGCAATGGCCCGAAGAGACATGGCGTGGCATCGTCGGCAAGGTGCGCGCCGGCCGTTCGCTGAAGCCCAAGGCCTGGAAGGACGGGGCGCGTTGCGCTGTCGCCCTGTCGTTCGATTCCGACCACGAGTCGAGCACCCTACGCGCCGGCCTCACCTCGCCCGGCATGCTGAGCCAGGGCGAGTACGGCGCGCGCGTGGCGGTGCCGCGCATCCGCGCCCTGCTGGCCCGCCATGATATCAAGGCCAGCTTCTTCGTGCCAGCGGTGGTGGCTAAGCTCTACCCGGATGAGCAGCGCACCGTTGTCGCCGAGGGCCACGAGATCGGCATCCACGGCTGGATCCATGAGCGCAACAGCGAGCTGCCACAGGAGGCCGAGCGCGACCTGCAGATGCGCGCGGCCGATACGCTGGAGGAGATCACCGGCACCCGCCCGGTCGGTATCCGCACGCCATCCTGGGATTTCAGCCCCCACACCCTGGCGATCAGTCGCGAGATGGGGCTGCTCTACGATTCCTCGCTTATGGCCGACGACGAGCCCTACGAGATTGTCGAGGATGGTGAGCCTACGGGCATGGTCGAGCTGCCGGTCGAGTGGATCCGCGACGACTACGTCTATTTCGGCATGGACCGGCTATCGACGGTCAGGCCCCTGATGGCGCCCTCGGCGGTGCTTGAGGTCTTCCAGAGCGAGTTCGACGGGGCCTACGCGGAGTCGGGGCTGTTCCTGCTGACCATGCACCCCCACATCACCGGCCACCGCTCGCGCATGGCCGTGCTGGAGCGGCTGATCGAGCACATACGCGGCCACGAGGGCGTCTGGTTCGCCACCCACGCTGAGATCGCCCAATACTGCAAGGACAACGGTTGAGGCGTCAGTGGAGATGATCCGGTTAAGTATGAGCTGACGAGCCCCCCGAAACACCCCGCAGGGCGGCCCAGATCAGAACGGTGCCGACAACCACATAAGCGGCGAAGATCAGGCAGATGACATCCATGCCGACCCCGGCATCGATCAGCACGCCCATGAACGGCGGCCCCAGGGCCGAGGCAAACACCATGGTCGCCGACACCAGGCTCTTGATCGCACCGATGTGGCGCACGCCGTACAGCTCCGCCCACATGGCGACCACCGAGGTAAAAGCGAGGCCGGCGGATATCCCCATGGCCAGCAGATAGAACGACGCGACCAGGGGCGCATCGAACAGCGCCACGATGACCAGCGCAACGCCCAGGGGTATCAGGTGGAGCGGTACCAGCCTGAGGGCTCCGATGCGATCCACCAGACGGCCGGCCACCAGCATGGTAGCGAAGGTGGTGACCGCGAAAACGATATAGTTGCCGGTGAGCCAGCCATGGCTCCAGCCCTTGACGTCGGCCAAATGGAGGTGGTGGAAGAACAGTCCGGTCTCGATCAGCGACGGGGCTTCGATGCCGATCAACAGGACATAGAACCGGGGATTGCGCAGAACCTCGGCGCGGGTCCACTGACGGCCCTTGGTCGCATTGAGAACCGGGCTGGCAAGCGCTTCGAGATGGTTCTGATGGCGCTCACCATGACCCTTGAGCAGCCACAGCGTTAGGGGGATCACGACCAGTACTATGAAAAATCCTGCCACCGCGTAGGTCAGACGCCAGCCGATGGCGGCAATCGCCAGCACCGCGATCAAGGGCAACACCGCTTCACCGGCGCTAAATCCCATGGCTCCGATACTGATGGCCTTGCCGCGATTATTGTCGAAATACCGCACCATGCTGGTCACCGAGGTATGGCTCATCAGTCCCTGGCCGAACTGGCGCAACAGGAAAATCGCGAACACCAGAAGCACGACGTGGCCGGCGGTGATGGTAACAAAACAGGCCGCCGCCAGGCCGACACAGGCCACCACCGCAAAGATGCTCAGATCGATCCGGTCGATGATCCGACCCGACCACGGCAGCACCAGAGCGCTGGCCAGGGTGCCGACCATATAGACCAGGCTCCAGTCGCCGTGGCTGAGGCCGAACTCGGCACGCAGGTCCGGCCCGAACACGCCAACGAAGAACGTCTGGCCAAAGCTCGATGAAAAGGACAACAGAAAGCCGAAGGCCAGAAACCGACGGTTCTCGACCGCAAATCGGAAATAATTCTTAGATTGCATGATAGGCATCGTCCGCCGTTCCCGCCGAGACAGCGGACTTACTCAACATGTCTTGTCCGGAGTTCGCCCACAAGCGATAAATAGCCGCGCCGAAGTTACAGAGCAGCGACCTGGGCCTTGTCAGATCATTCTGAACGGGTCGGCAAAACCCCACCCTCGTGATCGACAGCTCGCCAGAGGTCGTGAGTTTCACCGTTGATACGGGCGAAAACGGATATACATCATCACGGCAAGGCGGATACCCTCCGGCGACGTCTCGAATTATCGGAATGAATTTCTCATCCACAAACGCTGTGCAATGCAACTCATCGCCTCAAGCAATTTTGCTCTGACGGCGCCCACGCTTGCCGTCGCAAGTGGGGTTTTCCAGGAAATGTTGGCTGAATGACCGCTGAACCTGCGGCCCGCCGCCCCGACCGTCCGCTGCTGGGCCTCTCGATGATCCTGATTTCGGTCGCGCTGTGGACACTGCACGACGCGCTCGGAAAAATATTGTCCGAGACCTTTGCACCATCGAAATTCTGTTCCTGCGCAGCGTTGTCGCCCTGATCATGGTAACCGCGTTCATACTGGTCATGCGGGGCATTGAGGGCTTTCGCACCCGCAGTCTCGGCCTCAACATTTTGCGCGGGCTGCTGGGGTGCTGTTCCTTCGGATTGTTCGTCATGGCTCTGCCCCTGCAACCCCTGGTCAATACCTTCGCGGTAGCTGCGTCGGCGCCGTTGATCATCACTGTATTGTCAGTGCCTCTGCTGCGCGAACCGGTAGGTCTGCGGCGTTGGGTGGCGGTGGCCGTCGGCTTCGTGGTGATCTTGTTCATGCTGCAGCCGGGCGGCGGGGTCGACCCCCTGGCGACCGGGCTGTTGCTGGTCTCGAACCTTTTCTTCGGCCTCGTGGCGATCCTCTCAAGAGTGGTCTCGCGAGTCGACGACCCGGCGGCCATGACTTTCTACACCCTGCTGACCTTCGTTGCCTTCGGCGCGGTGAGCGCGCCATTCGATTGGGTCACACCGTCGGTTGCCGACTGGTGGAATTTTATCTTCATCGGCATTATCGCCGGTGTTGCGCTCTACACGATGACCATCGCCTTCGCCTTCGCCGCACCTTCCCTGGTGGCGCCCTACGAATACAGCGGCATCGCCTGGGCGGCGCTCCTCGGCTGGATTATCTGGGGCGACGTGCCGAGCTTGATCGTTATCTTCGGCTCGCTCGGCTTGGTGCTCTGCGGCCTCTACCTACTGCACCGAGAACGCCTTGCCGCGCGCCGCGTCCAAGCGCATTGAACGCCTATGGCGACGTGAGGGGCTGAAAGTACCAATGAAGCAACCGAAGAAAAGACGGCTCTGGCTGAATGACGGGTCATGCGTGAGATTGCGACCAGAATACCGCGACCACGTCTGGTCGTATGATTTTGTCCACCACAGAACCGACGATGGAAAGGTCTTCAGGACGGTGAACATT
>JAYGED010000048.1:0-2835 GCA_046582565.1 Alphaproteobacteria bacterium
GATGACCGACCATTCGAAGTCCGTCAGATCGTAGCGTCCGCCCATGTCTATGCTCCCACTGTTTGGAAACTTGAATCACATAACGGGGGTTTTGTGAATCCCTTTTATGAGTACATGGCCTAATCGTTAACAGAAAGTTAAATTGTAACAGTGAAGTTTTCTCTCGGAACATCGCTCCCATTTGATGAAAACCGCATAGCATCACGCATTCATCGAGCGATTTTCGATGAGGTTAGAGGCGCTTATGCTGCATCAGGAGAAAATGTCCGCTGTGAGCTATACTTGGCCCGCGGGCCGGTAAGCAGACATCATGGATGAGACTCTAGCACGAACTGAAGAGGAGGGCCGTCCCGGCCAATTCATCCAGGGCCGCGCCGTCCGCCAAGCGCGTGAACCATTTCAGGGGGCGGCGGGCTATAGGCCTTCCGGATTGGTCATTAGGTAGAGCAGCCAGGCCACCGATTTACCGTCAAAGAACGGCATGCAGAGGAGGCTGACGAGGATGTAAAGCAGGCCCATCAGTCGCGCGAAAATGCCGTGGAGCTTCCTGTAATACTCCTTCTTCATCCCGCTGACATGAATCAATAGCGCCGGGTGTCTGCCGCGAAACAGGAGCATGACGATGATCGGCAGAAAGCTTTCCGACACGCCGAAGATCACGGAGAACAGACCCTTCACGGCGAGGACTAAGCCTATCGCGATGCCAATCGTCGAAGACGAAGATCCCGATCGCCCCCGGTATGGCGAGTAAAAAGATGTTGATCGTTAAAAATTGCTTGAACTGCCACGGCTCATTGTTAGGGTCGGGCGGCGTGGTGTCGAAAAACCACCCCATGGACCCCAGCAACAGCCTCGCCGGGAGCGAGTCGCCCTGGTCCATAGCGCCCGGTGCGTCCGGCGCCGTGCGTTGTCGCTGAACTGTCTTCTTGGATCGGCGACCGAAGCCGCCCTGCCGACCTCCACCACGCGAACCGTCAGACATGTGGCTCTCTCTTCCTGGTTGATTTCCAGACCCCTAGGGCACGTTAACCTGTAGCAGTCTCGGGCACAACGTGAGCGCAGCCTATGGGTGAGGATTCAGCACTTATCCAAAGAGAGCGGCGCGCCGTCTGCCATGCGCGTGAACCATTCCAGGGGGCGGCGGGGGGCACCGCCGTCGATGTCCGGGGCACCGCGTTTGGCGGCCAGATCGTCGAGGCTGACCGTGCGGGTCTCAATATTGAACCGCGCCACATCGGTTGTGTTGGGGATGCTGGCGTGGAGATGGGCGCCGGAGAAACACATCAGCGCGCCGGGCTCGATGACCACCGGCCACTGATCCGTCCTATCGATCATACCGCTGGCCACCGGGAGCAGCGGGTAGCTGGCGCCTGTGCGGTGCGCTTGGCGCAAAGCCTCATAATCCCAGGCGGCGCTGGTGTTGGCGATGGCGGCTTGCCAATGGGCCGGGTAGAGCACCAGGGTGCGCGCAGTTGTGAGCGGATAGAGGGGCGCCCACCAGTTGATCTGGGCGAGCAGGTTCGAGCCCCAGGTATCGCGGTGGGCGGGCAGGTTGCGCAGGTGGCGGCTCATATGAGTCTCGCCGGGCGGCTGGATGCGCAGGCGCAGCTTGTCCCAATAGACCCGCGATGGATCCACCCCGGCTTCGATAAACATGTCACGGAACAGGGTGCGCACCTCGCCGCCGCGCTGAAAGGCGGCGATCAGCGTCTCGGCGATATCCCTATAGCGTTCCGGATCGAGAGCCTGATGGGCGCGCAACGGATCATGGGGCGCGAAGGCCGCGCGGACCATGGCGTCGGTATGGGCGAGCAAGGTTTCAAGGCCGGCGAGCGAGTCCTGGACGATCACCGCGCCATGGAAAATCCGGTCGCCGCGCGCGGCGTCATCGAGGGCAGCAACGATCCGCTCCGGCTTGATCAGTCGCTGCTTCCCCCGAACAGATTGCCGAGCGCCTTGGTGGCGTCCCCGGCTGCGCCTTCGAGAGCCTGGCCTGCGCCTTCGATGGCCTGGCTGGCGTCCTTGGTGACATTCTGAATGGCGCTGTCGCCGCCGCTGGTCACCCCTTCGAGCACTTTGCCGACGTCCGCCGCGCCGCCTTCGAGTAGCGCACCGGCGTTGCCCATCATCCCTTCGAGATCGAGGCCTGAGACGACGCTGTTGGTTCCTTCTGTGATGGCGGCGATGACCTGCTCGGCGACCTGCTGAGGCCATGCGCCTTTTTCTTCCCTGCCGATATCCTCGAGGTGAAGATCGGGAAGCACTGATTCCAGGGTCTTGCCGCCGAGGAAACTGGCGCTCACATTGACCGCGCCGCCACGAATATAGAGATCGTCGATGATCATCTTGGGGCCTTTGTCGTCGTTGGCCGCGCCGCCTTCGCCGAACTGCGCCATATAGGCCTCCACATTGCTCTTGATGGTGTCGATATTGTTTCCGTTTTCGCCGAGTTCGTAAGTCACCTCCGGTCCATCGATAGCGATTTCATTGATGACAATTACGTCGTCGGAGATCGTCGAGCTATCGATAGTGATACTGATAGAGCCGAGTACGAAGGCGCTCGGCGTATTGAATCCTTGGGGGTTGCCGACCGTCAGGCCGCGCAGGGCGCCCCGGCCCGAGGTTAGGTCAATCTCGACCTGATCGAGGGTGACCTTGGTCTTGGTGATCTCGGAGCCGTATGTCTGCACCGCTTCTTGAATAAAATCGTCGAGGGACGACAGGACGTACATGAAGACACCGACCGCGCCGACAAGGGCGACGGCGACAGCAATCAGAATGACGCGAATGGTCTCATACTCCTCGTTGAATTTTGCTCATGGAGTGCATGTTATC
>JAYGED010000203.1:0-16168 GCA_046582565.1 Alphaproteobacteria bacterium
CGACGCTCTTCCGATCTAGGACATCGTCTGCTCGCATATCAGCTACGGTCGCGGCGTCGGCAAGATGACCTCGTTGGATAACCGTAGACTCGGTGATCAGGCTGAAAAGCAGATCCTCACCGTTGTGGTCGACGAGAAAGACGCCGACGACATCTTTTCCTTTATCTATTTCGAAGCCAACATCAACCAGCCGCACGGCGGCATGATCGCCATGGCGCGCGCCGACCACCACGTCCCCCTGATCCTGCCCGATATTCCCGAGGAAGATGACTAACGCTTAGGCGCGCGGCCGCTCGTTGCCGGGATCGTACAGCGGATCGGCCATGACCGTTGCCGGGCGCAATTGGCCGAGCATCTGCACCTCGAAGCTGGTTCCCGGCTTCGCAAAATCAGGCTCCACATAGGCGAAGGCAATACTCTTTCCCACCGCATGGCCGTAGCCGCCCGAGGTGGTCACGCCGATGATGCGGTCGTTATCGATCACCGGCTCGTTGCCCATGCAGTCGCTGTCGTCGGCATCCACCGTCAGATAGACCAGGGTTGAGCGGGGACCGTCGGACTTGCTTTTGAGCGCCGCCGCGCGGCCGACGAAATCATCCTTATCGAGCTTGAGGAAGCGCTCCATGTCGGCTTCGGTCATGGTGATCTCGTTGGTCAGCTCAGCGCCCCAGCCGCGATAGGCCTTCTCGAGCCGCAGGGAATTGAGCGCATAGACGCCGAAGTTGGCGATGCCGTGCTCCTCGCCCGCCGCCATCAGCGCATCGTACAGGCCGGCCATGGAGGCCATCGGGTGATGCAGCTCCCAGCCCAGTTCGCCGGCGTAGGATACCCGGAGCGCCCGGGTCGGCACGCCGGCGATGTCAATCTCGCGGGCGGTCAACCAGGGGAAGGCTTCGTTGGAGAGGTCGGCGTCGGTGAGCTTGGCCAGCACATCGCGCGCCCGGGGCCCGGTCAGCGCCAGCATGCCGTAATCGTCGGACAGATTGGTGACGGTCGCGTCCTCATCGTCCCGTCTGCCCTGGACCAGCATGTCGAGATCGTGCAGCTCACCGACCGCCGCCGATAGAACGTAGAAATGATCGTCCGCCAATCGGGTCACCGTCATCTCGCTCTCGATCATGCCGTCATTGGTCAGCATATGGGTGAGCGCAATGCCGCCTTCGCGACGCGGTATGCGGTTGGCGCAAAGCCTATTCATCATGGCTTCCGCGTCCGGGCCGATCACATCGAACTTGGCGAAACTCGACAGATCGAGCAGGCCGACCCGCTCGCGCACCGCCTTGCATTCCTCGGCGACTGGGCCATGGTTGTTGGTGCGCCGGAAGCTGTAGATTTCGTCCTCGCCGGCGGGGGCAAAATATTTCGGCCGCTCCCAGCCGAAGGCCTCGGCATAGACGGCGCCCTGGTCCTTGAGCTTTTGATAGATCGGCGTGGTTTTTACCGGGCGCCCCGCATCGCGGAACTCGCCGGGCAGATGAACCGCATACATCAGCTGATATTCATCGATCGATTTCTCGAGGGTGTAATCACCGGCCGCCCAGTCGCCATAGCGGCGCGGATCCATCTCGCGCACGTTCCATTCGGACTGGCCGTGGATCATCCATTCGGCGAGCACCTTGCCCGCCCCCGGCCCCTGGCAGACGCCGATGCTGGCGCCGCAGCAGAGCCAGTAGTTGCGCAGGCCCGGCGCCGGGCCGAGCAGGAAATTGCCGTCCGGCGTATGGGTGATCGGGCCGCTGACGATGCGCGAGATGCCGGCCTTACCGAACACCGGCATACGCTCCATGACCCGCTCCAGATGAGGTTCCAGGCGGTAGATGTCCGGCGGCAACAGATCCATATCGAACGACCAGTCGACGCCGTCCAGGCCCCAGGCCTGAGCGCCGGATGTCTCGTACGGGCCGATCACCAGGCCCTGCTTTTCGCGCCGGTAGTAGCAGGACGCGCGCGGATCGCGGATAACCGGGAACTCCTCGCCGAGATCGGCGATCTCGTCGATCGGCTCGGTCACCAGATACTGATGGATCATGCTCACATAAGGCAGCTTGAGGCCGACCCAGGCGGCGGTCTGCGGGCCGAAACAGCCGGTCGCATTGACCACATGCTCCGCCGTGATGGTGCCTTTCTCGGTCTCCACCAGCCACTCGCCACTGGGCAGTTGCTTGGTGTCGGTCACCCGGTTGAAGCGATAGATTTCAGCGCCCAGCTTGCGCGCTCCCGCCGCCATGGCCTGGGTCGAGGACGCCGGGTCGGTGTGGCCGTCGCCAGGGGTGTAGGCGCCGAGCAGAACGTCATCCACATTGATCAGGGGATGCAGCTGCTTGATCTCGTTGGGGCCGATCAAATGGCATTCGGAGCCGGCCAGATCGAGCACGCCTTTGACATACTTGAACCAGTCGACCTCGTCCTGGGTCACCGCCAGGCGAATGGCGCCGCAGCCGTGCCAGCCGGTATGCTGACCGGTCTCGGCCTCGAGGCTCTTGTACATCTCGATGCCGTGGCGATGAATCTTCGCCATATTGAGACTGCCGATGAAGCTCGGCACCAGCCCGGCCGCATGCCAGGTCGATCCCGAGGTCAGCTCACCCTTCTCAACCAGAACCACATCGGACCAGCCTGCCTTGGCCAGTCCATACAGCGCGCCGACCCCCATGGCGCCGCCGCCGATAACCACCACCCGAGCTTGGCTTTTCATGGCGCTCTCTCTCCCGTCTGAATCTAATTTCCTTGTAGCAGAAATTACCCGTCCGCCAAGGCCATTTCGAACAGGCGGGCGGCATGCATCACATCGGCCCCCGCGCCGTGGCGGATTTGCTGGCGGCAGCTTATGCCGTCGGCCACCAACAGGGTGCCGGGCGGGGCCTCACGCACGGCGGGCAGCAGGTCGGCCTCGGCCATCTTCATGGAGATGTGATAATGCTCTTCCTCATAGCCGAACGAGCCGGCCATACCGCAACAACCCGATTTGATGGTCGTGGTTTCCAGCTCGGGGATCAGGGACAACGCCTCGCTCACCAGGCCGAATTCGCCCGATGCCTTTTGATGGCAATGGCCGTGGACCAGGGCACGGGCGGCCGGCAGGGGTTTGAGATTCAAAGTCTCATCACGGCTGCAGAGGAACGCCTCCAAGGATTGGATTTTCACATCGAATTCGTCCATGCGGCAGGCCGGCTCAAGGCCGACGATGGGAACGTTGCGCTCGATAAAAGGCGCGAGTGCTGCTTCGGTGCGCCGCGCCTCGACTCTGGCTTCCTCGACCAGCCCGACCGACAGGAAGGTTCCCCCACAGCACAGGCGATCCGGAGAATGAACCCGATAGCCCATGGACTGCATGACCGCGACCGCTGCGTGGAGATTTTCGGGCTCGAAATGCCGGTTGAAGCAATCAGCGAGCAGAACCACGTCTTTTCCCGCCCCCTCTACCCCTCCCTGCCCGCTTGGCGCGGGGCCACGGAAAACATCGCGGCGCCAGCGCGGCAGGGGGCGTTCGCCGGTAAAGCCCACGGGCAGGCGAAGGTTTGATAGCGGCGCGAGCCGCGCCGCCCAGGACGCATAGCGCGGCAGATAGGCGATCAGCCGCTCGCGCAGGGGCAGGCCGTGGCGCTTTCGGTAATGATGCAGGAATTCGATCTTCATGCGCGCCATGTCGACGCCGGTCGGGCATTCCCGCTTGCAGCCCTTGCAGCCAACGCAGAGCGCCATGGTGTCAAACATTTCAGATGATGTAAAAGCGTCCGGCCCGAGCTGGCCGCTGATCGCGAGACGCAGGCTGTTGGCGCGGCCCCGGGTCAGGTGGCGCTCGTCCCTGGTGGCGCGATAGGACGGGCACATGACGCCGTCGTCCCATTTCCGGCAGGCGCCGTTGTTGTTGCACATCTCGACGGCGCCGCCGAACCCGCCCCAGGCGGACCAGTCGAGGACGCTCTGTTCTGGCTCCTGCACGGCATAGCCCGGCGGGTAGCGAAACAGCGAACGGTCGTCCATGCGCGTGGGCCGCACGATCTTGCCGGGATTGAACAGCCCGGTCGGATCGAAGGCGTCCTTCACCGCCTCGAAGGCGCGCACCAGCCGTTCGCCGAACATGACCTCATGGAATTCTGAACGCACCAGGCCGTCGCCATGTTCGCCGGAATGGGAGCCCTTGTATTCGCGCACCATGGCGAAGGCTTCCTCGGCGATGGCGCGCATCTTGGTCACATCGCCGCCGTCCTTCATGTTCAGCACCGGGCGCACATGCAGGGTGCCGACCGAGGCATGGGCATACCAGGTGCCCGCAACCCCGTGGCTTGCGAAAATGCCGTCGAGCCGCTCGGTATAATCGGCCAGGTCGTCGAGCGGCACCGCGCAGTCCTCGATGAAGGAGACCGGCTTGCCCTCGCCCTTCATGGACATGAGGATATTGAGCCCCGCCTTGCGAACATCCCACACCGCGCTCTGGAAGGCCCGGTCGGTCGCCTCGACCACGGCGTCCGGCAAGCCGTGATCGCCCAACAGCGCCACCAGATCAGCGAGACCCGCCTTCTGCTCGGCCTCGTCGTCGCCGGCGAATTCGACGATCAGCAGGGCGCCGGGATCGCCGACCACGAAACGATCCACGGCGGCGGCAAATTGCGCCTGCTCGCGGGCCAGCGCCAGCAGGGTCGGATCGACCAGCTCCACCGCCGACGGGTCCAGGCTAACGATAGCCGGGGTCAGCTCCATGGCGCGGCGGAAGCTCGGGAAATGGCAGACACCCATGACGCGATGGCGGGGGATCGGCTGAAGATCGAGGGTGATGGTGGTGAAGAACCCCAGGGTGCCTTCCGAGCCGACCAGCAGATGGGCCATGTTCTCGGCAATGCGATCGATGTTGTAGCCGCCGACCCGGCGCAACAGGTCGGGAAAGCGCCGCCTGATCTCGTCGCCTTCGCGCAACGCCAGCGCCAGCATTTGTGCGGCCAGGGCATCATCGCCGGGGGTTGCGTCGAATCGCCGGGTTTCGCCGCCAGCCAGCACCGCATCGATAGCGCGCACATTATGCACCATGTTGCCGTAGCGGATCGAGCGCGCGCCGCAGCTGTTGTTGCCGGTCATGCCGCCGATGGTGGCGCGGTTGGCCGGCGATACATCGACCGGGAAGAACAGGCCGTGAGGCGCCAGCCAGCGATTGAGGCGGTCGAGCACCATGCCGGGCTGAACTTTGATCCGGTGCGCCTCCGCGTCGAATTCGAGCACCCCATCGAGATATTTGCTGCAATCGATGACCAGGGCCTCGCCTACGGTCTGGCCGCATTGCGAGGTGCCGGCGCCGCGCGGCAGAATCGGAACCCCCGCCTCGGCGGCTACGGCGATGGCGCTGATAACGTCACCCTCGCTCTTCGGCACGACCACGCCGATGGGCTCAATCTGATAGATCGAGGCGTCAGTCGAATAGCGCCCCCTGCTGGCCGCGTCGAACAGCACCTCGCCTTCGAGTTCACGGGAAAGCCGGGCGGCGAGCGCGCTGTCACCTGGTTTAATGTCTGATCGCGTCATTGGGCGGATCATAACACCGACGACGCCGGCTTCCAGTTACAATAGTTACTGGCGGCCTTCGCGCTCGATTGTGGCGATTTTCTTTTCGATCTCGGCGAACAGCCCATCGAAGCCTTTGCTCTTGAGAATGCCGGCGTAATCCGCCCGCTTGAGGGCGATCTCGCTATAGACGCCGTCGAGATAGACATCGATGATCCGCCACATTCCGGCAACCTCATGGATCAAATAATTGAGGGCCACGGTCTGGCCATCGCTTTTGACGATCTCGGTCTTGACCAGCACGGTGCCGCGTGGCGCGGGCTCCTCGGATAAAGTACGGAATTGTTCGCCCGAGAAGCCGTTGAACCGCGCCGCATAGATGGTAATGCTGAGGCGGGTTATGGCGTCTATGATGCGCAGCCGCTGTTCCTCGCTTGCCCTTTGCCAATAGCGTCCGGTCGAGGCGCGGGCGATCAGGGCCATATCGTAGGTTTCCGTCATCACCGACGTGATGTAGTCGCGCCGGCCCTCGAAGCCGAGGGAATCGGCGGCCATCATGACGTCGAGCAGGGTGTCATGGAGCGAGGTCACGATATGGCGGGCCGGGGATTCGGCGGCGCGAGCCGTGAAGCTCAGGCCCAGCAGGGCGATGAGAGTGAATGCGAGGATGCGCTGCATGATAAATTCCTATAGACAATATGCGTCTTCCGCACCGCCTTGCAAGCCGCCGACCACAAAACGCCAGCACCCCTAATGAAGTCATGACTCGAGATAAGGATCACGCGCCCGGCAGGATGCTCGCTGGTTGGATCGGCGCGGTGCATCGCGGCGCCGGATGGGTCGTTGCCGCCGCAATCGCCGCCAGTGCGGTGAGTCTCTGGTTCACCGCCTCAAACCTCGGCATCAACACCGACACCACCGACATGATCGATGAGACCCTGCCGTTCCGCCAGGCGATCAAGGATTATGACCGGGCGTTCCCGCTCTCCATCGATACCCTGGTTGTGGTCATCGACGGGGAGACGCCCGATCTCGCCGAGGACGCCGCCACGCGGTTGGCCGTTCGCCTGCGCCGTGACGACGCAATCTTCAAGACCGTCTACCAACCCGGCGGCGATCCTTTTTTCGCGACCAACGGCCTGCTTTATCTCGATACGGAAGCGCTTGGCGATCTGGCCGACAATCTGGCGGAGGTCCAGCCGCTGATCGGCAAGCTATCCGTGGACCCCTCCTTGCGCGGCCTGTTCGGGGTGTTGCAGAGCGCCCTGGAAGAAGAAGACGCTGAGAGCTTCGACCTCACCGACGCTTTTGGACGCCTCAATACGGCGACCGAGGCGGCTCTTGAGGGCCGCTCCTATCACCTTTCCTGGCGCTCGGTGATTTCCGGTGACGACGAGGCCGACATTAATGACCGCCGCGCCTATCTTGTGGTCCAGCCGGTCCTCGATTTTACCAGCATGCAGCCGCAGAAACTGCCCCTCGACAGGGTGCGATCGGTGATCGATGAGCTTGGGCTAACAGCGGACAAGGCTGTGCGCGTTCGCCTGACGGGAAGCGTCGCCCTGAATTACGCCCAGCTTGAAAGCGCCCGCGACGGCGCCGAGCTGGCCGGACCCTTGTCATTCCTGCTGGTCGGCGTGATCCTTCTCTTGGGCTTGCGCAGCGTTCGGCTGGTGTTTTCGGCGCTGATCACCCTGCTTTGCGGGCTGATCTGGACCGCCGGATTCGCCACCGCCGCCATCGGTGAACTTAATATCATATCGATTGCCTTCGCGGTGCTGTTCATCAGCCTGGGGGCTGCTTTCAGCATCCATATGTGCCTGCGCTACCGGGAATTGATCGGCCTCGGAAAAGACCAGAACGAGGCCGTGGCCAGCGCCGGGCGCGAGGTCGGCGGCGCGCTGTTCTTCTGCGCGGCGACCACGGCGGCGGGGTTTTATGTCTTCATCCCGACGGATTACACGGGCGTATCGGAACTCGGCCTGATCGCCGGCACCGGCATGTTCATCTGCCTGTTCGCGAATTTTACCGTGCTGCCCGCCATGCTGGGTGTCCTGCCCATTGCTTACAAAGCGCCCGCCGCCCGCCGGCCAGCCGGCAAGGATATTCTGCCGCGCCACCGCAAGGCGGTGCGGATTGGCGCCGTAATCGTCGCCTTGGCGGCGATCCCGCCGGTGATCGCGGCGCGCTTTGACTTCAACCCGCTTAACCTGCACGACCCGACCGCCGAATCGGTGACCACCCTGCAAGACCTGTTGAAAGAGAGCGAACGCCCGCCCTGGTCGATCGATGTTCTCACCGACGGGGTCGCCGAGGCGGACGCCCTGGCCCAGGAAATCGACAAGCTGGACGGCGTTTATCAGGCCCTCTCCATCGCCGATTACCTGCCCAACGATCAGGCGGAAAAACTTGCGCTGATCGAGGAGATAGCCTTGTTCATGGGCCTGCCGATAGTGAACGCCCTGGCGCCGCCTGATGCCGCCGAACGGCAACAGGCCCTGGACAGCTTCAAGGCCGCCCTCGACGGTTATGCCGGCTCCGGTGCCGAGCAGTTATCTGAAAACCTCGCCCGGCTCCTCGCAAAAGACGATGTGGCCTCTCTCCTCGAGACCATAGAGGACAGCCTCCTCGGCGGCTTCCCCGAGCGTATTCGCCGTCTCTATACAGCGCTTGAGCCGGTCGAGCCGATCACCTTCAGCGATCTTCCGCAATCCCTGGTGATGCGCGAGATGGCCATGGACGGGCGAGTTCGGATTCAGGTCTTTCCAGAGGACGACCTTACCGACAATCAAGCGCTTCGGCGCTTCGTGACAACCGTGCGCAGTGTGGCCCCCGATGCGGTCGGCAGCCCTATATCTCTGCTCGAATCCGGCGATGCGGTGGTCGATGCCTTCATCCAGGCGCTGATCTCGGCGGTGGCGGCCGTGGTGGTTCTGGTTATCGTCCTCATGCGCCGGCTCGACGATGTGATCTTCGTGGTCACCCCCCTGCTGCTCGCGGCCCTGTTGACCATCGCCGCATCGACGCTGTTCAACCTGCCCTTCAATTTCGCCAATGTGATCGTGCTGCCGGTGCTGTTCGGGGTCGGCGTGGATTCCGCCATCCATCTCGTCTATCGCTATCGAACGGACCCCAAGAGCCGCGCCTCGATCCTGTCGACCAGCACGGCGCGCGGCGTGGTGTTCAGCGCACTCACCACCATAGCCGGTTTCGGCAGCCTGGCGGTCTCGACCCACCGCGGCACCGCGACAATGGGTGTTTTGCTGACGATCGGCGTTATACTGACCCTGATCTGCACCCTGTTGGTGCTGCCGGCGCTGTTGCCCCGTGAAGAGAAATAGCGTGACCCTGTTGCATCGCGGCAGGCTGAGCGCTATATGCGGACTGGATACGTAAGGTCAAATAATGAAAATCATTCTTGCCACCCCACGGGGATTCTGCGCCGGCGTCGAGCGGGCGATAGCCATTGTCGAGCGCGCGCTCGAAATCTATGGGCCGCCGGTCTATGTGCGCCACGAGATCGTCCACAACAAACATGTGGTCGAGAGCCTGCGCAATAAGGGCGCGGTGTTCGTCGACGAGGTCGATGAGGTGCCGAAGGGCGCGATCACGGTTTTCAGCGCCCATGGCGTCAGCAAGGCAGTCGAAGACGCAGCTAGAGAGCGAAACCTGCCGGTGATCGACGCCACCTGCCCGCTGGTCGCCAAGGTCCACAAGGAAGGCCGGCGCTATGCGCGCGACGGCCGCGAGATCATCCTCATCGGCCATGAGGGGCATCCCGAGGTCGAAGGCACAATCGGGCGGGTCGAGGGCAAGGTTCATCTGGTGTCGACCGCAGAGGATGTAGTCAATCTCAAGGTCGATGATCCGTCGAAAATGTCCTATGTCACCCAGACAACCCTGAGCGTCGATGACACGAAGGACGTGATCGAGGCGTTGAAGAGCCGGTTTCCTGATATCATCGGACCCGATGTGCGCGACATATGCTACGCCACGCAAAACCGCCAGCAGGCGATCCGCGATCTTTCTCAATCGGTCGAACTGATCCTGGTCATCGGTTCGCAGAACAGCTCGAACTCTAACCGCCTGCGCGAAATCGGCCTGGACAACGACGTGCCGACCCATCTGATCGACGACCATACCTGCATCGAGCCGCACTGGTTCGACGGTGTCGGGACGGTTGGCATCACTGCCGGCGCCTCGGCGCCCGAATCCTTGGTCCAGGACCTGATCGAGAGGCTTCGTGAAATGGATGACGTCGAGGTCGAGCATCTTGACGGCGTCGAGGAACGAGTCCACTTCAAGATGCCCGCTGAGTTGGCGGCGCGCTGAAAGACAGACCATGGGCATTCCTCTAATCCAGCAAATGCGCGTCGGCGCCTATGTGGTAAAGCAACGCCTCATGGGCATCAAACGCTATCCGCTAGTCCTCATGCTCGAGCCGCTTTACCGCTGCAATCTGGAATGCGCGGGCTGCGGCAAGATCCAATTCCCCACGCCGATCCTGAATATGCGGCTCAGCACCGAGGAATGTCTGGCCGCGGTCGATGAATGCGGCGCCCCGGTGGTCTCGATCCCCGGCGGCGAGCCCCTGATCCACAAGCAGATCGGCGACATCGTTGCGGGCATCGTGGCGCGCAAGAAATTCGTCTATCTCTGCACCAACGCCTTGCTGCTTGAAAAGAAGATGCATCTTTTCAAGCCCAGCCCGTATCTCACCTTCTCGATCCATCTCGATGGATTGCGCGAAGAGCACGACGCCTCCGTCTGCCAGCCCGGCGTCTTCGACCGCGCGGTCTCCGCCATCAAGGCGGTCCGTGACAAGGGATTCCGGGTCAACGTCAACTGCACCCTGTTCGGTGATATCGACGCCTCGAGAGTCGCTGAATATTTTGACTTCATCTCCGAGCTCGGCGTCGAGGGCGTCACCGTGTCGCCCGGCTTCAGCTATGAGAAGGCGCCGAATCAGGAAAATTTCCTGGCGCGGTCAAAGACCAAAGAACTGTTCCGTGAGATCTTCCGCCTCGGCGCGGGGCGCAAATGGAAGCTCAACCATTCCTCGCTCTATCTGGATTTTCTCGCCGGCAATCAGGAATACCGCTGCTCCCCCTGGGGCAATCCGACGCGCAACATCTTTGGCTGGCAGCGCCCCTGCTACCTGCTCGGCGAAGGCTATGTGCCGACTTTCCGCGAACTCATGGAAGAAACCGACTGGTCGCTCTACGGCACCGGGGCCTATGAGAAATGCGCCAACTGCATGGCCCATTGCGGCTATGAGGCGACCGCCGTTTCCGACACCATCGCCCATCCGCTGAAAGCCTTCGCCGTGCATCGCAAGGGCCCGCGCACCGAGGGCCCCATGGCGCCAGAAATACCCCTGGATGATGCGCGTCCGGCGGAAGTCATTCCCGAAGTGCCAGAAGACTTCGTCTTACCCGCCGCCGAATAACAGGGCGGCGCAACGCCCCATTTTAAAAAAGGCCCTGCCGCTGTCGAGGGCGACAGCCACCAGACCGGGCAACTGCAGGGGGTGGCGCGCCAATTCACCGAACACGGCTAGATACTGCGTCTCGCCCTTGTCATTCATGCCCGCCAGGGCGCTGCTCGGCAAGGCGCGGGTGGCGGGATCGGCGATGATGCGAACGGCGGCAAAGGGCAGCTCCGCCCGCGCCGCCACACGGGCCACAGCATGGCTTTCCATATCCACGGCGGCGGCGGCGAGATGGACATGCAGGGCCGCCTTATCAGCCACCGTGGCGATTGCCTTATCGCTGCCCGCCAGGGGCGCGGCTATGGGCAAATACAGGCTGAGCCTGTCCATCAAATCGTCCCGCCAGGCAGCCTGGCATTCGAACCGTCTATTCGTGCCGACGACAATTTCAGTGGCGACGATCACCTGGCCGGGCCTAAGCGCCGGATCGAGACCGCCGGCAATGCCGAAACTCAACAGGGAACCGGCGCCCTTGGCAACCAGGGACTGCGCCGCGGCAACCGGATCGCCGGCGGCATGGATAATCTGCGTTGCTGTGGGAGAGCGCTGGACGGCGCGGTGCAGGCTTTGTGCTTCTACCGCCAGACCGGTGACGATACCGAGCCCGGGCAATTCAAAAGTCTCAGATGCCGTACGGCGTGGTCTGGCGATTGCCCTGGCGTAAGTTGCGATAGCGCGCAAGCGCCCATAACGGGAAGTAGGCCCGATAGCCGTGGTATTTGAGATAGAACACGCGGGGGAAGCCGACCGCGGTGTACAATTTCTCATCCCACTGGGCTTCCGTCCGCTTCGCCTTGAGGAGATATTCGATACCCTGCTGTACAGCCACGCTCTCGACCTCGCCGGCGGCCATCAGGCCCAGCAATGCCCAGGCGGTCTGCGACGGGGTGCTCGCTTTAGCCAGATCGCGCATTTCAGGATAGTAGGTGGCGCCGTCTTCGCCCCAGCCGCCGTCATCATGCTGACGCGCTTTCAACCAGGTGACAGCGTGAAGAATATGCGGCTCGTCCAAATCGCAAGAATCGACCGCGTTGAAGGCACAGAGCGCCGACCAGGTGCCGTAAATATAATTGGTTCCCCAACGGCCATACCAGGACCCATCAGGCTCCTGCATGCGTTTGAGAAAGTTGATCCCGCGGGCCACGGCGGGATGCTCCGCGTCGTAGCCGAGTTGGCTCAGCATGCCGATGCAACGCGCCGACACATCAACGGTTGGCGGGTCGAGAAGGGCGCCATGGTCGGCGAACGGAATGTAATTGAGATACTGATGGTCGTTGTCGACATCGAAAGCGCCCCAGCCGCCGTTTTTGCTCTGCATGCCTTCGACCCATTCAAGGCCGCGCGAGACAGAGTCGGCATTTTCACCGTTGCCGGCCCGATCAAGCGCCATGACCACAACGGCGGCATCGTCAATATCCGGGTAATAGTCGTTTTGGTACTGGAAGGCCCAGCCGCCGGGTCGCAGGTCAGGACGCTGGACGGCCCAATCGCCCTTGATGTTGAGCACCTGCTTGCTCTTGAGCCATTTCATGGCAGCCACCATGGTCGGCGAATTAACCGGCTCGCCGGCCTCCATCATGGCGTGGGCCGCGAGGCAGGTATCCCAGACCGGCGAATTGCAGGGCTGGCAATAGGCTTCGCCGTTCTTAATGACGATCAGATTATCAATCGATTTCTTGGCATCCCTGCGTTGGGGATGGTCCTGTTCATAGCCGAGACATTCCAGCGCCATGAGAGAATTCGCCATGGCCGGGAAAATCGCCCCCAGGCCATGTTCGCCGTTGAGGCGCTCGACGATGAATTCCTCGGCCCGCTTGATCGCCCGGCGGCGCATTGATTTGGGAACCGCCGGCTCAAGAGTTCTGAGAACCTTGTCGATGGCGAGAAATGCATGGGCCATGGCCCCCCCGCGCTGAGCGAAATAATCACACTCCTCGTCCGGCGGGGTGACGAACAGCTCGCCGATATGCTGGTCGCGGGGATTGGTCGCCTGGGGACGGTGCGCATGCAGGATGAGCAGTGGCGCCAGCACCGTGCGCGACCAATAGGAAATCTTGTCGAGATGGAACGGGAACCAGCGTGGCAGCAGCATGACCTCGACCGGCATGACCGGAACCGCGCGCCAGGGAACCTGCCCGAACAGGGCGAGGGTGACCCGGGTGAAGACATTACAGCGCGCGGCGCCGCCACGAAACAGGATCGCGGCGCGCGCCAGGCGCATGTGAGCCGCGTCCGGTGAATCGCCGGC
The DNA here is from genome assembly GCA_046582565.1 of Alphaproteobacteria bacterium. GTDB lineage: Bacteria > Pseudomonadota > Alphaproteobacteria > JAAXGF01 > JAAXGF01 > JAYGED01. The sequence continues at coordinate 13,233 of JAYGED010000203.1, forward strand.
CATCTTCAAGGCGTAATAGGCCTTGACCGAGCAGCTCATATTGAAATCGCCGTCATAGTAAAGCGGCCAACCGCCATGATCGCCCTGGCTGGCGCGCAGGTAGGTGGCGAGCTTCTCTTCAATGACCGGGTCGATTTCATCGAGATAATGCTGAAGCAGAATATATTCGGCGGGGATCGTCGCATCGGCCTCGAGCGGGAACATCCACTCGCCGTCTTCGAGCTGCAATTCCCGCAAGCCCTCAAGCGCCTCCTGGATAACGCCGTCCAGACGATCGCCGTTCATCCTCTTGGCGCCGTTCGTCGGGCCATCGGTCGCGCTCGACGCGATATCGATCGGTATATGCTGCTGTACTTGGTTCACGGTGTCGTCCATACCCCGGGCAGGAAAATTACTTTCCGTATCAGCCATGGATATGCACGGCTTCATTGCCGAGTCCAAGTGCATCCAACACGGTTTTGGTGATGTTGGGGGCGACCAGGCCCGCGTCAAGGTACATGCCGTCGGGCGTGCCGTGCGCGATGAATCGGTCGGGCAGCATCATCGGCCTGAATTTAAGCCCGGCGTCGAAGGCGCCCTTGCCCGCCAGGTAGGTCATCACCTGGGCGGAAAAACCGCCACAGGCCGCTTCTTCTATGGTCACCAGGATCTCATGATCGCGCGCCAACCGGCTGATCAAATCTTCATCGATGGGTTTGGCGAAGCGTGCGTCGGCCACGGTCGTCGACAAGCCGCGCGCCTGAAGCTCGTCGGCGGCCGCCAAACATTCCTGCAATCGGCAACCGTAGCTGAGCAAGGCAACGCTCGTGCCTTCGCGCAGCACCCTGCCACGGCCGATCTCCAAGGGAATGCCCTGAGCCGGCATTTCAACGCCGGACCCATTGCCGCGGGGATAGCGAAATGCGCAAGGCCGGTCGTCAATCGCCGCCGCCGTGGCCACCATATGGACAAGCTCGGCTTCGTCGGAGGCCGCCATCAGCACAAAACCGGGCAGGCAGCTAAGGTAGGACAGATCGAACGACCCCGCGTGGGTCGGGCCGTCAGCGCCGACCAGCCCGGCCCTATCGATCGCAAAGCGCACAGGCAGGCGCTGGATCGCCACGTCGTGAACGATCTGGTCATAAGCGCGCTGCAAAAATGTCGAATAAATTGCCACAAACGGCTTGTAGCCCTCCGTCGCCAGGCCCGCCGCGAAGGTCACCGCATGCTGTTCGGCAATGCCCACATCAAATGCACGACCAGGAAAGCGCTCGATAAATTTATTGATCCCGGTGCCCGACGGCATCGCCGCCGTGATGCCGATAATTTTGTCGTCCTTCTCGGCTTCCGCAACCAGGGCGTCGGCAAAAACCGATGTAAAGCTCGGCGCCCCCGCCTTGCCTTTTTGTTGTTCGCCGGTGACCGCGTCGAACTTGCCGACGCCGTGAAATTTGTCGGATGATTTCTCAGCCGGCTCATAGCCATGGCCTTTCTGGGTCACCACATGAATCAACACCGGGCCATGCTCTGCGCTGTCGCGGATATTCTTCAGCACGGGCAGGAGGTGATCCAGGTTATGACCGTCGATCGGGCCGACATAAAAGAAGCCGAGTTCCTCAAACAGGGTGCCGCCGGTCACCATGCCGCGGGCGTATTCCTCGGCGCGCCGCGCCGCGGTCTCGATGGAGCGGGGAAACTTCTTGGCCATTTCCCGCGCCAGATGCCGGATCGACCGATACGGCTTCGAGGAAATTGTGCGCGACAGATAGGCGCTCATGGCGCCGACCGCGGGTGCTATGGACATATCGTTGTCGTTGAGGATGACGATCAACCGGCTGTCCATGGAGCCGGCGTTGTTCATGGCTTCATAGGCCATGCCGGCCGACATGGCGCCGTCGCCAATGACGGCGATAACATCGTTGGAGCCTTGCGACAGATCCCGGGCAACAGCCATGCCGAGCCCCGCCGAAATCGAGGTCGAGCTATGCGCCGCGCCGAACGGGTCATATTCGCTTTCGCTGCGCTTGGTAAAACCGTACAACCCGCCCGGCTGGCGGATGGTGCGGATACGGTCGCGCCGCCCGGTTAAAATCTTGTGCGGGTACGACTGATGGCCGACATCCCAGATCAGCCGGTCCGTCGGGGTATCGAACACATGATGGAGAGCCACCGTCAGTTCGACCACGCCCAGACCGGCGCCAAGATGACCGCCGGTTTCGGAAACCGCGTCTATGGTCTCAAAGCGCAACTCGTCGGCAAGCTGTTTGAGCTCCTCGACCGAGAAGTCGCGCATATCGGCAGGTTCGCTCACCCGATCCAATAATGGTGTTCGGTTTGATCTCTTTTTCATATCATCCCCCGACACATAAAATTCGGGAACACTCCCCACACCGTACTTTTTACCACAAAAACCACACCACCCGAGCCCACCGGAGACGGCAATTGCGAATCCCCTATAGCCAAGTGTGACCTAGAAATACCTTTCACCGTTGTGACTTGCAAGACATTGAAAGCATACTCGGCGCTCTCATTCAACCAATCGACCTCTGCTCCTTGGCGACCGTTAACCTAGAAGCGGCGCGCCCTTTAGTATCTAGCCCGATCACGACAGGCTAATGTGTTGTAATTGCAGAGCAATCCCACAGCACAGAAAGAAACTTATACAACATGGACGGGTTGCCAAATAAATAACGGCTTGGAACGGCTCACGGCTTAATCACCAACGATTGATAAGTTCGGCCGATCCGGCCGAGGGTCGAGAAGCTTTTCCATGACCACCCGATTGGCATGATCGATATCTTCCTTGAAGTCGATCTCGGTCCAGGGCAGGCCTGTAACATCCTCGAAACCGAAGGCTCCGGGCGGATCGGTGATCAACATGCCGCGCAGGGCCTCGTCATAAAGCTCGAACCGCATATCGGCGTCGAGGTAGCGCTTGCAGGCCGGCACCAGGCGGC
>JAYGED010000276.1:0-8749 GCA_046582565.1 Alphaproteobacteria bacterium
TCCTCTTCTTTTTCCCGGGCATGTTCGCCCTGGTCTGGTTTGGCTGGGAAATCGCCATGGATTCATGGCGCTATCAAGAAGTCAGCTGGAACAGTCCGGCCCGTATACAGATTTATTACTTCAAAACCCTGATCCCGCTGGCCGGTGCGTTGTTCATCATTCAAGGCATTGCGGAATGCATGCGGTGCTACCTGGCCATGAAGACAAATCAATGGCTGCCGCGCCTGGAGGATGCCCGCAAAACGGAAGATCTTTTGATCGGCCAGGCAACTGGGCTTGAAACCAAATAGCCCTCTTTATTTAACCCTACCAGGTTTGACGGAGCACTCTTAAGGATGACGAACCCCGAAGTCGCGATTTTAATGTTGTCGCTGTTCATCGTGATGATATTGCTCGGATTTCCGGTCGCCTTCACGCTGCTCGCCATGGGCGTTGGCTTTGGCTACTACGCCTATTACGTACCTGGCAGCTTCGAGACCATCGCCGATCTGTTCAACAACAATATCTTCTATCTGCTGAACCAGAACACCTATTCTGTGATGGAGAACGATACCCTGGTCGCCATCCCGCTGTTCCTGTTCATGGGCTATGTGGTCGAGCGCGCCAACATCGTCTACAAGCTGTTCTACTCGCTGCAAATGGCGGCCCGTAACTTGCCGGGATCCATGGCGGTTGCGTCTTTGATCACCTGCGCTGTGTTTTCCACCGCCAGCGGCATCGTCGGCGCGGTGGTGACCCTGATGGGACTCCTGGCGTATCCGGCCATGGCCAAGGCAAACTATGACAAGAGTTTTGCCTCCGGTGTGATCTGCGCCGGCGGCACGCTCGGCATTTTGATACCGCCCTCGATCATGCTGATCGTCTATGCGGCGATTGCCGAGTTATCGCCCCTGCGCCTATACGCCGCCGCCATTATCCCAGGCTTCCTCCTGGCCGGGTGTTACATTATCTACGTCATCGCCCGCGCCATGATTACGCCATCGCTTGCGCCGAAGCCGCGCGCCGAAGATATTCCGCCCCGCAGCGTTGTCTACTGGCAGCTTCTGACCTCCTTCGTCCCCTTGACCGTGCTTATCATGCTGGTGCTCGGATCGATTCTGGGCGGCCTCGCAACACCGGCGGAAGCCGCCGCCATGGGGGCCTTCGGCGGGCTCGTGCTGGCGGCGCTGTATGGCTCTTTCAATTGGGTGATGCTTAAAGAATCGGTCTATCTGACGGCGAAAGCCACGGCCATGGTCTGCTGGCTGTTTGTCGGATCATGGACCTTCGCCTCCGTATTCTCTTACCTCGGCGGCCATCAAATCATCGAGCAATTCGTTCTCGGATACGATCTTCAACCCTGGCAGTTCCTGGTCATGGTGCAGATCATTATCTTCCTTCTGGGCTGGCCCCTGGAATGGTCGGAAATCCTGATCATCTTCGTGCCGATCTTCCTGCCCATGCTCGATGCCTTTGGCGTCAACCCCTATTTCTTCGCCATGCTGGTGGCGCTCAACCTGCAAACCTCTTTCCTGACGCCGCCCATGGCGATGTCCGCCTACTATCTAAAAGGGGTGTTGGGCAAAGCCATCGAACTCACGGACATTTTCAAGGGCATCATGCCCTATCTCGCCATCGTAATTTTCATTATGTTCATGATGTATCAGTATCCGGCGATCGCTCTGTGGTTGCCGGATTACTTCTTTGGCGAGTACATCCCTTAAACGATTGGCTGAGTTGGTCTATCGAGTGTAGATAAATGCGAATCGAGTCAAAAGGAGTGAAATTATAATGTCTGCCGCCAACCGTGAAAAAATATTCGGATTGATCGGCGTTTCGGTGGTCGCCGCTTTTGTTCTCGGATTGGCGGCGAGCATTTCTTCCGGCGCCGCCGGCTTTTGGGGCGGTCTTCCGTTTTGGGTGATCTGCATTTCCGTGCTGATGCTGGTCTTCTACGACTACTGGGATACGTGCCTGCGTAAGAAGTAAGGGTTTGTCCCGCACTAAGCGCTAAAGATTTTACACAGATGACATTGATCGAACTTTCCGCCACCGAGGCTGTAGGCAAAATACGCAACGGTGAGATTTCCGCCGAGGAATTGGTCCAGGCCTGCCTCGATCGCATCGCGGAAACCGAGCCGACCGTCGGCGCCTGGGCGCATCTCAATCCGGAACACGCCCTGGATCAGGCACGTAGCGCCGATGCGGCCCGCGCGCAGGATCTCGCCGTCGGACCGCTCCATGGGCTGCCGGTCGGGATCAAGGACATCATCGACACCGCCGATTTCCCGACCGAGAACGGCACGGTTTTGCAGAGCGGGCGGGCGCCCGATGCGGACGCCACGCTGGTCTCTCTCCTGCGCGAGGCCGGCGCCGTCATCCTGGGCAAGACAGTGACCACGGAGCTTGCCGTCTACGCGCCCGGCAAGACCATCAACCCGCTCGACGCCGCCCGCACCCCGGGCGGCTCCTCGAGCGGCTCGGCGGCGGCGGTGGCGGCTCTCATGACCCCTCTGGCGGTCGGCAGCCAGACCAATGGTTCGGTGATCCGCCCGGCGTCGTTCTGCGGCGTATATGGGTATAAGCCGTCCCACGGCAGGATTTCGCGCCATCGGGTGCTCGGCCAGTCTCACCATCTGGACACCATGGGCGTGTTCGCCCGCAGCCTTGAGGATTTGGCGCTGATTGCCGAGCCGTTGATGAGCTTTGATGATCGCGACCCGGATATGCGTACGGTTGCGCGACCGAAACTTGTCGCCACCCTGGCCGAAGCGCCGCCGGTCGCGCCGAGAATAGCCTTCGTGCGAACCCCGGTATGGGACAGGGCCGATGAGACCACCATGGATGCTTTCCGCGAACTGATCGAGCAGCTCGGCCAGCAGACCTATATCGTCGATCTGTCACCCGACTTTGATGGCGCCCATGACACCCATCGAACGATATGTTGCGCCGATATCGCCCGAAGCTTCGCCGTGTTCTATGAAGACGGCAAGGGCAAGTTGAGCGCGAACCTGGTTGAGATGATCGAGGAAGGCCAAAAAATCCCGCAAGCGGATTACGATGCCGCCGTCGAGCGGGTTGCCACCTATAACGACGAGCTTGAGAGTCTATTCGGTGATTATGACGCCATCCTGACCCCCTCGGCCCCCGGCGAGGCGCCCGTGGGACTCGAGACGACGGGCGATCCGGCGTTCTGTACAATCTGGACCCTGTGCGGCACACCGGCGATCAATTTACCGCTCATGCAGGGACCCGACGGCATGCCCCTCGGCGCCCAGTTGGTATCTCACAAGGGCGGTGACGCGAAACTGTTCAGAACCGCGCGCTGGCTGCAGGAAACACTCGATTAATCCTTGGTATTTGCGGCGTAGCCGATTCCCTTCAGGCTTTCTTTGATCTCGTCGAGGATGGCGGGATCGTCGATCGTCGCCGGCATGCGGTAGTCTTCGCTGTCGGCGATCTTGGCCATGGTGCTGCGCAGGATTTTGCCCGACCGCGTCTTGGGCAGGCGGTCAATCACCACGGCGATCTTGAAAGCGGCGACTGGGCCGATGCGCTCGCGCACCATGGCCACCACTTCGGCGATGATCTCGTCATGATCGCGATCCACCCCGGCGTTGAGCACCAGAAAGCCGAGCGGAAGCTGGCCCTTGAGCTGATCGGCGACGCCGATCACCGCGCATTCGGCCACATCGCCGTGATCGGCCAGAATTTCCTCCATGGCGCCGGTCGACAGGCGGTGGCCGGCGACATTGATGATGTCATCGGTGCGGCTCATGATCCATAGATAGTCGTCATCGTCGATGAAGCCGGCGTCGGATGTCTTGTAGTAGCCCGGATAGTCGGCCAGGTATACGGAGACGAAGCCCTCGTCGTTGTTCCACAAGGTAGGCAGGCAACCCGGCGGCAGGGGCAGCTTGAGGGAAATGGCGCCGATATCACCGCGCGGCACTTCCTGATTATTGCTGTCGAGGACTTGCACCCGATAGCCCGGCACCGCCTTTGTGGGCGAGCCGTGCTTAATGGGCAGAGTGCCGAGGCCGACGCAGTTGGCGCCGATCGCCCAGCCGCTTTCGGTCTGCCACCAGTGATCGATGACCGGTACGCCCAGGTGTTTCTCGGCCCAGATCAGGGTGTCCGGATCTAACCGCTCGCCGGCGAGGAACAGGGTGCGAAAGCAGGATAGATCGTAATTCGCCATATAGGTGGCGTTCGGGTCGTCGCGTTTGATGGCGCGGAAGGCTGTCGGCGCCGTGAACATGGCCGCCACCTTATGCTGGGAAATGACCCGCCAAAAGGCGCCCGGATCAGGCGTGCCGACCGGCTTGCCCTCGTAGAGGATGGTGGTGCAGCCGTGAAACAGCGGGGCATAGACGATATAGGAGTGGCCGACCACCCAGCCGACGTCCGAGGCTGCCCAATAGACTTCGCCGGGATCGATGCCATAGACGTTTTTCATGCTCCATTCGAGAGCCACCAAATGGCCGCCGATATCGCGCACGACACCCTTGGGAATGCCCGTGGTGCCCGAGGTGTAGAGAATATAATGCGGGTCGGTGGCAGCCATGGCCACGCAGTCGGCAGGGCTCGCCGCCGCCATCGCCTCATGCCAGTCGATGTCACGGCCGACGGTGAGCTCCGCACGATGCTGCTCGCGCTGCACAACGAAGCAATGGTCAGGCTTATGGGTGGCGAGGTTGATGGCGCCTTCGAGCAACGGCATATACTCGATTATCCGGTCGCCCTCGATGCCGCAGGATGCGGTGACGATGGCCTTGGGCTTGGCGTCGTCGATGCGGGTCGACAGCTCGCCCGAGGCAAAGCCGCCGAACACCACGGAATGGATCGCCCCGATGCGCGCACAGGCCAGCATGGCGATGACGGTTTCCGGGATCATCGGCATATAGATCAGCACCCGGTCGCCCTTGGTCACACCGTTGGCTTGGAGCACCCCGGCGAAGCGCGCGGTGGCGTCGCGAAGCTCACGATAGGAGAAGCTTTTGACCGTATCGGTGACCGGGCTGTCATAGATTAACGCCGCCTGATCGGCGCGGCCGCCCTCAACATGGCGGTCAAGCGCGTTGTAGCAGGCGTTGGTCTCAGCACCGACAAACCAGCGATAGAATGGCGGGTTGCTGTCGTCGAGCACCTTGTCCCAGCGCTTGGTCCAATGGATCGCCTCGGCGGCCTCGCCCCAGAAACCTTCCGGGTCGTTGAGCGATCTTGCGTATGTTTCGTCGTAGAGGTTAGCCATAATCAATTTCCTGTCCCTATGCCACCGTGAGTCTGCGGTAATTTCTCTAGTTTGAAAAGGGCGCAACGGGGTATGCTTCGCCAACACTTCCATTTCGTTTTCGGGGAACAATCAAACAATGCCGGTAATGACCGGGGCCCAGGCCCTTATTGCCCAGCTCCGCGCCGAGCAGGTAGATCATATTTTTGCCTTGCCCGGCGTGCAGATCATGAATGCGCTGGATGCCGTCTATGAACATCGCAATGCCATCAATCTGGTCCATACCCGCCATGAACAGGCCACCACCTATATGGCCGACGGCTATGCCAAGGTCACCGGCAAGGTCGGCGTGGCCATGGTGGTGCCCGGACCCGGCGCGCTTAATGCGGCTTCCGGCCTCGGCACCGCCTATGCGTCGTCATCGCCGGTGCTGATGATCTCGGGGCAGATAAACTCGGCCTCGCAAGGCAAGCGCCTGGGCGATCTCCACGAGATTGACGAACAGCTCGATGTGTTCGCGCCGATCACCAAATGGAACCATCGGGTTGCCTCTGTCGAGGAAGTCCCCGAGGCCGTCCATGAGGCTTTCCGGCAGCTCACGAGCGGCCGCCCGAGGCCGGTGGAGCTTGAGGTGTCACCGGATATCCTGGCGGCCTCCGGCGATATCACGCTGCACGATGCTGAAACCTATACCGCTCCCGCGCTCGATGAAGACGCCATCGCTCGCGCCGCCGCGCTCTTATCGCAGGCCGAGCGCCCGGTGATCATCGCCGGCGGTGGCACTCTCGATGCCTCGTCGGAACTCATCGCCCTCGCCGAATGGCTCCAGGCGCCGGTCATCATGACTCAGCAGAGCAAGGGCGTGATCCCCGATGACCATCCGCTCAGCCTCGGTGTCAATTACGTGATCGGGCCGCTCAAGGAGTTGCTTGAGACAAGCGATGCGGTTTTTGCCGTGGGCACCCGGCTGCATATTCGCGAGTACGAACCCGGTGATATTCCCCCGTTGATCCATATGGACATCGACGCGAGTGAGATCGGCAAGACCTTTAAGACGGAAGTCGGTATTGAAGCCGATGCGGGTGAGGGGATGGCTCGGTTGCTTGTGCGCTTGGCCGACGGCGGCCCTGCGCCAGCCTCCTGCGGCGACGCGATCAGCGCTCGCAGGCAGGCTTTCAGAGACGGCATACGGGCCATCACGCCCGACCAATCAGGCATGATCGACGCCTTGCGGGCAGAACTCGATGACGACGCCATCCTGGTCAGCGGCATCACCAATATCGGCTATTGGAGCAATGTCCTTTATCCCGCAATGCAGCCCAGGGGTTTCGTTACCTCGAATTATTTCGGCACCCTGGGCTATGCCTTTCCCACCGCCCTGGGCGCCAAGATCGCCCATCCCGATCGGCAGGTCGTCGCCCTCTGCGGCGACGGCGGTTTCATGTTCAGCCCCCAGGAATTTTCCACGGCCATGCGCTACGGCATCAACGTCGTCGCCATTGTTTTCAACAACAACGCCTTTGGCGCGTCGCGCTGGGATCAGATCCATCGCTTCGACGAGCGGTTCATCGCCACCGATCTCCATAACCCGGATTTCGTCAAGCTGGCGGAAGCCTTCGGCGCGGTCGGTATGCGCTGCGATCCGGCCGGGCTGGGTGCGACGCTCAAACAGGCCCTCGCGGCCAATGCGCCGGTGCTGCTCGAAGTCGAGGTTCCCGTCATGATGCCGCCGTTCCAGATCGTCCCGTGACCGGCAACGTCCTCTTTATCACCGCCGATCAGTGGCGGGGCGAATGCTTATCGGCCCTCGGACATCCCTGCCTCAAGACGCCGAACCTGGATCGCCTGGCCGGAGACGGCATGCTGTTTTCCAAGCATTATTCCCAGGCGACGCCCTGTGGGCCGGGACGGGCCAGCCTCTATACGGGCCTCTATCTCCATAACCACCGCTCCGTGGCGAATGGCACGCCGCTCGATGCACGCCATACCAACGTCGCTCTGGAGGCGCGCAAGCAGGGCTACGGTCCGGTGCTGTTCGGCTATACGGATGTGGCCGCCGACCCCCGCACCCTGGCGGTGGGCGATCCTTCGACCTTGAGTAATGAAGGACTGTTGCCCGGCATGACGCCGGGGGTTTATCTGGGCACCGATAATCTTGCCTGGATCGCTGATCTCGAAGCCAAGGGCTATGATGTGGCGACCGGCGTCTATGACGTCTTTCTGCCCAAGTCCGATTACCCCGGCGCCGAAGGGCGCGGGCCGACCTATCCGCCGGCGCGATATGCCGCCGAGGACAGCAACACCGCTTTCCTCACGGATCATGCCATTCGCCATATGTCGCCGCGCCGGGATAAACCCTGGTTCGTGCATCTGTCCTATTTGTCGCCGCATCCGCCTTTCGTGGTGCCCGAGCCTTACCACGACATGTACGACCCGGCCGACACGCCGCCGGTCAGTCGCGCGGCCAGCCCCGAGGAAGAAGGCGAGCAGCATCCCTGGCTCGCCTATTTTCTTCATAATCAGATAGGCACCGGTTTTTCGGTGGGCCATACGGCGGCCGATAATCTTTCTCTGTCGGACAGCGACATCCGCCAGCTCCGGGCGACCTATTACGCCATGATGAGCGAGGTCGACACCCAGGTCGGGCGGCTCATCGAGCACCTCAAGGAGAGCGGTCAGTACGACAACACATTGATCGTGTTTTGCTCCGATCATGGCGAACAGCTGGGCGATCACTGGCTCTATGCCAAATTCAGCTATTTCGACCAGTCATTCCATATTCCCCTGATCCTGCGCGACCCCCGATCCGAAGCCGATAAGGGGCGCGGTAGTGTGATCTCGGACTTCACCGAGAACATCGATGTCATGCCGACCATCATCGACTGGCTCGGCGGACGGATACCGGTGGCCTGCGACGGCGCCTCCCTGCTGCCCTTCGGGGGCGGGGAAACACCCGCGAGCTGGCGACGCGAGGTCCATTGGGCCTATGATTTCCGCAATCTGAGGACTCGCCGGGCCGAGCGCGCCCTGGGCCTGACCTCGGACCAATGCACCATGACGGTGTTCCGCGACGAGCATTACAAATACGTCCATTTCACCGCGCTTCCGGCGCTGCTGTTTGATTTGGAAGCAGACCCGGAGGAATTTCACAATCTTGCCGACGACCCGGCCCATCAGGGGCTGGTTCTGGAATATGCTCAGAAAATGCTGAGTTGGCGCATAAATCACGATGACCGCGCCCTGGCCAACAGCCTGCTGACATCCGACGGGGTGATCGAGGGCGATGGGGCGCGGCGATAATTGGAGGCTGACCATGACTGACGAGGCGAAGATGACCGGCGGCTGCCTATGCGGCGCGGTGCGATATGAGGCCACGGGCGATAGCTTCGGCGTTATCCACTGCCATTGCAGCAGTTGCCGCAAACACAACGGCGCGCCCGTCGTCACCCTGGCCGGATTCATGGCCGATCGGGTCGAATGGAGCGGCGATGCGCGAAAGATTTATGAGTCATCGCCCGGCGTCGGCCGCGCCTTTTG
>JAYGED010000281.1:0-5166 GCA_046582565.1 Alphaproteobacteria bacterium
TCACCACCCCGGTCTGCATCCGCCGTGCCGAAGCGCCCCAGGCAAGGGCGGTCCGCGCCACCCCGTTGACGAAGGCGTCGACGATGTCCTGGTCGCTGCTCAGGCTGCCCCGCGCGGCCGCGTTCAGCGAGCGCCAGATAACCGTATCCGACAGTCCGCTGACCATACCCTCCCAGCGGGCCACCGGTTTTTCCGCAAACCACATGAACCAGCGGGCGGCCTTGCGATAGAGCCAGTCGGTGTCGAGACTGATGGTGCGTTCCGGATCCAGCGACCGGAGGAACAGGAAGAAGCCGAGCGCCGTGAACATCAGGATGCTCAGGCTGCCGGTGATATGGGCGCCCGTGTAGGGCGCATAGTCGACCGGATAGGGCAGCAGGTCATAGAGCACGCCGGGCCACAGGCCGATGCCGATACACAGAACCGCGGCGACCCCCATGGCGAGGAGCATGTTGATCGGCGGTTCCTTCGGCCGCAGGCCGCAGTCCTTGGCGAAGAACATGTAGTAGGGCAGTTTCAGCCCGGTATGGAGGAAGGTTCCCGACGAGGCGACGGTCAGCATCAGCACCACCGCCGCGCGGTTGTCCCCGGCCGCCGCGGCAATCACCATGGACTTGGTGACGAAGCCGCTGAAGAAGGGGAAGGCGGAGATGGCGAAGGCCCCGATCATGTAGAGCGCCACGGTCCAGGGCATGGTCCGGTAGAGCCCGCCGAGTTCGGTGAGTTTGCGCCGTCCGGTCATAAGAATGACCGCGCCCGCGCCCATGAACAGCAAGCCCTTGTAGAAGATATGCGCGAAGGCATGGGAGGCGGTGCCGTTCAACGCCATTTCGGTGCCGATCCCGACGCCGACGACCATATAGCCGACCTGGCTGACGATGTGATAGGCGAGCAGGCGGCGGCAGTCGTTTTCCAGAACCGCGTAGATCACGCCGTAGAGCGCCATGGCGGCGCCCAGCCAGATCAGTATCTCGGTCCCGGGATAGGCGCGGATAAGCACGTAGACCGCGGTTTTCGTGGTAAAGGCGCTGAGGAAAACGGCCCCGGTCACCGTCGCTTCCGGATAGGCGTCGGTGAGCCAGGCGTTGAGCGGCGGCACCGCGGCATTGAGGATGAAGGAAACCAGGATCAGCGTGTAGGCAAGCCCGCCGCTGTTCTCCAGGGGGCCGAACAGGTAGGAGCCGGTTTCCATGCCGTGCAGGACGATCCCGCCGAACAGCAGCACGCCGCCGGTGATATGAACCATGAGATAGCGCATGCCCGCCCGCACCGCCGGAGCCTGACGGGACGCGAAGATCAGATAGGCGGACGCGAAGGCCATGATCTCCCAAGACACCAGCAGGGTGAACCAGTCACCGGCGAAGACCACACCAAGGGCGGACCCGATATAAAGAAAGGCGGCGACATGCTGGGCGGGCCTGTGGACATGCAGGCTATAGACGCAACCGATGAAGGCCATGATGGTGAACACCCAGGCGAACACCAAGCTGAGTTTGTCGACCTTGCCGATCAGCAATGGCACGCCGAGGAACTCGAAGCCGCCGAATTCCCCCGGGGTCATGGCGGCCACGGCGGCGATCGCCGCCACGGGAATCACCAGCAGCCAGACCTGGAGCAGCCGCCCCTTGAGCAGCGGCAGGACCAGCGCCCCGACGACAAACAGCAATGCCGGGTGGACCCAGTCAGTCATAATAATCCTCGTCCCGCATGATGCCGCCCTGATGGCCGAAGAACTTGCTGACGAAGACGATCGCGGCGCAGGACAGGAAGCCGAAACCGGCTGCCCAACCGGGAAGAAATTCCCAGAAAAAGTCGCCGTGATCGCGGGCCACCAGAAAATCGGCGATCACGATAGCCGCCAAGCTGGCCATGAAAAGCCGCCAGCGCAGCTTCGACTCGCCCCTCTCGCCGAAGAAATGAACCATGCGCTTGATCACGGCGCCACCCCCCGGGCCAGGCTCAGGAAGTAATTCGGGTAGATGCCCATGACCAGTGACAGCAGCGCCGTCGCCACCAGGGGAATGGTGATGAGCGGTATTTCCCGAATGTCGCCGGCCGCCACTTCCATATCTGGATCGTCTCTTTCCTTCTCGAAGAAGGCGATGTAGGAGACCGGCAGGAAATAGGCGGCGTTGAGCACCGCGCTGACCAGCAGAACCACCAGGAAAACCATCTCCTGGGCCTGCACCGATCCGACCACCAGATACCACTTGCTGATGAAGCCGCCCGAGGGCGGTATGCCAATCATGCCTAGCGATCCGACGAAGAAGGCGGCCATGGCCCAGGGCAGCCGCCGGCCGATACCCGCCATGTCGCTGATGTTCTTGCGCCCGGACGCGCAGAAGATCGAACCGGCGCAGAAGAACAGGGTGATCTTGGACAGCGCATGGGCGGGCATATGCGCCACCCCGCCGATAATCGAGGCCGGGCTCAGCAGGGCCGCGCCGAGGATGATGTACGACAGTTGACTGACCGTGGAATAGGCAAGCCGGGCTTTCAGGTCGTCACGCGTCAGTGCATAGATCGAGGCCATGATGATGGTGAAAGAGACCAGATAGGCGGTGGCGATGCCGAGATCCAATTCGTCCATCAGGCGGACGCCCATGACGTCGAAAATCAGGCGCAGGACGCAGAACACGCCCATCTTGACCACCGCGACCGCATGGAGCAGCGCGCTGACTGGCGTCGGCGCGACCATGGCCGCCGGCAACCAGGCATGGAACGGCATGATCGCCGACTTGGCAAAACCGGCCAGGTAACAGAGGTAAATGACGATCAGCAGGCCGTTCGACAGGCCGGCGTCGTTGAACAATCCGGCGGCCTTGAAATCCAGGGTCCCGGCGAACTGATAGGTCAGCGCGAGGGCGGCCAGCAGGAAGGTCTTCGAAGCCCCCATGAGATAGACCATATAGCGGCGTCCGCCATGCCAGGATTCATCCGTTTCCTTGTGATAGACAAGCGGATAGGTGATCAGGCTGAGAACCTCATAGAAGATCACCAGGGTGAACAGGTTGGCCGCGAAGGCGCCGCCGACGGCCGCCGACAGGCTGATGGCGAAACAGATGAAGAAGCGCGTTTGCGCATGTTCCTTCTGGCTGCGCATGTAGCCGATGGAATAGACCGCCGCGGCCATCCACAGCAGCGAGGAGATGGTCGCAAAGACCATGCCTAGGGCATCGACGCGAAACGCGAAATCAACTCCCGGCAGGATGGTGAACAGGGTAATCTGGAGCGTGCCGCCCGCCAGGATGGTCGGGGCCATGGAAATGACGATGAGAAATTTGGCCACGGAAGCGACCAGGGAAACCGCGTCGCGCAGATCGGTTTGGCGGCGGAATCCCCAGATGGCGCCGGCGGCCACCAGGGAAACGGCGATAGCGAGGACAGGTCGTATCGAAAAATCGATATCCATGCCGTGGAGACTCTACCCTTTCAATATCGTGACTTCGTCGACTTCCAAGGTTGGCTTGTTGCGCACCAGGGCGACCAGGATACCCAGGGCGATGGCGATCTCGGCGGCGGTAATGGCGATCACGAAAATGGCGATGATCTGGCCGCGAAAATCACCCAGCGAGTTGGAGAAGGCCACCAGATTGATGTTCACGGAGTTGAGCATCAGCTCCAGTGACAACAGCACGACCAGCACGTTGCGGCGCAATAGCACGCCGGCGGTGCCGATGATGAACAGGGCCGCGCCCAGGGCCAGATACCATGACAAGGGGACCATCACTCGGCCTCCTGTCGGGTCAGGATGATGGCCCCGACGAGGGCCACGAGCAGGATTACCGAGGCGACTTCAAAGGGGAACAGGAAGTCGGTGAAAAGGGTGATGCTGAGGTCTTTGACGGAGCTCATCTCGCCACCGCGCAGCATGTAGGACGGGGGCTGCCACTGCCCCCCGATGAGCAGCAGGGTGAATATCTCGCCGGTGAGCAAGGCGACGATGGTGACCGCCATGACGATCCATTTCTTCAGAAAGGGGGTCCGTGCTTCCTTTCGCACATCCAGCATCATGATGACGAACAGGAACAAAATGATGATCGCCCCGACATAGACGAACATCTGGATCACGGCCAGAAGGGGTGCGCGCAGGAGCAGGAATATGGCGGCCACTTGAACAAAGCAGACCATCAGCGCGAGCGCGCTGTGGATGGGACTACGAGTCACCACAACCGTCAGGCCCGAGGCGGTGGCCACGCCCGCAAACAACAAGAAAAAGGCCTGCTCCATTAAAGGTGCCTTTCAAGTGATGCGTATCTTTAAATCTTGCCCCGATGCTTCCAGGGCAACAGGTCGTATTTCAGGGGCAAGCCTCCTCGTTTGCATGATGACCCGCAAGCCAACTAAGGCTTGCGGGCACAACAAGCTGTAAGATCTTATAAATTTCAATGAGTGCGCGTCAAGGAATTCCCGTAATACAGCATCATACCTAAAGCGCGGCTAGATTCTTCGATAAATGCCGGCGTCCCTATGACTTCATTCCATCGCGGCCCTTTCCGTCGTCACGCGTGTCGGTAATGCGGTCAGTGGGCTTCCGATGTGGCCAGCGGATAGCAACCGTCATGCATTACTAAATGTTAACCGTGGATAAAGTGCTCGAGCTGCTCGATTTCGTACTTCTGTTCGTCGATGACGCTTTTGACCAAATCGCCGATCGACAGCATGCCGACCAGTTTGTCACCGCTCATGACCGGCAAGTGGCGGAAGCGCTTTTCGGTCATCAGGGCCATGCATTCGTTGACCGTCTGATCGGGACTGACGCAGATGACGGGCGCCACCATGATGTCGCGCACCGCCGTATCGAGCGATGACTTTCCTTTCAGATAGACCTTCCGGGCATAGTCCCGTTCGGTGAAGATGCCAATGGGCGTGTCGCCCTCTGCCTCTGTGACGATCAAGGCCCCGATGTGCTTCTGCGCCAGCAACTTGATGGCGTCCAACACGGTGTCGTCCGGGTGCACGGACCAGACGTCAGGGCCCTTTTCTTTGAGCAACATCCCTATTTTTGTCATTCGATAATCCCCTTGATTGGTAATTTATACCGGCGTCTCCGAGATTAGCCTGCAAGGGTTGTCCCATCGTACTCCTCCCACGACCATTCACGAAAAGGGGCGATAGGGGCGTGGACGGAGCATTCGCCGGTCTCGGCGATGGCATTGCAGATGT
>JAYGED010000163.1:0-19399 GCA_046582565.1 Alphaproteobacteria bacterium
ACACCGATCACCGCCGTTGCCGGCACGGCGAGAAGAACCCCGACAAACCCGAACAGCGCGGCCCCGGCGAAGGCGCCGAAGATGACCCAGACCGGATGCAGACCAACCCGCTCACCGACCAGTTTGGGCGACAGAAAATTACCCTCCAAGATCTGTCCGACGGCGAACACCAGGGCGACCGCGCCGATCCGAATGAGGTCGTCGAACTGCAGCAGCGCCAGGATCATGCCGACAACAAACCCGGTTATCGCACCGACATAGGGTATGAAGGACAGCGCCCCCGCCGCGAGCCCGACGATCAAGCCGAAATCGAGGCCGGCGAGGCTTAATCCGGTGGCGTACAACAGCGCCAGGATCAAACAGACCAGCCCCTGGCCGCGCACGAATCCGGCCAGGGTATCGCTGATCTTGTTGAGCTGTTCGCGGATCACAGGTGCATGTTTGCGCGGCAATAAGGTGTCTATGCGGGCGATCAAATGGTCCCAATCGCGCAGCAGATAGAAAGTCACGATGGGGGTGATGAAGAGCATGGCCAGCAGGCTGAGCAGGGCAAGGCCCGAACGCCACAGCCCCCCTCCAAAGCCGAGCGCCCAGCCGGCTATCTTGTCAGCGAACTTGGCGAGCGCCTCGCGCGCGCGCTCGATCTGCTCCGGCTCCAGGGTCGCGACCAGGGTCTCCGACTGAGACAAAATAAACTCCCGGATGGCGCCGACGATAGCCGGAACGCGGCCGATCAGATCGAGGGTCTGATGGTACAGAATGGGCAGCAGCAGAAACAGCGCACCCAGAGAAACGACCATGAAAAGCACGGTGATCAGCACGGTTGCCATGGTCCGCGACAGACCCCAGCCTTCAAGCTTGTCGGCGAGCGGGTCGAGCAGGTAGGCCACCGCCATACCGGCAACGAACGGCAGCAGGATTTGGCGCAACAAAAACAGCAGCAGGCCGAACAGCAGCAGCCCGGCCAGCCAGAACATCAATTGTCTGCGCGCTGTCATGTCTCGCCTCCCCCGTCGTTGTGATTCACTCTTCGCGCCCACATCACCAGATAAGCGGCGCCCGATACAAGTGTCGTGGCCGCCACGACTATCATTAGAATATCCATCATGACGCCCAAGGTAACGGTAAAATCATGCATCGGCGCCAGCCCGAGACCGCCAAGCACGATTGCCGCCAACGAGAACTGACAAACCGTATTCACTTTGCTGACCATCAGGGGTTTCATCCAGAAAGAACGCTCCAGCATCCACAGCAGCAGCGCGCCGCCGATTATCAAGGCGTCTCGGGAAACCACCATAAGCACAATCCACAAGGGCAGATGGCCGAGGCTACCGAGCACCAGAAAGACCCCCACCAACATCGCTTTGTCGGCAATCGGATCGAGATAGCCGCCGAGAACGGTGACCATATCAAACCGCTTGGCGATGGCCCCATCGATGGCGTCGGAGGCAGCGGCGGCAAAAAACAGCCAGAAGGCGCCCGGGTAGGCGCCGGTCAACATCAACCACAGTATAATCGGGGTGATGATCAACCGCCCGAGACTGATGATATTTGGCAGGTTCACTCGATCACGATGGTGTCGGGTCCGATGGCGCCGGGTACGATCAACGGGGTGAGCCTATCGGGCACCACGGGAGTGGTCACCGTGGTGAATGCGGAGAAATCAGTGTCTCCCCCATTCTCGTCGCCTTCGCCGCGGCGGTGCAGCAACCAGAAATCGGCCTCGCGAATGAGGTGCAGGTCGTTTCGCGCAAGCGCGCCGACGAGCTGTTGATCCTCGCCGATATAATGCATCACGGCGCGGGCGAATCGGGGCGACAGGGCGGTTATATCGAGCTTGCGGATAAGCGCGATACTGGCAAGCCGGTCACGGATATCGAGCCAGTCCGAGATGCCTTTCAAGGGGATGTCGATTGCCAGGCTGCTCTCGCGGTCGAAACGCAGCAGGTTGGCTTCCTTCCATTCATCCTCGAGTTGGCCGCGAGTGGTCATCGCCGCCAGGGCGAGCACCATCTCAAGGCTATCGCTCGCCAAGCCGCCGTAAGCGCCGCCGCCAACCCGGACAGACTGGCCTTGAAGCCTGCGCACGGTCACCGCCACGCTGGGCCCGCCGTCGAGCGAAACGCCGGTCTCGACAGCGTCGACGATGATGGCCTCACCGGCGCCGTAGCGTTCGATGAGCTTATCGAGTCGGTCGCGATCACCCGCCTCGGCATGCTTGGCGCCGATGATTTCCATATCGACCAGCTCGCCGAACGGCACAATCACCGGCACCAGGCTGTTGCTCGGCGGCAAGCCGGCCCAGGCGGCGCGCCAAGGATTGCCGTCCTCCCACAGCATGACAGCATTGGCTTTGCGAAACAGCGGCAGCACGATAATCGGTTCGCTCGCCGAGGCGGCGTAGGGGATGTCGAGATCGCGCAGCAGGCGGCCGATATCCGCCGGCTTGTAATGAAAGGTCAGCGAGGCGATATAGCGATCCGGCCCAACCCGCTCATCGGCGACCTCGAAGCCCCGGACAAGTTCCGTGATCACCGGATCGGGCAAGCTCGGCAACCGTTCGTAATCGGTGGTTGACACGAGACGCTCCAGCAACTGCCGGAACGACAGGCGCTGGCCCTGGGCGAGAGCCTCGATACGCGCCGAAGCGGCATCTTCGGCGGTCACATCCACACCGACCCCGGCGACCGTGAAAGCAGGATCGGCCGCAGGTTCGACCGCCATCGCGACATCGGCCGATGGATTTGCCATCAAACCGACTATCAACAAGATTATAAGGACGCCAAAGCGCCCGGGATGGGCCACTGCGGCCATTGCAAAGCGTTCCCGATGCAGTATGTTCAGCGCGACGTAATTCAGCGCCGAAAACGCCACATTCTAACGAACTATCGCGGCGAGAGCGAGGGGCAGCATTTCCAAGAATTCCTACAGCTACAAGGACGCGGGAGTCGATATCGCCGCTGGCGCAGCGCTGGTCGAAGCCATCGGGCCGCTCACCCGCGCCACGGCGCGGCCCGGCGCCGAGGCTGAGATTGGCGGCTATGGCGGCCTGTTCGATCTGGCCGCCGCAGGCTATCGCGATCCAATTCTGGTGTCAGGCACCGACGGGGTCGGCACCAAACTCAAAATAGCCTTCGCCGCACAACTGCACGGCAGTATCGGCATCGACCTGGTCGCCATGTGCGTCAATGATATCGTTACCCGGGGCGCCGAGCCGCTGTTCTTTCTCGACTATTTCGCAACCGGCAAGCTCGACACCGATGTCGCTGCGGCAGTTGTCGCCGGCATCGCCGAGGGCTGCCGCCAGGCCGGCTGCGCCCTGATCGGCGGCGAGACCGCCGAGATGCCCGACATGTATGGCGGAGGCGAGTATGATCTGGCGGGCTTTGCCGTCGGCGCCGTCGAGCGCGACGCCATGCTGCCTCGAGACGAGATAGCCGGTGGCGATATAGTGCTCGGCTTGGCGTCGAGCGGTCTCCATTCTAATGGATTTTCTCTGGTCCGCCGTCTGGTTGAGGACCAGGGCCTGAGCTATGGCGACGCCGCGCCGTTCGATGCGGACAGAAATCTCGGCGAAGCTCTGCTTGAGCCGACGCGGATTTACGTCCAGCCCTGCCTCGCCACTCTGGCTGGCGGCGGGCTTAAGGCGCTTGCCCATATCACCGGCGGCGGCCTGCTTGAAAATATTCCCCGGGTATTGCCCGACGACTTAGCGGTTGCAATCGATAGCAGCAGTTGGCCGGCGCCACCGGTCTTCGGCTGGCTGGCCGAGGCCGGCGGCATTGAGGCGGACGAGATGGCGCGCACCTTCAACTGCGGTATCGGCATGGTCGCCGTGGCCGCCGCCGAAGACGCAGCATCAATCACCGCGGCCTTTGAAGCCGAGGGAGAGACGGTCTACAGCATCGGTGTGGTGACGGAGCGAGCCGATGGCGCGGCGGCGGTGACCCTGACTACCAAGGATCAGTGATGCGGCTCGCCGTGCTCATTTCGGGGCGCGGCAGCAATCTTCAGGCTTTGATCGACGCCTGCGCGCAGGATGAGTTCCCAGCCAGCGTCGTCCTGGTGGTCTCCAACAACCCGGACGCTCAAGGCTTGGCGCGCGCCGAAGCCGCCGGCATCCCCACCGCTACCGTCGAACGCCGCGATTATGACAGCCGCGACGCCTTCGACGAGGCGCTCAGCCAGACGATCAGCGCCCATGACGCCGATCTGGTCTGCCTCGCCGGCTTCATGTCGATCCTGGGAAAGAAATTCGTCTCGCGCCGGCACGGCCGGCTGATCAATATTCACCCCTCCCTGTTGCCCGCATATCCTGGGCTCGACACCCACGCGCGTGCCCTGGCGGACGGCGTAAGCACGGCCGGCTGTACGGTGCATTTCGTCACCGCCGAGATCGACGCCGGGCCGATCATCATCCAGGAAACAGTGCCCGTAGAGCCGAACGATACCGCGGAAACCCTGGCGGCGCGGGTGCTCACCACCGAGCACCGCATCTATCCGCAAGCGGTGCGCCTGATCGCTGAGGAGCGCTCGCGGAGCTCAACCGGCAGAGAAGTTCCCGGTTAAATCTTGTTTCGTCAGGAGCTTCTTGAGAAGGTCCGCGCCATGCTCGGCGGTGACGCGTGATTACTCACCCCCGCATATGGCCGCCGTCGGCGTCGTAAAGGGCTGTGGCGGTCAGTTTAGCCGGCTTCATCTCGCCTAAAAGCTCGATCTCGAAAACCTCCCCATCCCTGGCCAGATCGGCCGGCACGTACCCCAGGGCAATGCTTTGTCCGATGTGATGAGCGAAGCCGCCGGAGGTCACATAACCGACGCAATCCCCGTCGTGGAATATCGCCTCATCATGGCTCACATCGATGTCATCGGTCTCCATTACCAAGGTCACGAGCTTCTTGGCCGGGCCGGAGTCGCGCTCCGCCAGCGCCGCCGCCTTGCCGATGAAATCGGCCTGTTTGTCGAAGGCGACGAAAGCATCGAGGCCCGATTCAGCCGCGGTGAAGTCGGGCCGGAAATCGAGAGTCCAGGCGCCCCACCCCTTCTCCAGGCGAAGCGACATGAGTGCGCGGTTGCCATAGAGCTTCAGCCCGAGGTCCTGGCCGGCGTCCTCGATGGCCTCGAACAGGCGTAATTGATAGTGCGCAGCGCAGTAGATCTCATAGCCAAGCTCGCCCGAGAAGGAGATGCGCGCGAGGATCGCCGGCACGGCGCCCACGGTCGCTGGGCGAATGTCGCGGAACTTGAAGGCTTCCTGGGATACATCTTCGCGGGTGATGCGCGACAGCAGCTCGCGGGCGTTGGGCCCTGCAATGGCCAGGCCGTGCAGCTCGTCGGAACGGTTGCGGTAGGCGACGCCCTGGTCCGGTAAATGCTGCTCGATCCAACGGCGGTGCATTTCCTGGGCGGCGCCCGAGCCGAACAGGTAGAAGGTCTCCTCATCGAGGCAGGCCACGGTGAGGTCGCCATAGAGCTTGCCTTTCGGCGTCAGCATGGGGGTCAGGCTCAACCGTCCGGGTTTCGGCAGGCGGCCGGCGAGCAGCCGGTCGAGAAAGGCGCGAGCACCGGGCCCGGTGAATTCATGCTTGGCGTAATTGGCGATCTCCACGGCGCCCACATGATGACGCACCGCATGGACCTCGGCGGCGACATGGTCGAACGCCTCGGACCGCCGCAAGGTCGGGGTCTCCAAGGCGGCCTCGGGCGAGTCGGCGAACCACAGGGCATGCTCCAGGCCGAACGCCGCCCCCATGCAGGCGCCGCGCGCCACCAGCCGGTCATGGATGGCGGTGGTCTTCTGACGCCGGCCGACGGGTAGCTCCTCATTCGGATAGGTCAGCAGGAAGCGGCGGGTGTAGTTCTCAGCCGATTTCAGGGTGCCGTATTCAGCCGTGGCGAAATCACCGAAGCGGGCGATATCCATGGCCCAGACGTCGACCGACGGCTCGCCTTCGATCATCCATTCAGCCATGCAGAGGCCGACCCCGCCGGCCTGGCAGAAGCCCGCCATGACGGCGACCGCGGCCCAGTAGTTTTTCATGCCCGGCACCGGGCCGATCATCGGGTTGCCGTCGGGGCCGAAGGTGAAGGGGCCGTTGATCACGTCCTTGATGCCGGCGCGCCCCAAGGCCGGGATGCGCTCGAAGGCCAGCTCCAGCCGGTCGGCGATGCGGTCGAGGTCGGGGGTCAGCAGCTCATGGCCGAAGTCGAGCGGCGTGCCCTCGACGCGCCAGGGCGTCGAGGTCGGCTCGTAGGTGCCGAGCAGCAGCCCCTGATGCTCCTGGCGGAAATAGATGTTGGCCTCGTAATCGATGCCGCAGGGCAAGGGCTTGCCAAATTCCACGATCTCCGGGATCGCCTCGGTAATCAGATAATGGTGCTCCATGGGCTGGACCGGCAGATCGATACCCGCCAGATGGCCGACCTCGCGGGCCCAGAGCCCGGCGGCGTTGACGATGATCTCGGCATGGATGGTGCCGGCGGGCGTGACCACGTCCCAGCCGCCGTCGGGGCGATGGTTGGTCTCGAGGACCGGCGTATCGCAATAATAGGAAGCGCCGTAATGCTTGGCCGATTTGGCATAGGCATAGGTCACTCCGGACGGATCTATATGGCCGTCGATGGGATCGTACAGCGCGCCGAGATATTTCGACCGGTCGATCAGCGGGTGCATCTCGGCGACTTCCTTGAGCGTTATGAACTCCTGATCGAGGCCCATGTAGCGCGCCTTGGAACGCTCGGCCTTAAGATAATCGAGGCGTTCCGGGGTCGATGCGAGATAAAAACCACCGGTCGCGTGATGGCCCACGGATTGTCCGGAAAGCTCCTCAAGCTCCTTATAGAGATTGATCGTATAGCTCTGCAGCCGCGAGATATTGGGGTCCGACGAGATGGTGTGGATTTGCCCCGCCGCGTGCCAGGACGAGCCCGAGGTCAGCTCGGAGCGCTCCAGCAGGACAACATCCTTCCAGCCCAGCTTGGCGAGATGAAACAGGATCGAGCAACCGACGACGCCACCACCGATAACGACAACCTTGGCATGGCTCTGCATGGCGTCTCTTCCCTTTGGCCCCTAAAGCACGAACTGTAGCATCCGCATGATCTCGAAGAAATCGCCGGTCTCAAAAGCCACGCAATGGGGGGCGTGCAGCTTGGCGCCGGGATAGTGCGACGCCGCATAGGCGTCGGTGTTTTCCTTGTACCAGATCTCCATCTCGAAATGCTCCGCGAGGCCCGGCTTTTCCAAAGACTTGCCATCGCCCAGCGCAGAAACCATGCCGTCGTGGATTTGGCGCACAGCCTTGGCAGGGTGGATCGAATTGGTCGAATGGCCGTCGCTGGTCTTGGTGGCCACGGTGTGGATATGGGGGTTGGTCCCCTTGGCCGTATCGCAGATGCCCTGATCGCCCGACAGAAACACCGTTGCCACGCCAAACCCGGCGGCGGCGTTGCGATGCAGCAGAAACTCCGAGGTCACCTCGCCGTTGATCAGCAGCTTGGCGAGCTTGCCGGTGATGGTATGGGCCAGCGGATTGTTGCCGGCACTCGCCGCCGAATGATAGCCGACCATGGCCAGGGCGTCGTAGCTGGCATCGATATCCTGCACCATGCAGAGCGGATGGCCGCTCCAGCCGCGGATCAGGCGGGCTTCTTCCGGCAGGCGCTCGGGCAGGATGTTGCGCCCCGATCCGTGGGCGTCCTTGACGGTGATCTCGCTCGCCCCGGCGGCCAGGGCGCCCTCGCAGGCGGCCACGGCCTCAGCGGTCATCTGCTCGCGGTATTCGTCGTAGCCGGGCTTTTCCTTGGTCGCCTCATCCCAATGGGTGATGCCCGAGGCGCCCTCGATATCGGCGCTGATATAGACCTTCACCCGACGATCTCGTCGTCGCTAAAGAAATAGCCGATCTCGAATTGCGCCGTCTCGGGGGCGTCGGAGCCGTGGGACGAATTGGCTTCGAGGGATTCGGCGAACTCGGCGCGGATGGTGCCCGGCGCCGCGTCGGCCGGGTTGGTGGCGCCCATGATTTCGCGATAACGGGCAATGGCGTTCTCGCCCTCGAGAACCTGGACCACCACCGGCCCGCTGGTCATGGAAGAGCAGAGGCTGGTGAAGAATGGCCGCTCCTTATGGACCGCGTAAAAGCCCTCGGCCTTCTCGCGGGTCAGCCGGATTCGCTTCTGGGCGACGATGCTCAAGCCCGCCTCTTCGATGACGGCGTTGATGCGGCCGGTGAGGTTGCGCCGGGTGGCGTCCGGCTTGAGGATGGAAAGGGTTCGTTCGATGGCCATTATCGGCTCCAGTGTTAATCGGGAAAGCGCGCCTTATAGCGGCTTAAGCGGGAACCGGCAACCGCATCAGGCGCCAAGGTCGTCAGCCCCATCAACCACAATCGCGAAGAGGTCGGTGAGCGCCATCAGGCTGGCGTCGTGGAGGTCGGCCGCGGACAAGCACCCCGCCGTTCCGCCCCGGCAGATCACGGGTCGCCGTAGCGTTGCCGACAACCGTGGTGCGATAGCCCAGACTGAATGCGCCGCGCGCCGTGGAATTGACGCACATGTGTGTCATGAAGCCGGCCAGGATCAGATTCTGGCAGCCCGCCGCCTGGAGCTGGTCATGCAAATCGGTGCCAACGAAGGCATTGGGCTTGCCCTTGATAATCACCGGCTCGCCAGGGCGCGGCGCCACCGGATCGGCAATCTGGCCGATAGGGGCGCTGTAGTCATAGGGCGAACCGGGGCCGGAATCATGGGCGATGTGGAATATCCTGGCGCCTAAATCACGCGCCCGCCCAAGCAGTTTGGCCGCCTCGGCGAGGGCTTCTTCCACGCCGACCAAAGTCATTACGCCCTCCCGGTAGATGTTCTGGCAATCGATCATCACCAGGGCGGAATCGCTGAGTGCGCAGGGCGTGTTATCGAGGCCGGCCAGGCCGCGCAGGGTGTGTGCTTGGGTCATGGGAATTCTTTCTGAGTAAATTCGGCCGTTTTTATAGCATAAATCCCGGCGTTGAATTGAAGCGATGCTGCGGTCGTGCTATAGAGCGCGCCGCCATGTTACACATCGACAACCTCACCTATCGCATCGCCGGGCGAATTCTGTTCGACGGCGCCAGCGCCGTGGTTCCCGCCGGGCACAAGATCGGCCTAGTCGGGCGCAACGGCTCGGGCAAGTCGACCCTGTTGCGCCTGATCCTGGAAGACGGCGACGACGCCATTCGTCTGCGCCGCAGCGCGCGCATCGCCACCGTCGCCCAGGAGGCGCCGGGCGGCGCTGCCAGCCTGTTGGAGTCGGTGCTTGCCGGCGACGTGGAGCGCACAAGCCTGCTCGCAGAGGCCGAGCTGGCGAGCGACCCCGGGCGTATCGCCGAGATCCATATCCGCCTGGCCGACATCGGATCGCACACGGCGCCGTCGCGGGCCGGGGCCATCCTGTCGGGCCTGGGCTTCGACGCCACGGACCAGGCCCAGCCGCTGGACAGCTTTTCCGGCGGCTGGCGCATGCGCGTCGCCCTGGCCGCCACCCTGTTTGCCGAGCCCGATATTCTGTTGCTCGACGAGCCGACCAATTATCTCGACCTGGAAGGCACCCTGTGGCTGGAAGGCTATCTGCGCAGCTATCCGCACACCATGCTGATCGTCAGCCACGACCGCACCCTGTTGAACAGCGCGGTCAGCGGCATTCTCCATCTCGAAGGCTGTAAGCTCACCGCCTATGAAGGCAATTACAACCGGTTTGAACGCACCCGGGCCATGCGCCTGGCCAACGAAAGCTCCCAGCGCAAGAAGCAGGAAGCCCAGCGCAAGCATATGCAGGCCTTCGTCGACCGCTTTCGCTACAAGGCGAGCAAGGCGCGTCAGGCGCAAAGCCGGCTCAAGGCCCTCGATCGCTTGCAGCCCATCGCCGCCGCCCTGAACGATCCGACGGTGAGTTTCAATTTTCCCGATCCGGGCGAACTGGCGCCGCCGATCATCACCCTAGATGATTGCGCCGTCGGCTATGACGATCACAAGCCGGTGCTGAGCAACCTGACGCTGCGCATCGACATGGACGACCGCATCGCCCTGCTCGGCGCCAATGGCAACGGAAAATCCACCCTGGCCAAGCTGCTGACTGGCCGGCTGCAACCCATGGCCGGGCGATTGTTCGCCACGCCCAAGCTGCGCATCGGCTATTTCGCCCAGCATCAGATCGAAGAACTGCATGAAGGAAACAGCGCTTTGCAGCATATGGCCCGGCTCATGCCCGGCGCGCCCGACACCAAGGCGCGCGCCCATCTCGGCGGCTTCGGCCTGACCCAGGACAAGGCGAACACCCCTGTGGAATCCCTCTCCGGCGGCGAAAAGGCGCGCCTGATGATCGCCATGATGTGCCGCGCCAAGCCGCATATCATGGTGCTCGACGAGCCGACCAACCATCTCGATGTGGATGCCCGCGAGGCCCTGGTGGTGGCGCTCAATGATTTCCCCGGCGCCATTCTGCTGATTACCCATGATCCGCATCTCATCGAGGCCTGCGCCGACCGCCTGTGGCTGGTCGAGAACGGCGGGGTGGCGCCCTTCGACGGCGATGTGGAGGATTACCGCCGCCGGCTTCTCGGCGAGCGCGGCACGCCGGGGCAAAAGTCCCGCACAGAGGACGCCGCCGCGCCGAAACAAAACAAAAAAGAAGCCCGCCGCGCCGCCGCCCAGGCCCGTGCCGGTCAGGCCGACTTGCGGCGCACCTTACGCGAGGCCGAGACGATGATCGATAAACGCACGGCGGAAAAAACCCGGATCGATTCCGAACTCGCCGACCCGACCGTCTACGACGGCCCGACAGCCGCCATGGTCACCCTGCTCAAACGCCGCGACGAAGCCGAACGGCGCCTGGCCAAGGCCGAGGCCCATTGGCTCAAAGCCCAATCCGCCCTGGATGCCGTGCAGTAGTTACCCCTTCTTCTCCCAGCCGCCCTGGCCGGTTTGCTGCCAGTAGGTGAGATCGTGGCCAGCGTCTTTGAGAGTTTGCCAGCGGGCGCGGGCGGCGGCGACGGCCTGCTCGTCGGTGCCGTCGAACAGATCCAGGCAGCGCTCGAACGCCCCGATATAGCCGTGCTCCACCCCGTCGGTGAGGACCAGCAGGCTTGCGCCGTTGGGATTTTCAGGATCGGTAGTGAGATAGATCGGTTGATCCTCTGCGCGGCCTTCCTTGGCCGTGCCATGGGGCAGGAATGAGCCCTGATCGAAGGACCACAGGGCGCCGTCGAGCGCCTTGACGCGCTCGGGCGAGCCCGCCACGACCAGCGCCCGCATACCCTGCTCTACCGCTTTGCTCAACAGCCGCGGCAAGGCGGCCTCGAGCGGTGTGTTCAGCAGATGGTAAAACCCGATTTGGGTCATGGTTAGCTATCAGCTTAGCTGACGGCTACTTCTCATAGTTATCGGCCACCAGACGGTCGAGCAGACGAACGCCGAAGGCGGTGCCGCCCTTGGGAACGGTAGGCGAATCGCTCTTGCTCCAGGCTACCCCGGCGATATCGAGATGCGCCCAGGTGGTGGTGCCGACGTAGCGCTTGAGGAACTGGGCGGCGGTGATGCTGCCGCCCTCGCGGCCCTTGCCGACGTTTTTCATGTCGGCGATGTCGGAGTTGATGTCACGGTCGTAGCGCGTGCCCAGAGGCATGCGCCAGACGCCTTCGCCGGTCGCCTGACCGGCCTTGGTGAGCTGATCGGCGAGCTTGTCGTCGGTCGCATACATACCCGCGTTATAGCTGCCCAGGGCAATGATAATCGCCCCGGTCAGGGTCGCCAGATCGATCATGAAACGCGGCTTGAAGCGGGTCTTGCAGTACCACAGCGCATCGGCCAGCACGAGCCGGCCCTCGGCGTCGGTGTTGATCACCTCGATGGTCTGGCCCGACATGGAGGTCACCACATCGCCCGGCCGCTGAGCGGTCGAGGACGGCATGTTCTCGACCAGACCGATGACGCCGATCACATCGACCTTGGCCTTGCGCCCGGCCAGGGCTTTCATCAGCCCGATCACTACCCCGGCGCCGCCCATATCCCATTTCATGTCTTCCATGCCGCCCGCCGGTTTGATGGAAATGCCGCCGGTATCAAACGTGACGCCCTTGCCGATGAACGCGATGGGGGCTTTTTTCGAACTCTTGGGCGCGCCGTTCCAGCGCATCACCACCATGCGCGAGGCCCGTGCACTGCCCATGCCGACGGCCAGCAGGGCGCCCATGCCGAGCTTGCGCATCTTCGCCTCGGTGAGAATTTCCACGGAAACCCCGAGAGATGTCAGGGTCTTAGCCTGCGCCGCCAGGGACTCAGGATAGATCACATTGGCCGGCTCGGAGACCAGATCGCGGGTCATGAAGACGCCATCGGCGATGCGGTCGAGGACATTGTAGGCGGTTGCCGCCACGCGGGCGGCGCCCGTCACCAGGGTGAGGCGGGTCAGGGTCGGCTTCTTGTCGGCGGTTTCCTTGGTGCGGTATTTATCGAAACGGTAGCTGCGCAGGCGCGCGCCATAGCCCAGGTCCGCCGCCTGATCCGCCTCGGCTTTAGACGCGGACGCTTTCGACCATTTGTCCACCAGCACCGAGGCCTTCTTCGCGCCGCCCCGATTGAGATGGGCGGCCAGATTGCCGCCGAGATTTTGCACCGCCAGGGGATCGAGTTTATCCGCCTTGCCGAGACCGGCGATCACGATGCGCGCCGCCGAGACGCCGACCGGCGCCATGATGTCGAGGAACTGGCCGTGTGCGCCGGTGAACCGGTCCGCCTTCATGGCCTTGCTCAGGGCGCCCTTGCAGGTCTTATCCAATTTGCCCGCCGAGCGGCTGAGCTGCCGCCCCTCGAAAACGCCGACAACGAGTGTATCTCCGGCGGTGGGTTTAGTCGAAAAAGTGATTTTCATGGAGTCCTCGCGCTACCCATTTTGTTGACCAATTCGTCAGCAGCGACTGTAACGGATGCCTCGGTGAAGAAAAGAAATGTTTTACGTGGCCTGGGCGGGCGCGGTAATCATTCCTCCCAGGTGATTTGGAGACGTCCATGTTCGCGGTTCTCGGAGCAGCGGGGAAGACCGGCCGATATCTCGTCGAGCGGCTTTGTGCCGACGGCCATGATGTGGTCGCCATCGGCCGGTCGCAAGCGCGGCTTGCGGCGCTGGGCGACGGCTGCCGTCATGCGGTCGCCGACTTCGATCGTCCGGTAAGCATCGCCAGGGCGCTGGTTGGCGCGCGCCGGGTAATCAATCTGGTTCATGCGCGCCATACAGAGACCCTGCTCGATTGCCTGCCCACCAGCTGCGAACGGCTGGTTCTGGTCGGCTCGACCCGCCGCTTCACCAGCCTGCCCGACCCCGCCGCCGATGCGGTGCGCACCGCCGAAACCCTGTTCCTGTCATCGGGCGTGACCGGGGTGATGCTGCATCCGTCGATGATCTACGGCGCGCCGGACGACCGTAATGTCAACCGCCTGCTTGGGCTGGTGCGCTCGGCCCGCATCCTGCCGCTCCCCGACGGCGGCCGGAACCTGGTGCAGCCGCTGTTCGTCGACGACATGGTCGCCGCCCTGGCAGCGGCGGCGGTGGAACCAGCGGTAACCGGCCCCTCGATCGTCGTCGCCGGGCCCGAGCCCATCACCTATGCCGCCATGCTGCGCGCCTGCGCCACCGTGCAGAATGAAACCATCTCCATTGTCCCGATCCCCGGGCTGCTCATGCGCGCCGGCGCGGGCCTGGCCTCGGCCCTCGGTATCAGGACGCCGTTCAACGCTGCTGAAATCCGCCGCGCCACGGAAGACAAATCCTTCGACATCAACGCCATGAAATCGCGATTGGGCGTCACCCCCCGGTCTTTCGAAGACGGATTGGCCCTCAAGATTGAACGGGGCTGGGTATCATGAGCCTCGCCTGCCGCGCCTGCGGCCTGCCCTTGACCCATAGCCTGGTCGATCTCGGCGAGACGCCGCTCGCCAACAGCTATCCCGGCGAGGCCGATTTAGACCGCCCCGATCCCCGCTATCCCCTCCATGCACGGGTCTGCGACGGCTGCTTTCTGGTCCAGGTCGAGGATGTTGTACCGTCGCAGGAAATTTTCAGCGATTACGCCTATTTCTCGTCCTATTCGACAAGCTGGGTCGAACAGGCCGGGCGCTTCTGCGAGCAGGCGCGCGACCGCTTCGGCCTCGGGCGCGCAAGCCTGGTCGTCGAAGTCGCCAGCAATGACGGCTACCTGCTGCGCCATTTCGCACGTGCGGGTGTGCCGGTGCTCGGTGTCGAGCCCGCCGCCAATGTCGCCGCCGTGGCCCGTGCGGCGGGCGTGCCCACCGAGGTGCGCTTCTTCGGGCTGGACACCGCGCGCGATCTCGCCGCCGCCGGACAGGCCGCCGACCTTCTGGTCGGCAACAACGTGCTGGCCCATGTTCCCGACCTCGATGACTTCGTCGCCGGCCTCGCCCTGCTGGTCAAGCCCGAAGGGGTGATCAGCCTCGAATTCCCGCATCTGATGAAGCTCATGGCGCAGGTCCAGTTCGA
This sequence comes from Alphaproteobacteria bacterium, assembly GCA_046582565.1. Lineage (GTDB taxonomy): Bacteria > Pseudomonadota > Alphaproteobacteria > JAAXGF01 > JAAXGF01 > JAYGED01. The sequence continues at coordinate 14,528 of JAYGED010000163.1, forward strand.
CACCATCTACCATGAGCATTATTCTTATTTCTCCCTGCTCGCCCTCGAGCCGGTTCTGGCGCGCCATGGCTTGCGCGTGTTCGATGTGGAGAGCCTGGCGAGCCATGGCGGCAGCCTGCGGCTTTCCGTCTGCGCCCACAATAGCGCCCGCTACCAGGAGACCAAGGCGCCCGACGCCCTGCGCGCCGCCGAAAGCAGCGCCGGGCTCGACAGTCTGGCCGCCTACAGGGGCTTCGCCGAGCGGGTGGCGGCGGCCAGGCAATCCCTGCTGGCCTTCCTGTCGGCGGCGCGGGACGAAGGCAAAAGCGTCGTCGCCTACGGTGCGGCGGCCAAGGGCAACACCCTGTTGAATTACTGTGCCGTGGGGACCGATCTGATCGGTTATGTAGTCGACGCCAGCCCCCATAAACAGGGGCGCTATCTGCCCGGCAGCCGGCTGCCCATTCACAGCCCCGATAAGCTGGCCGAGACGCGGCCCGACTATGTGCTGATCCTGCCGTGGAATCTGCGCGACGAGATCATGCGGGAGATGGCCGCCGTGCGCGACTGGGGCGGCCGCTTCGTGGTCCCCATACCGACCACGGAAGTGTTGCCCTAGTGGCCAAATTGATCTTACGAAACTATACTATGAACCCCATGAAGGAGATCACGCGGTACGTTCTGTGGCAGCTCATCGAGGTCACCCTGTTCGTGACCCTCGCCCTGACCGGCGTTGTCTGGCTGTCGCAGTCCCTGCGTTTCGTCGATCTGATCATCAACCGGGGGCTTTCGTTCTTTACCTTCGTCTACCTGACCTTCCTCCTGCTGCCTTCCTTCCTCGCCGTGTTGCTGCCGATCTCGCTGTTCTGCGCGGTGGCCTACACCTATCATCGATTGTCCGTCGACAGTGAGATCGTAGTGCTGCGCTCCGCCGGCCTAAGCGACATGGATTTGATGAAACCGGCGCTGATCATGGCGGGAATTATGGTCGCGCTATGTTACGCCATGACGCTTTATCTTCAGCCCGCCGGGTTCCGTGAATTCAAGGATCGCCAATTCATTATCCGCGCCGATTTTTCAAGAATCCTGCTCCAGGAAGGGGTGTTTAACAATCTGGGCGACGGGCTGACGGTCTATATCCGCGAGCGCCTCTCAAACGGCGAAGTCCGGGGCATTCTGGTGCATGACAACCGCAACCGGGCACAACCGGTGACCATGATGGCCGAGCGCGGCGTGTTGTTGAAATCCGTGGACGCCCCCTATCTTTCCCTGTTCAAAGGCAACCGTCAGGTGATGAACAGAGACCGCGGCAAGCTCAGCCTGCTTTATTTCGACCGTCACAATGTGGATTTGTCGGACCTCATCAATGCGGAGGGGCCGCGCTGGCGCGAGCCGCGCGAACGCTATATCGATGAGCTGTTCAGAGAACCCCAGGACGCCAACGAGACAGCCTATCTCGCCGAGCTGCGCGCCGAGGGCCACAACCGCCTGCTGTCGCCTCTGTACAGCCTGGTGATGACGCTGATCGCGCTGGCCGCCCTGCTCGGCGGTGAATTCAACCGCCGGGGCCGCGCCGCGCGGATGATTTTTGCCGGCGCTATCGCTGCCGCCTTTCAGGGGCTCGCCCTGGGGCTGACCTATTTTATCGTACAAATGCCCTGGCTTACGGTCTTGCCATACGCGAATGTCGCACTCTGGACGGCAGCGGCCCTGTATCTGCTGCTCTACAGAAACAAGCCGCGACGCCGGTTGATCAACCATCAGGGCCCGACTGAGATGAACGCCGTATAATGCGCCTTTCCGCCACCCTATCGGGCTATATAACCCGCCAGTTTCTGGCCAGCATCGCCCTGGTATTCGTGGTGCTGATCACTCTGGTGTTTCTGATCGACAGTATCGAGTTGCTGCGCCGCACCGGTAACCGCAACCAGGCGGGCCTGGGCACGATTATCGAAATGGCCCTGTTGCGCATCCCCTTCATGGGCCAGAAAATCATCCCCTTCGCGGTGCTATTCGGCGGCATGCTTTCATTGATCCGCCTGACCCGGTCCCATGAGCTGGTTGTCGCCCGCGCCGCCGGCGTCTCGGTGTGGCAATTCCTGCTTCCGGGCTTGTCTCTGGCCCTGGTCATCGGCGGCCTGATCGTCACCCTGTTTAACCCGTTGGCCTCGGCCACCACCTGGCGCTACGAGCAGCTCGAAGCAAAATATATGCGCGGGCAGACCAGCCTGCTGGCGGTCTCGTCATCGGGCCTGTGGCTGCGCGAGGCTGGCTCCGCCGGCCAGATGGTGGTTCATGCCTTGCGGATTTCCCAAGAAGACATGGCGCTGCACGACACCACTTTCTATCTCTATGAAGGGGCCGATCAGTTCGCCAAACGAATCGACGCCGAGACCGCGACCTTGGAAGACGGCTATTGGGATCTTAAAAATGTTTTGACCAGCGCGCCCAATATGATCACCGAGGCGCGCGACAGCTTCCGCCTGGAAACCAGCATGACGATCAACCAGATCCAGGAGAGCTTCGCGCCGCCGGAGACCATGTCGTTCTGGGATTTGCCGGGTTTCATCCGCACCCTTGAGGCGGCGGGATTTTCGGCCACCAAACATCGAATCTATTGGCATTCCATCCTCGCCACACCAATGCTGCTCTGCGCCATGGTTTTGATCGCGGCGACTTTTTCCCTGCGCCTCACCCGGCGAGGCGGCACCGGCCTGCTGGTCGTGGGCGGCCTGTTCGCCGGATTTTTTCTATTCTTTCTGACCGACGTGGTGCTCGCCCTGGGCATGTCGGGCAGCATCCCCGTTATCCTGGCCGCCTGGGCGCCGGCCGGTATCTTTACCCTGCTCGGCCTTGCCATGCTGCTCCATCTGGAAGACGGATAGAGCATGAGAGCGTTTGGCGCCGCCTTCCTGATCAGCTTGTTGATGGTGACGCCCGTGGTGGCGCAACAGGCCGGCGAGCTGGGCCTACCGATCATCCTGCAGGCCGATGAGCTGATCCACGACAACCAGAACGGCACCGTTATCGCCATCGGCAATGTGGAGGCCGCCCAGGGCGAGCGCGTTCTGCTGGCCGACCGGGTTACCTATAACGAACGCACCAACAGGGTCACGGCGAGCGGCAATATCATCCTGCTTGAGCCCAGCGGCGAAGTGATTTTCGCCGATTATATGGAGCTTGAAGACGAGATGAAGAGCGGGCTGATCCGCCATATCCGGATCATTCTGTCCGACAATTCACGGTTCGCCGCCAATGGCGCCGTGCGCAGCGGCGGCAATCGTACCGTGATGAGCAAGGCGGTGTTTTCCCCCTGCCCCTTATGCAACGAACATCCCGGTGAAGCGCCGCTCTGGCAGATCAAGGCGAACCGCGTGGTGCATGATCAAAAGCGCCAGGAGATTACCTATACCGACGCCTTTTTCGAGCTGTTCGGCGCGCCGATCGCCTATACGCCCTATTTCTCTCACCCGGATCCCACGGTGAAGCGCCGCTCGGGCTTTCTCACCCCGTCATTCGGCAGCGACTCGCAGCTCGGCACGACCGTCCAAATTCCGTACTTCTTCAATCTGGCGCCCAATCTGGATGTAACGATTTCGCCAATCTTCACCACCGATGAAGGGGTCGTGCTGGCCGGCGAATATCGTCAGCGTGTCGAGAGCGGTCAGTTCAGCCTGAGCGGCAGCATCACCCGGCCCGAGCGGCGCGGGGCTTCAGGCGCGGTTATCAGCGGGCGGGAAACCCGCGGCCATATCGATGGTTCCGGCTTGTTCAGGATTGACGATAGCTGGAAATGGGGTTTCGATGTAGAGCGAACCACCGACGACACCTATCTGCGCCGGTATGGATTCGATTCCACAGACACCTTGACGTCCAATCTGTTTGTCGAGGGAATCCGGGGGCGCAACTACGCCGCCATCAACGCCTATTCCTTTCAGGGCCTTGAGATCAACGACGATGCCGGCGATACGCCGATCATCGCGCCGATCATGGATTACAGTTACATCGGTGAGGCGGGCCGGTTCGGTCAGCGCTACACCCTGGATGCGAATTTCATGGAGCTCTACAGAACCGACGGCACGGGAAGCACCCGCCTGGTCCTCGACGGTGGTTGGCAGCTGCCGTTCATGGGGCCCTTCGGCGATCTCTATTCGGTCAATGCGAGCCTGCGCGGCGACGCCTATTGGGTGACCGATGTCGTCAAGCCCGATCTGAGCCGCACCAGCGGCCTCACCGGACGCATCGTGCCCCAGCTCTCGCTCGACTGGCGCCTGCCGTTGATCCGCAGCGCAGGATCCGTGCGCCAGATCATCGAGCCCATCGTCAAGTTCGCCGTCAGCCCACATGGCGGGAACCCCAGTGACATCCCCAATGAGGACAGCCAGGCCTTCGAATTCGACGACACCAATCTATTTAACGAAAATCGATTCTCCGGCCTCGACCGGATCGAAGGCGGCCCCCGGCTGAGTTACGGCGTTCGGGCGGGCGCCTATGGCGCCGGCGGCGGCAGCACCACGGTCTTCATCGGCCAGAGCTTCAGAACCAAGGCCGATAGCGCCTTCGCGCCGGGCAGCGGCCTGGATGGCAATCTTTCGGATTTTGTCGGGCGCATCGCCATCAGGCCCTCGAAACTGATTGATCTGACCTATCGTTTCAGGCTGGACAGCGAAGACCTCGCTTCGCGCCGCACCACCATCGATCTGACAGCCGGCCCGGATTGGATGCGCACCCGGCTCGGCTTCCTCTCCATCGACGAAGGATCAGCCGACCTCAGCGCCATCGGACGACGCGAGGAAATCAACCTGGCGACGCGCCTGGAACTTGGGCCGGAATGGACATTCGACGCCTTTCACCGCCGCGACCTGGCCGAGAACGAGATCGGAAGAGCACACG
>JAYGED010000166.1:0-7054 GCA_046582565.1 Alphaproteobacteria bacterium
TCGCGAATCAACTGCATGGTGTTGCATCGGATGCCGCCGCCATATTTATGGACCTCGTCGTAATCGATGCCGATGACCTCGACGCCGTGGCGCTCTAAAAGCTTGCGGGTTTTTGTGGCGCTGGCGTTCATGATCACCTTACGAGGTTCAAGCGTAATGCCATTTGTAGGGTATAGATCGACCTCCTCGCGCGGCGCCTCGATCAGCTCATAACCGATCTCGTGCAGATCGCGGATGGTCTGATAGTCGCACCATGGCGGATAGATCAGCGCGAGTTTTGCATCCAGGGGCAGGATCCACATGTCAGCGTGCATCCAGCCCGGCACCTCGTTGTGATAATCATAGAGCGGTCCCGGGCTGCGCGCCAAGAGCACTCGCTTGTAACCGGCGCGCTCGAGCACCGGGATGACCTGTTCGGCGCCCTCGGTATTGCAATCGGTCGATAGCATGAGGACGATAAAATCGTCCGACATCCGCACCGAAGCACCAATCTCGCAAACCCCATGGCCGTGAACCGTATAGAGAATCGGGCAGCCAATGCGCGACAGGAACTCGGCGACATAGCGCGAGCGGCCGCGCCAGTAGGGAGTTGCCTCGCGGGGGATGATAGCGCCGCCGTTGATGACGAAGCCGGCGGCGGCCGAGATCGAGCGCTTCATCGGTCCATAGGCCGAACGGGGCACCTCGTCGGACCAGCTGGTGTAGTGCACAAGGATGCCGAGGCTCTCGTAGAGGTCGGCGAGAGCGCGGTGCTGGATGCGCATGAGATCGAGATCGGGAGTCTCTCCGTTGAACACGAAGAACGCCGAATCCTGCTCGTAGAGGGTCTTCACCTCGGACTCGGTGGGCTGCACCATGGCGACCTCTCGCAACCGCCCGATACCCTGAGCTCCCCAGCGCTTGCCCCAGATCAGTTCGAGCTCGTCGAGGTAGGAGACCTCGGCATGGTACCGCTGGTACTGCGGCACCTTGCCGGGCTCGTAGTAAGGAAAGTCCTCGAGCTTGTCGCCGGGTTCTGATTTAGCCTTGGGATCTGTCGCCATGAATGATTCTCCTATGCTCCACCGCCAGGCGAATAGAGCCGTTTGTCGTCGGGCGGCACGCTGCGTCCGTAGGCGGGACGCGCCTTCAGCCTTGCTATCCATGCCTGGAGAGCTGGGAAGCCATTGAACGTCTCACCCGCGCCCAAATGCTCCATGCGGTCGACCATTGGCGCGAAGGCGCAGTCGGCGAGCGAGAAAGTCTCGCCGGCGAGCCACGGCCCGGCTCCGTCGAGCGCGGCCTCAAGTGTCGCGCATATGTCGCGGACCAGGGCCAAGGAATCGTCTATTGCGTCTTGATCGATGGGCGTGCGTACGGTTTTCTTCCAGTAATCACCGATCCATTTCTGGGGATGATTTGTGGCAATTTCGTCGACCTCGCTGTCGCTAAGGCCAGCGATCATCGGTTTAATCATCAAGTTGAAGGTCGGCGCGCGCATGGCTTCATGGGCCTTGTCATCCTCAAGCTTGACCAGAACGCGAGCCCTGGCTCTGCCTAAGGGATCAATGGGCATGAGCGGGGGGTCGGGGAAAACTTCATTGAGATATTCATTGATCACCGTGCTCTCGATAACCACCTGGTCGTCATGCTCTATAGTCGGCACCACGCCGTTCGGGTTGAGCCGCATATAGTCGGGCTTGAGCTGCTCGAAAGCCAGCAGGTCAACGAACACCTCGCTGTAATCCAGAGCCTTTTCTTCAAGCGCCAAACGGGTCTTGATCGAGCAGAACGAGTCCCAGTAGTGATAGAAGGTCAACATCGCATTACCCTATGTCACAGGCCCAAATAGGCCTGCTTGATGGCATCCTGGTCGAGCAGTGTAGGACCGGGGCCTTCGGTTACCAAGCGACCATTCTCAAGCACATAGGCATAATCGGCGATACCCAGCGTGGTGTGCACATCCTGTTCGACGATGAACACGCTGACCCCCTCGTTGCGCACTGCCTGGATGGTCTCGAACAGATGCGCCACCATCAGCGGCGCCAACCCGAGGCTCGGTTCGTCAAGCAACAGCAGGCGCGGCTTCGACATCAGCGCGCGCGCCAGCGCCAGCATCTGCTGTTCACCACCCGACAGCGTCACGGCGCGCTGGCGGCGACGCTCGGCGAGCCTCGGAAAGAGCGCGTACATCTCCTCTTTGCGCGCTGTCCAGCTGGGCCGCGCGCGGGCCGTATAGGCGCCCAGCTTGAGGGTCTCCTCGACGGTAAAATCGGGGAACACCAAGCGACCTTCCGGAACCAGCGCCATGCCCCGTGCGACCCGCAGCCCCGCCGCCTCGCCGGTGATGTCTTCGCCATCAAGACGCACGGAGCCCCGGCTCGGTGAGATCAGCCCGGCGACCGTGCGCATCAGCGTCGACTTGCCGGCGCCGTTGCTGCCGACCAGGGCGGTGATCGCGCCTTCGGCGGCGGCCAGGGTTATGCCGTCGAGCACGGGGACGGCGCCGTACCCCGCGGCCAGGCCCTCGATTTCGAGCAAGCTGTTCATGGCTTGGGTGATCCGAGATAGGCCTCGATCACCAACGGGTCGTTGGCCACGGCTTCGGGCGCGCCTTCGGCTATCTTTTCGCCGTGGTGCAGCACGACGATACGGCCGCACAAGCGCATCAGCGCATGCATGACATGCTCAATGACAATCAGCGTCAGATTGTGGCGGCGCTTCAGGTTGCGAATCATCTCCAAGGCTTCATCGACTTCGACCGGCGTCAATCCGGCAAGCACCTCGTCGAGCATCAGAATGCGCGGCCCGGTAGCGAGGGCGCGGGCGATCTCAAGCCGCTTGCGCCCGGCTAAAGTCAATTCACCCGCCAGGTCGTGGGCGCGGTCGGCCAGCCCGACTTCGGCGAGCAGGTTGCCGGCCTGGATCGTCGCGGCCGCCGAGGAACGCTCTTGTACGGTGCCGTACATGACGCCGATGGCAACGTTCTCCAACAGGCTCATACCGGCGAAAGGACGGACAATTTGATATGTGCGCGCGATCCCGCGCCGGTTTACCGCATCGGCGCGCAAGCTGTCGATGCGGCTGCCGTCGAAGTGGATGCTGCCCTCACTGGGGCGCTGGTTGCCGGCGATCAGGCTGAATACGGTGGTCTTGCCGGCGCCGTTGGCGCCCATGATGCCGAGGGTTTCACACTCCTCGACGGCGAAACTCAATGATCGTACGGCGACAATGCCGCCGAAATGCTTGCCGACCCCCTCCAGCTTGAGCAGGCTCATATCTCGGTTCCTACCCGCCGCGCTCTTAGCCAGCCGTAGATACCGTTAGGCGCGCCTAGAACGAAGCCGACCAGCAGCATACCAAGCAGGATCATGTAGAGTTCGGGCAGGTTGGCCCACAGTATTTCCGAGAGGATGACCAGAAAAAGCGCCCCCATGAGCGGCCCCGGCGCATCGTCGCTACCGCCGATGATCGCCATCGAGACGATCGTGAACGAGACCACCGGATTAAAAACCTGGAGCGGCTCAAAATAGGTCGAACGCAATACCATTACCGCGCCGACCATGCCCGGAATGATCGCCGACAACCCATAGGCAAAAAGCTTGAAGCGGGTGGTCGGAACGCCAATCGTCTCGGCGGCGTCCTCGTCCTCGCGAATCGCCCGAAGACCGGCGCCGAACCGCGAGCGGCGCACTCGATAGGCGATTACCACCGAGGCGGCGGCGAGGACGAGCATGATGAAATAGAGCGTCTCGAGAGACGGTGTGCCGAACAGCAATCGCCCCGCCTTGCCCAAGCCAGCCTCGATGCTGACGACTACGAACTTGACGAATTCGGCGACCCCGAAACTGAGAATGACGAAATAGGGTCCGCGCACGCGCAGGCAGGGATAGCCGACGCCGAGCGCTAGCAGCCCGGCGACCAGCCCGGCGAGCGGCACCACCAGCCAGAATGGCAGCACCCCCCAACAGAGCACCATGACGTAGCTGCCGGCGCCAAAGAACACCGCATGGCCGAGGGAGATGTAGCCGGTCATGCCGGATAGCAGTATCCAGCTCTCGGCAAGCGCCACCCACATCAACAGATCCAAGGCGACGCCGAGAAAATAGGTGTCGACCACGAATGGCATGACACCAGCGATGACCAGGCAGGCGATCAGGGCCATGACGAGTCGGTTGCCCATCATCGGGCGACTCGCGTACCGCCGAACAGGCCCTGGGGCCGCCACACCAGGACCGCGATGAATACGCCGTAGATGAGGATCGAACGGTATGACGCCGAGGTCAGCGCCACACCGTAGGTTTCGACCGCGCCGAGCAGGAAACCACCGATCAGGCTGCCGGTGAGATTGCCGAGCCCACCCAGGATAATGACCACAAATGCGGCAATGGTGAAGGGAAAGCCCATGAACGGCGAGACCTGCCCGATCATGCTGATCAGGACGCCGGCCAGCCCCGCCATGGCGAATCCGAGGCAGAAGCTCAACAGATGGGTGCGCGTGATATCGATACCGACCAACTCGGCGGCGTCGCGCTGCTGGATCAGGGCGCGGATCGCCAGGCCGGTCATCGACAAGCGCAGGTAGAGCACCGCGCCGATGCAGACCACCAGCGAGACCCCGAGCACCACCAAGCGATCCATGCTGATCGTGGTGTCGCCAAAATGAACCAGCGTGTCGAGGTAGGGGTAGGACCGCGGGTTGGCGGTGAACAGTAGCGCCGCCGTGTTTTGCAGGATCACCGAGACGCCGAAGAAGATGAGCAGCGAATTGGCTTCGATACGCTCGCTCAAGGTGGTCGAGCGCAGCGCCCGGTGCAACAACGCATAATAAATTGCCGCGCCGAGCAGCGCGGCGAGCGCCATGGCGGCGAACATCGAGACCAGCGGTCCGATGTTCACCAGTGAGAAGCTCCAATAGGCGACATAGGCGCCGAGCATGACCAGCTCGCCATGGGCCACGTTGAGCAGGCGCATGGTGCCGTAGATCAGATTGAGGCCAAGCGCGACCAGCGCGTAAAGCGATCCAACGACCAGCATGGCGACGAAGAGCTGGCCGGAAAGCAGCGTGTCCACGTGCTAGGGTTTAACTACCATTCCCCATCCGGTACGTACCGGACGGGGAAAGTATTGGCGTTCGACGCCTATTCGGGCCATGCCGGCTTGGGTATGACATTCGCCGTCGCCTGATCGGGTGGCCAGATGATCTGGGCCTCGCCCGCCTGGATCTGCAGGAACATAGTCGGCGTGGTCGCGTTCTGTACGCCGTCGAAGCGCACGGGACCGTTGATCGTGTCGAAGGTCGTCGAGGCGATCGTTTGGCGCAGCGCCTCCTTATCCAACCCGGCCTTGGCAACCGCCTGTTCGAGTATCTCGACCGACATGTAGGCGAGCGCCGAGTCGAGATAGTCGGGCCGGGTGTTGAACTTGGCGACATAGGCGTCGAAGAACGGCTTGGCCCGGGGCCAGGCTTTCTGGTGGGGCGACCAGTGACCGACCGTAATGAGGCCGTCGGCCGCCGGACCGAACATCTGGCCGAAGAAATCGATGGTCGGCCCGATCAGCACGAGCTGGAACTTGGCGGTGATGCCGATTTCGCGGGCGGTCATTGTGTAGAGCACCGAATCCGACGGGTACGATAGCGACAGCACCGCGTCCGGGTTGGCGTTCTTGACCTTGAGCAGCATAGCCGTCATGTCCTTGACGCCCGGCGGGTAGGCTTCGTCGACCAGCACCTCGATGCCCTCGCGCTCAAGCACGGGCATCAGATATTCCTTGATCTCGAGCGAGAAGGGCAGTTGCAGATTGGTCACCGCCACCGTTTTGACGCCCTGTTGAGTCAGCAGCTTGCCGAGTTCTTCGGCCAGCCTGTCGGGAATCGCCGAGGTCGGGAACCAGATGTAGCCGGCCTTGAGCTCGCGCAGCTGCACCGACGCCGCCGAGTTTCCCACCATGGGGAATTTGTAACGGTCAAGAACCCCGGCGACGGCGAAATGAAACGGCGTTCCCCAGGGCGCGAGCAGCAGATCGACCTTGTCGTTGGTGATCAGCTTCTCGTAGATCTTAACCGCGTTGGCAGGATCCGACTGGTCGTCATAGGAGATGAATTCTATGGGCCGGCGCTCGCCGCCCACATCAAGCCCACCGGCCGCGTTGACCTCGTCCTTCCACAGCTCGTAGACGTTGAGCTGGGACGGAATGGCGCTGGCGAACATCCCGGTCTTCGATAGCGAAAAGCCGATCTTCACCGGCTCGGCCGCCTGCGCCAGCCCGGCTAAAGCCAGGCCCACGACGCCAATTAAGGCGGTCATTAATGTCTTGCGCATGTCCTCGTCCTCCCTTTTGTTTTGCTATCTCGATAATGTCATTATTTGTGCCGCGCCATCCAGTCCAGCGCGCGTGGCACCCAGGGACCGTCGGGCTCGCCGCCCGCCGTGCTGGATGTAAAATGGTCGCGCCCCTGAAGCTCGACGAGCTCAACGTCGCCGCCGGCCGCTTCGAGCGCCACCGTCATCTCGTCTGCCTGACGCATCAGATGCGGAAAATCGCCGTCTCCGCAAGCGATTAGAAACGGCGGTGGCGGCGCGTCGATATGGTTTATTGGGCTCGCCGCGTGATCGTTGGCCGCGTCGCCCAGGAAGCGTGGCCGTATGGACAGGCCCGCGCCCTCGCCGAACAGGAAGACCCCCGACAGGGGCAGGCAGCCGCGTACGACATCGGCCGGCAGACCAAGAGGTCCTGTCCAGTCGCTGCGCACCGCGGCCAAGGCGGTGTAGTGGCCGCCTGCCGAATGACCGCCGATGAACAATTGTGCCGGATCTCCGCCGTGTGCGGCGATGTTGCCGTGCAGCCAGGCGATCGCCCGTATGGTGTCATCGAAGCCGGCGGGAAACAGATGACGGGGTGCCAGCCGGTAGCCGATGCTGACGAAGACGACGCCGGCGGCGGTGAACGCGGGCGCCATGAACGCCATCCATTCCTTGTAGCCGTTGGTCCAGCCACCGCCATGGGCGAAGGCCAGCACCGCGCCGCTGGGGCTTGCGGGTGTGTAGATCGCAAGGCTCTGATAGGGGTCGTC
>JAYGED010000064.1:0-6070 GCA_046582565.1 Alphaproteobacteria bacterium
GACGACATTCTGTGACCAGGATAGATCATGGAAATTACGGATCGATTGCCAGACTGACTCAAGCGGCTTGTTGACGACAATGGATTGATCGGTGCTCAGCATATCCTGCTTCCTTAATTGATTATCCCTCCCCCCGCATGCACTCGGATGATTTTGAGTACAGGGAAACCATAACCAGATTACGGCAAATATCAATCGGTGGCGCAATTGTCGGAAAATTTGCGGCTTTATGACTGTCGCTTCACGTCTTAATATGTCGTCAAGGTTCGGCATCTTAAGATCGCGCCGAATTACAGTACAAACCGCAACCGGATCGGGAGAGTGGCTCCGTGTCTTCTGGCATCGATACCCTTAACAGCCGCCGCAGCCTAGAGGCGGGTGGCAAGTCATACGATTATTACAGTCTCGCCGCGGCCGCCGAGAGTCTCGGCGATATTTCCCGCCTGCCTTATTCGCTTAAGGTCTTATTGGAAAACCTGCTGCGCTTCGAGGACGGGAAAAGCGTCACTGTCGACGATCTGCGCGCCCTCGCCGCCTGGCTGAAAGACGGCAGTTCGGACCGCGAGATCGCCTATCGCCCGGCGCGGGTGCTGATGCAGGATTTCACCGGCGTGCCGGCGGTGGTCGACCTCGCCGCCATGCGCGACGCCATGGCCAGGCTCGGCGGCGAGCCGTCGCGCATCAACCCCATATCGGCGGCGGATCTGGTGATTGATCATTCGGTGATGGTCGATCACTACGGCAACGCCGGCGCTTTTGCGGCGAATGTGGAGAAGGAAATGGCACGCAACGGCGAGCGCTACGCCTTCCTGCGCTGGGGGCAGGGCGCGTTCGACGGCTTCCGTGTGGTGCCGCCGGGCACCGGCATCTGCCATCAGGTCAATCTCGAATATCTCTCCCGTGTGGTGTGGAGCGCTGAGGAAGGGGGCGTCACCCTGGCTTACCCCGACACTCTGGTCGGCACCGACAGCCACACCACCATGGTCAACGGCCTGGCGGTTCTCGGCTGGGGCGTCGGCGGTATCGAGGCGGAGGCCGCCATGCTTGGCCAGCCGGTCTCCATGCTGATCCCCGATGTGGTCGGCTTCAGGCTCTCGGGCAAGCTCCGTGAAGGCGCCACGGCGACTGACTTGGTGCTTACCGTGGTGCAGCGGTTGCGCGAAAAGGGCGTGGTCGGCAAGTTCGTCGAATTCTACGGCCCCGGCATCGAAAACCTGGCTCTCGCCGACCGCGCGACCATTGCCAACATGGCGCCGGAATACGGCGCGACCTGCGGCTTCTTCCCCATCGACGCCGAGACCATCGCCTATCTTGTGGCGTCGGCGCGGCCCCCCGAGACCGTCGCCCTGGTCGAAGCCTATGCCAAGGCGCAAGGCATGTGGCGTGACGACGACAGCCCCGATCCGGTGTTCAGCGATACGCTTGAACTCGACATCGCCACGGTGGAGCCCTGCATATCGGGACCGAAACGGCCCCAGGATCGAATCCTTCTGTCCCAGGCGGCCGCCGCCTTCGATACGGGCCTGGCCGGCAACTTCGGCCGTGATGCCGGCGCCGCCCGCCACGGTGCCGCCATCGAAGGGCGGGACTACAGCATCGACGACGGCGACGTGGTGATCGCCGCCATCACCAGCTGCACCAACACCTCGAACCCCAGCGTAATGATTGCCGCCGGGCTGGTCGCGCGCAACGCCCGGGCCCGGGGGCTTGCGGTCAAGCCCTGGGTCAAGACGTCTCTCGCGCCGGGCTCCCAGGTGGTGACCGATTATCTCAACAAGATCGACCTGCAGGACGATCTCGACGCGCTCGGGTTCAATCTGGTCGGCTACGGCTGCACCACCTGTATCGGCAATTCCGGTCCGATCGACCCGATGTTGTCCGAGGCCATTGCCGAACATGATGTGGTGGCCTGCTCGGTGCTCTCGGGAAATCGCAATTTCGAGGGCCGTATCAGCTCCGACGTGCGCGCCAATTATCTCGCCTCGCCGCCCCTGGTGGTGGCCTATGCCATTGCGGGCAGCATGAATGTCGATCTGGCAACCGACCCCCTGGGCGAGGACGGCGACGGCCAGCCGGTCTATTTACGCGATATCTGGCCGTCGAACGCCGAAATCAGCGACGCCCTGGGCCGGGCGGTGACCCCCGATATGTTCGAGAAGCGCTACGGCGATGTCTTCACCGGCGATGCCGCCTGGCAGGCGATCGACAGCGGCGGCGGCCTGACTTTCCAGTGGGACGAGCAATCGACCTATATCCAGCACCCGCCCTATTTCGACGGCATGACCACAGCGCCGCCGGGGGCCGCCGATATTACCGGGGCGCGCCTGCTCGTCCTGCTCGGCGACAGCATCACCACCGATCATATCTCGCCGGCAGGCGCCATTGCACCCGACAGCCCGGCGGGCGCGTATCTCATGGAGCACGGCGTCGAGCGCGCCGATTTCAATTCCTACGGCTCGCGGCGCGGCAATCATCAGGTGATGATGCGCGGCACCTTCGGCAACATCCGCCTGCGCAATGAAATGGTGCCCGACACCACCGGCGGCTGGACGAAGTTCATGCCCACCGGCGAGCCGATGTCCATCTATGACGCGGCCATGGCCTACCAGGCCGCCCAGGTGCCGCTGATTGTGGTCGGCGGCAAGCTCTACGGCACAGGCTCGTCGCGGGACTGGGCCGCCAAGGGCTCCATCCTGCTCGGCGTGAAGGCGGTGATTACCGAGAGCATAGAGCGCATCCACCGCTCGAACCTGATCGGCATGGGGGTGCTGCCGCTGATCTTCAAGGATGGCGAGACCCGCAAGACCCTCGGCCTCGACGGCAGCGAAACTTTCGATCTGACCGGCCTGTCGGGCGGCATCACGCCGGGCATGGACGTCGCCTGCGCCATTACCCGCGCCGATGGCGAGCGTATCGAGACAACCCTCAAATGCCGCATCGATACCGCTGACGAAGTCGCCTATTACGAAAACGGCGGCATCCTGCACTATGTGCTGCGTAATATGGCGGGCTAGAGACTAGAGGTTACCAGCCACCGCCGCCCCCCCCGCCGCCCCCGCCGCCAGAAAAACCGCCGCCGCCGCCGCCCGAAGACGATCCCGGCGGTGTCGCTGCCGATGAGATAGCGCTGGCGAACGCCCCACCCAGGGTTGAGCCGAGAGTGCCGATATTGCGGTGGTGCCAGTTGCGGCCCCTATACCATCTCGGCCTGTACTGCTGCTCGGCGCCAGTCGCGGCCATGGCCGTGGCAAAATTTTCGCTCCATTCATTCTCCACATTGAGGGCGAGGGCATAGGGGAGAAATTTTTCGAATACCTCGGGCGTCGTATCGGGCGGATGGAAGGTCTCGAGACGGTCCTTCTCGGCAACGCTCAGATACAGTTTGAATCCCTCGATCTGGTCCATGATAGCCCGCCCTTGAAGGGTCGGCGCCTTGAGCAGGTAGTAAAACAGAAAATTAGCTCCGAGCAGGGCGACCAGTACGAAACCGTTGCTCCACACCGTAATCTGGCCGAGAGCCCCCGTCGTGATCTCGGCGCCGATAAACATGGCGATCACGGTCACTATCGAAAGGATGAAGCCCAGGATGAAATAACCCTGGTTGCGCACGAAGTGGAGCTTGCCGAATTCGGCACGAAGGGATGTCCTCAGACCTTCGATCGCCTCTTTGATGCGCACATTGTTGGCATTGTCGAGTTCGAGCTCGCTCATTGACCCGAACAATGTATTCGCCAGCACGTTCTCGCCTGGCGATAACGCCGAGCGGTCGCGTTGTTGACGCTTGAGGACATAGTCGCCGTTGTGATCTTCGATGGTGAGATAGCCTTTCACCGCCATGTTCACGATCGCCGCCGTGAACACCTTCTTATCAAAACCCATGCCCATGACGAAACGGGCGGCTACCGGCGTGAACCCATCGGGTGCTTCGAACAACGGTACAATGGTGCCGGTCTCGGGATCGCGGCCGACTTTGTTCCAGACATACAGGTAGTAGGCGCAGACCATCAGCAGGCCGATCAGCCCGGCAAGGATGCTGGCATTGTCGCGCAACAGGTAGCCGAAAGCCTCGGTGGCGGTGGGTTCGGCGACGAAGCCCTTGGGCCAGGAGACGACAATGGTCAGCCCTTCGCGCGGTTTGAGCGGCCGCGTCGTCTCGAAGACCACCGCGCCGCCGGGGCCGACCCCGGTGCTGTAATCCCGGCCCGATTCACCCTGCCGCCCGGTATAGGCCGTGCTGTCCAGGACTTCGGCGCCCGGTGGCAGATGCACGATGGCTCTGGCGCGCTCGATGGGGAAGACCCAACCGGTGCCGATGGCGTTGAAATAGAGTTCGTCGAATTCGTCGAAGAAGCCGAGCTGCCGGTCGGTGCGGTAGGTCAGGCTGTAGCTGTAGTTATCGGGCGGCAGAGTGACATCCTTTCGGCCGATGTAGACCCGTATGCCGTTGCCCCGGCGCTCGGTGAAATAGGGTTCCGGCTCGCCGTCACGCAATACTTCGACCACGGTGAAACCGACCCGCACCCGGTTGCCGCGGCTGTCGGTGTAGTCGGTCGGGAAGTCGCGGTAGATGCCGCGCTTAATCTTGTTGCCCGAGGCCACCACTTTGATGGTCTCGACGATGATCAGATCGCCGTCGGCCTGCACCGTGATTTCGCTGGTGTAGTCGAGGATGCGTTCTTTCTCGGCGCTGGCCGGGCCTGCGATGAAACAGAGCGCCAGGACCAGGGCCGCGAGGCGGCCGATCATTCGCCGCCGCCCGCCGCCGCCTCGAAGCTCACCTTGGGCACGGCGCGATCCTCGGCCTCTTCGATCTCGAAGAATTCCGCCGGCTGGAAGGCAAACATTCGGGCGATGATGACGCTGGGGAAGGATTCGCAGGCGATGTTGTTATTGCGCGCCGCCCCGTTGTAGTAGCGCCGGGAAAGCTGAATCTGCTCCTCGATGTCGGCGAGCTGGTCCTGCAGATCCATGAAATTCTGGTTGGCCTTGAGGTCGGGGTAGTTCTCGGCCACGGCAAACAGGCCGGTGAGCGAGCGCCCCAGGGCGCCGGCGATGCGTCCCTGTTCGCCCGGCGCGCCGCCGCCCAGGCTTTGGGCGCGCAGCTCGGTGACCATCTCGAGCACCCCGCTCTCGTGGCTCATGTAGCCCTTGACCGTCTCGATCAGATTGGGGATCAGGTTGGCGCGGCGCTTGAGCTGAACGTCGATGCCGCTCCACCCCTCCATCACCATCTGCTTGAGGCGCACCAAGCGGTTGTAGAGGATGATGGCCCAGAGCAGCGGCAGTCCGACCACCACACCGAGCCCGATCAATACTTCGATCATCTTTGAGCTGCCTCTTCGTTTGTTCCCGGGTGAGCTTTCAGTAGTATTCACAGTAGCACAGGTCAGACCGCCCCGCCGTTTCTCCCCCCGTTCTTTCTTTCCAGCCTAAAGCCCTGATAATCGTCACCGAAATGTGATTGGTGCGAGAGCGGGCGGGCAGCGTATCTTTTGCCCATGAAAGCCATATTTAAGTCATTTATTTTGGTGGCGGCGCTGTTTGCCGCGTCGACTGGTTATGCATCACCCGTGTCCCAGCCGACCCTGGTCGAGCTGTTCACCTCGCAGGGCTGTTCGTCCTGTCCGCCGGCGGACGACTATCTCATTGAGCTCGATAAGCGCGACGATGTGATCGCCCTGTCCATGCATATCAACTATTGGGATTACATCGGCTGGAAGGACCCCTTCGCCAGCGAAGCGGTCACCGAGCGCCAGCGGGAATACGGCCGGCGCATCGGCCGCGGCCGCATCTATACCCCGGAGATTATCGTCAACGGCCTGCTCGATGCGGTGGGCTCGCGGGAAAGCGCCGTCGATCGCGTCATCGATCAGGCCCAGGCCGAGATACCCGCGGCACTCGATATCACCCTATCGATGACTGCCGACGACAGCCTGCGGGTCTCCATCCCCGGCGGCCATCTCGACGGCACGGCCACGGTGTGGCTGGCGCGCTACGACGATGAGCATGTCACCCGTATCGAGCGCGGCGAAAACGGCGGCCGCACCCTGCGCAATATCAATGTGGTGCG
>JAYGED010000211.1:0-16633 GCA_046582565.1 Alphaproteobacteria bacterium
GGGTGGAAAGCACCACATGGCCGGTGAGCGCCGCCTGGATGGCAATATCGGCTGTCTCCTTGTCACGGATCTCACCGATCATGATGACATCCGGGTCATGCCGGAGTATGGAGCGCAGCACCTGGGCAAAACCAAGCCCGATCTGAGGCCTGGTTTGGATTTGGTTTGTCCCGTCGACCTGATATTCGATCGGGTCCTCGACCGTCACAATATTGGTCTGTGTCGAATTCAATTTCCGCAGAGACGCATAAAGAGTGGTTGTCTTGCCGCTGCCCGTGGGCCCGGTCACCAGGATGATGCCATGGGGCCGGGAAAGTTCCGCAAGATAGGCGTCGAGACACTGCTCGCCAAAGCCGAGGGCAGGGAACTCCATGACCACGTTGCCGCGATCGAGAATTCTCAGACTCACGCTTTCGCCATACAGGGTCGGCAGGGTCGAGACACGCAGGTCGATGTCCTTGCCCCGCACGGTCTGCTTGATGCGGCCATCCTGGGGCAGACGCCGTTCCGCTATATCCAGCCTGGCCATGATTTTGATACGGGATATGATCGCATCGCGGAATCGGATCGGCGGCGCTTCCACATCGCGCAGCACGCCGTCAATTCTGTAGCGCACCCGAAGGGCGTTCTCAGAGGGCTCGATGTGAATGTCTGACGCCCTGGCCTCCACCGCATTGGCGATCAGCAGGTTCACCAGGCGAATGACCGGCGCCTCACTGGCCAGGTCCTTGAGCCGTTCGATGTCGGCATCCCCATCGGCCTGATCAGCCGGGCCGGTCTGCTCGGCGATTTGATCAATCGCGCTTCTGCCATCGCTATAGGCGTTGTCGATGGCCCGCTCGATATCCTCGGGCGCGCCGACCCGGGGCAATACCGGCTTCTCGGCAATCAGCTGCATGGCCTTGATGGCATAGTCGTCGAACGGGTCGGCCATGGCCAGGATCAGCCCCTCGTCTGAGTTCGCAAGGGGAACGATCCGCGCCTCTTTGAGAAAGTTCGGGCTCAGCTTGTCATCGAACAGGGCGGTATCGGGATAATCCTTGGCGCTCAGCGGCGGTAAATTCAGGTAGCCCGCCAATGCTTTTGCCATGTCCTTCTCGGTGATCAGGCCAAGCTTGGTAAGCACGTTGTTGAGCCGCTGCCCACTGTCACGGCGAAGACGCTCGGCGCGTTCCAACTCGCCGCGCTCGAGAATCCCGTTCTCGCTAAGATACTCTGCCAGCGACTGCTTGCCCGCCGGCGCTTCGATTGTCATTCCTTCTCGCTCGAGGCTGGTCATTCGTTACCCAAATGATTTTTGGCGCCACTCAAATGATTTCTGGGACGCAACCATCGTGTCACGGTCGAAGGTTAGGTCATTCAATCACCCGAGTCACGGATCATAAGGCCTTCATAAGCAAGCAGATTCACCCGCGATACCCGCCGGAAGTCCGCTAATAACCCAACTCGGCGCGCACCGGATTGAGCAGCGGTTTGCCGGCCAGGTGGAGCTCCATGTTGCGCAGGAACAGATTGATCGTCATCGGCACATAGGCGTCGCCATCGTCGGCCGAGACATGCGGGGTGACGATGAGGTTCCGGGTGTTCCACAGCCTAGACGTGGCGGCGACGGGTTCGGGATCGAAGACATCGAGAATGGCGCCCGCCAGGCTGCCCTCGTCGAGCTTGTCGCAGAGCGCGTCGTAATCCATCACCGCTTCGCGGCCGATATTCACCAAGCCTGCTTCCGGCTTCAGCAGATCGAGCCGGCGGCGGTCTAGGAGGCCGCGGGTCTCCGGCGTATCGGGGGTCGCCACCAGCAGATAATCGGCGCGCGGCAGGACATCGTCGAGCTGCTCAGTGGTGACGATCTCATGGCAGCCCGCCACCGGCTTTCCATGCCGGTTGACGCCGATCACATGCACGCCCAGTTCGCTCACTTTTTTGGCCGCCGAACCGCCCAGGCTGCCGGTGCCGATGACCACCAGGGTCTTGCCGGCAATCGGCGAGGCATAGAGCGACTCAAAGATGTGATCGCGCTGGTTGGTGACGAGGGCCGGCAGATGGCAATGCAGCATTAGGATACTCATCAGGCCGAATTCGCCGGCCTTGGCGGCATGGACCCCCTTGTTGTTGGTCAGCACGACGCCGTCGGGCAGCCAGTCCAGGGGCAGCAGATGCTCAACCCCGGCGCCGATGCAGTGAACCCATTTCAAGTTCGGCGCCAGGTCGTTTAGGTTTTCCGTCGGCAGGTTCCAGGTCAGGAGAACCCCGGCCTGCTGCATGGAGGCGGCGAAATTATCCGTGTCCCAATCGATGAAGGCATCGATCTTGCCGGCCATGGCGGGGAATTCAGCCAGCACGCTGTCGAAGCGCTCCCGGGTGATAGTGAAGACCGCTTCCCCCTCCGGCGTATTGGGAAACGAGCCTTCCGCCCAGCGGTTGTTCTTGATGTGCAGCTTGACGGCCATCAGGTGATGCCGTTGGCTTCAATATCTTTCAAACCGTCGATAATCGCCGCATCGCGCGCGTCGTTGTCATAGTCTTCATAGTCAAACTCCAGGGCCATGATCGCCTCACCGATCTTTTTCAGATAGGCGTGGTCGTCTTGCCCTTCAATCGCCGGTAGGGTGAGGATCGTGTCCTGGCCATAGGTGCGCACCGAGGCGCCGTCGGCCATGCGTGGCTGGGGCGGCGCCTTGCCATCGGCCAGCTCGCGGATTTGACGGCGGATACTGCGGCGATACAGGGATACGCCGCGATCAGTCGGCATGAGGTTTTCGCCTTTCTGGCTGGAGATGGCGCCCATGCCTTCCACGGCTTCGGAATCGGCCGG
The DNA here is from genome assembly GCA_046582565.1 of Alphaproteobacteria bacterium. Taxonomy (GTDB): domain Bacteria; phylum Pseudomonadota; class Alphaproteobacteria; order JAAXGF01; family JAAXGF01; genus JAYGED01. The sequence continues at coordinate 2,816 of JAYGED010000211.1, forward strand.
GTGACGTTGCCTCTCCTCGGCCGGACGATCCAGAATCTCGCCCTGCTCGATCAATTCGCAGCCCTCCTTGCTGTTGTATTGGTGGGGATCGCCACGCTCGCCGAAATTGCCCCAGGCATAGGCGATCGAATGCTCATCATCCACCGGCACCACCCAGCGGGTGAAGGCGGAACGTCCGAAATAGATTGGTTCGGTGCCGTCGGCGGCATAAGCGGCGCCCGCCTGGGTGAAGTTGGGCAGGATCAGCTCGTTGAGCCGGACCCAGGCATTGTCGCCGACCCGGCGCGTCGATGAGCCCAGCAGATGATTGTCATGGCGCTCATAGAATTTAAGCTCGCCAATCGCTGACATGCCTTCGGAGAATTGCAGGTGGCTGTTCTTGCTGTGCAGGAACGTGGTGTGGACCGGGTCCATGATGGCGTCGAGCACCTGAACCCAATTGCAGGCATAGAGCGCCTTGTATGGTCGCCTGGTAATGCCCTCCATCTCACAGGCGTCATAGATCGGGAAGGCCGGGATCTGCTCCGGCTTGCCCATATAGGCAAAGATCAGCCCCTTGTATTCAATCACCGGATAGGCGCCGAGACGGATGCTTTTACGAAGCTGTATGGCGGTTCTGGAATCAACCGCTTCGGCCGGGGTCTCGAGGATTTCGCCGTCCGGCGCGAACAGCCAGCCGTGATAGCAGCAGCGGATGCCGCGCTCTTCACAGCGGCCGTATTCGAGGGAGGCGCGCCGGTGCGGGCAATATTTATGCACCAGGCCGATTTCGCCGTCGCTACCGCCGCCATAGCGGAACAGGACCAGTTCCTCGCCGAGAATCTTGATTGCCTTGGGCAGCTCGCCAAGCTCGCTGGTGATAAACACCGGATGCCAGTAACAGCGCAGATATTCACCGCACGGGGTGCCCGGCCCGACCCGGGCGAGTTCCTCGTCGATGCCGGCGGGCTGGGCCTGCTGATAGCCCCGGAAATCGCCAGCCTCCTTGGGCATCTTGAGCTCGGATGCAAGCGGATTCATGGTGGATTTTCTCCCAACGCCGGACAGGGCAGACCGTCATTTATTGTGCGATCTGCATTTCTTATCATACTGACTTACTTAATTCGTATGTCAACAGAGGTGAATTACGAATTACGCACTATAACTCTTGACCCGTGTGGTTTTCGTAGGTACTGGTGAAAAACTTCAAGAGAGGGCGCAAGGGAAGGCGATGCCAAAATGGTCGATCATGTCTCGGAAATAGACGAGCGGAAATTCGCCGCTCACTCCATCCGGCAGCCCGATAAGTCGTCGCCGGATGACAAGCTCAATCGCTCGATCATCGCCATGCTGCAGCGTGACGGGCGCATGGCCTACTCGGAGATCGCCCAGGAACTGGGCGTCTCGGAAGGCACCATCCGTAACCGCGTCGGCGCTATGAAGCATGCCGGCATGCTGCGCATCGTCGCCATCGCCGATCCGGTCGCCGCCGAATATAAGACCGACGCCATGCTGGGTCTGAAAGTCTCTCCGGGCCACTCGCCCCAGGCGGTCGCCGAGCGGCTCGCCAGTCTGGTGGACGTGGTCTACATCCTGTGGGTCAGCGGACGCTATGACCTGTTGATCGAGGTGATCAGCAACGAGCCCGACGGTTTTCTCAATTTCCTCGAGGTGGAAATTCACGGCCAGCCCGACATTGCCTCGGTCGAGACCATGACGGGTCTGAAAAATTTCAAAAACCAGTTCCTGTTGAAGCGCAACTGGAGTTGAACCGGGAGAGAAACGAATGACAGCCTATGTTGAAAATTTTAGCGATGCCCTGCCGTCCGCGGAGCGGATTGCCGAAGTCCGCAAAGAGCTGGAGGACGCCGGTGTTAAATATGTCCTCTCAAGCTGGATAGACCTGTTCGGCATACCCAAGACCAAGCCGGTTCCCATGAGCGATTTTGAATTGCTCTGTGAGGGCAAGGGCCCGCAATTTGCCGTGCACTCGATTTCCTATGTGCCGGAACTGAGCCCGGCGGATTCCGATCAGGTCATGGTTCCCGATCTCGACGCGGTTTATATCTGCCCCTGGGACACATCCATGGCGATCATTTTCGCCGACTTGTTTTGGGAGGATAAGCCCTACAACGTCTGCCCGCGCCAGGCCCTCAAGCGCCATATACGCGATGCCGAGGCGGCCGGCTATGTGGGCTATTGCGGGATCGAGCCGGAATTCATCGCCATGCGCTTCGATGAAGACGGCCAGCCGGTCAAGGCGATCGACAACGACCCGAGGGGCGGTCTTCGCCCGCGCCGCCAGGCGTTCGGCTATGACGTGGAACATTCCCTCGATTCCATGCCGTTCCTGAAAGACATGATCGATATTCTCGAGGACATGGGCTGGAACCTGCATGACGTGGTCGCCGAGGGCGGCTATTCGCAGTTCGAGCTCGATTTCCACTACACCACCCTGCTGGAAATGGCCGACCGCCTGGTGTTTCTGCGCATCCTGCTCAAGGAGGTGGCGAAAAAGCACGGCATGTTCATCACCTTCATGCCCAAGCCGACCATTGGCGACTGGCGTTCGGGCGCGCATATTAACTTCTCCCTGCAGGCGACCGATAAGCCGGGCGAGAACCTGTTCGTCACCAAGGACGGCGACTGGAGCGATATGGCGCTGCACGCGGTCGGCGGGCTCATGGCCCATGCGGAAGCCATGAGCGCGATCACGTGCCCGACGGTCAATTCCTATAACGGGCTGGTGCCCCGGGTCGGCGGTTTCGAGGGCGGCACGGTAACCTGGGCGCCGACCAATATCACCTATGGGCACAACAACCGCTCGGCGCAGTTCCGCTTGCCGCAAAGCCGCTTCTGCATCGAAAACCGCGCCGCCGACATGTGCATGAACGTCTATCTCGGGCTCGCCATGACGTTGGCGGCGGCACTCGAGGGCATCACCAACAAGACCGACCCCGGCCCGCCGACGGATCGCGATCTCTATACCATGACCGATGAGGAGTTCGAGGAACTCGGCATCCGCCGCCTGCCGCGCAATCTGATGATTGCCACCAATGCCCTACGCGATGATGATTTCGCCGAACAGGTGATGGGCCCGGTGATGCGAAAATCCTACATCGCCTACAAGACCGATGAGTGGGAGCGCTATCACCAGGCCGTCACCGACTGGGAGGTTGAGGAATACCTGCGGCTCTATTGAGACTGGGCCTCTTCCGAGCCCGTATCGCTGAAATGAAACCGCGCCTGGAGGGGCGCCAGCTGTTCGCGGCCGCGGATGAAGTCGGCGGCGCGCGCGGCAATCATCTGGGTCGGCGCGTTGAGGTTGGCGCTGGTGATGTTGGGCATGACCGAGGCGTCGACAACGCGCAGTCCTTCCATGCCATGGACGCGCAACTGGCCGTCGACCACCGCCATGGGGTCGCTGCCCATACGGCAGGTGCAGGACGGGTGGAACTCGGTTTCCGCCGTGGCGCGAATCCATTCGTCGATTTCAGCGTCGGTCTTCACGTCCGGACCGGGCTGCACCTCGGCCCCGCGAAGCGCATCGAATGCCGATTGCGAGACGAGATCACGGGTCATCTTGACCCCCTCGACGAACTCGCGCCGGTCGCGGTCGGTGGAGAGGAAATTGAATTCGAGGGTGGGGTAATCATGGGGATCGGCCGAAGTCAGCGAAATGCTGCCGCGGCTGTCCTGGCGCAATTGGCTGAGGTGGAACTGAAAGGCCTGCGTGAGCTTGATTTTGTCGCCCTCGAAGTCCACCCCGACCGGGCAGAAGTGATATTGCAGATTGGGGTATTCGACCTGGTCGTTGCCACGGAACAGGCCGCCGCATTCCCAGATATTGGAGGTCGCAATACCGCGCCGTCCAAACAGCCATTGCGCCCCGGCCCAGGCCATGTTCAGCGGACGGTCGGCCTTGTCCAAGGTCACCGGCTTGGTGCATTTGATCTGGATGGTGGCGTCGAGATGATCCTGCAGGTTCTGGCCGACGCCGGGCAGGTCGAGCACCGCATCAATGCCCATGGCGCGGAGATGGTCGGCGGGGCCGATGCCCGACAGCATGAGCAGGTGGGGCGAATTGATGGCGCCGCCGCACAGGATGACTTCACGCTCCGCATGGGCATCAAATTTTTCGCCGCCACAGTCGTACAGCACGCCCGTGGCGCGGTTGCCTTGCGATGTGATGCGGCTAACGAAGGCGCTAGTCTTGAGATGCAGATTGCTGCGCGCCAGGGCGGGCCTGAGATGCGCTACCGCGGCACTACAGCGCCGGCCGTTTCGTTTGGTGCTGTCCATGCGCGCCAGGCCTTCGGGCTTGTAGCCGTTCAGGTCATCGGACACGCCGACACCGGATTGCTCGCCCGCCGCCAGAAAGGCATCGAAGGTCGGGTTTTCCAGACTGCCCTTGGTCACGCTGAGCGGGCCGGAGGAGCCGCGCCATTCGTCGCCGCCGCGATCGCTGGTTTCGCCGGCCTTGAAGTAGGGCAGGCAATGCGCGTAATCCCAGTCCGCCAGATCAAATTCACTGGCCCAGCGGTCGAAATCGCGCGGGTGGCCGCGCATATAAACCATCGAGTTGATAGATGACGAGCCGCCGACCACCTTGCCGCGCGGGATCGGGATATGGCGGTTCGCCATAACCGGCTGGCGGGTGGACTGGTAATTCCAATTGATGCGGCGGTCTTTCCACACCTTGTAGACCCCGGCGGGTATATGGATCATCAGTTGACGATCCATGGGTCCGGCCTCGAGCAGGAGAACCCGCACATCAGGATCCTCGCTCAGCCGGTTCGCCAGCACACAGCCCGCCGATCCGGCGCCGATAATCACGTAGTCATAGGTCTCGGTTTTAGCCATTGGTTTTTCTTAGCAGGGTTTCGAAGGCATCGTCGATGAATTTGGAGAATTCGGGCCTATCGCCTGGCGACGCAACGCAATGACCCCAGGGCGACTCGAAGGGGCGCAGCTCGGCATTCGGCATATGGCCGACTTCGATCTCATTGTCCCCGGGGGGAAAATAAAGATCGGTGGTGCAGGGCATTACGATGGCGCGGGCGCGGATGGCGCCGAGCGCCGCCTTGAAATCGCCGCTGTAACGGTCATTGGCGCTGATATCGCCCTGCTGCCAAGTCCAGAGCATGGCCAGCAGGTCGTTGGCGTCCCAGTCAAGATGATCTTCCTCCCAATCGAGAAGCAAATCCTCGACGGTCTCGAATCCCAGCTCCCGGTAGTGACCATCCCGGTAGAAGGCCTGCGAAAAGCCCCAGCCCGCATAGACCCGGGCGAAAGCCTTCAGGCCGGCCTCGGGGGGGGCGGTATAGTCGCCGCCGTTCCAGGCGCAATCGGCCTGCAGCGCTGCCTTCACGCCGTCCAGGAAAACGTAATTATGCGGCGACGTCCTGGCGGAGCCGCAGAACGGCGCAATGGCGTCGATCATAGAGGGATACTGGGCGGCCCATTGGTAGGACTGGCAAGCCCCCATGGACCAGCCGGTGACCAGGGCAATCCGCTCGACGCCGAGTTCCTCGGTGAGCAGGCGGTGCTGGCATGCAACGTTGTCGTGGAATGTCACCTTGGGAAACCGCGGGCCATCATGGGGCGGAGGCGTATTGCTGGGCGAGGACGAGCTGCCGTTGCCGAACAGATTGACGGTGACGATGAAGTGACGCTGCGGATCGATGGCCCGCCCAGGCCCATGATAGCCGTCGTTGCTGTCGGGGGTGCCGGTGTAATAGGAAGGCATGACCACGACATTGTCGCCGGCGGCGTTCAGGGAGCCGAAGGTCTTGTAGGCGAGTTTTGCATGCGCCAAGGTCTCTCCCGACTGCAGGGCGACATCGCCGAGTTCAAAAAGCTTGTAACCACCCATCGCCGTTTTTCCTCCCCGCCCGAACAATCCTGTCGCTAAGCATAACAAGCGGCCGTGTGACAAGGCCAGCCCAGGCAAGCTGATAAAGTCCGGGTGACAGCCCACAGGAAAGACGATGGCCTCGATCGCAGTCCAGCCGTTGTGGGGGTACCAGCAGGGCCGGTTTATGGTCGATGAAGAACACAGCCATCTCAGCAAGCAGGCGGTGCATCATTTCCACAATTTAGTCATGAACGCCCTCAAGCAGTGAAATCACTGCAGCGGGAGGTATTAACTCTTAGAATTCATCGCCCGCATAATAATTTCCCTATCGATTTCGCCGACCAGTTGGCCGGCGTCATCAACGACGGGCACCGGGGTATCGCTGGCGGCAATGCGCTCGATCAGGCTGTCTAGTTTCGCCGTTGCCAGGATTGGATTGGATCCATTGGCGGCGACATCTTGACTGGCGCTTCGCATCACCTTACCGGCGGACAGAACCTTGTAGCGCGGCACGTCTTCGGTGAAATCACGCACATAATTATCCGCCGGGTTGGCGACGATTTCTTCCGGCGTGCCGATCTGACTGATCACGCCATCCTTCATGATGGCGATGTGATCGCCCATTTTGATGGCTTCCAGGAAATCATGGGTAATAAACACCATGGTCTTGTGCATGCTGTCCTGCAGGCCGAGCAATTCGTCCTGCATTTCACGCCGGATCAAGGGGTCCAGCGCCGAGAACGGCTCATCGAAGATCAGAATTTCCGGGTCAACCGCCATGGCGCGCGCCAGGCCGACCCGCTGCTGCATGCCACCGGAAAGTTCCCGGGGATAGCTCTGGTCCCAGCCATCGAGGCCGACAAGGTTCAGAATTTCCATGGCTATTTTGGTGCGCTCCTGCTTGCCCATACCGCGCACTTCGAGCCCGTAGGAAATATTGTCGATCACCTTGCGGTGTGGAAAAAGGCCGAAATGCTGAAACACCATCGCCATCTTGTGACGACGTAGCTCCAGCAATTCCTTTTGTTTCAATGCAATAATGTCCTGGCCGTCGATGATCACCTCTCCGCCCGTGGGTTCGATCAGCCGTGAAAGACACCGCACCAGTGTCGATTTGCCTGATCCGGAGAGGCCCATGACGACAAAGCATTCGCCTTTCATGACCTGGAAGGAAACGTCCTTGACGGCGATCACATGGCCTGTCTTCTCCTGCACATCGGCCCGGCTGCGCGACCGGTCGATGGTTTCAAGCGTGCGCTCCGGATAAGGGCCAAAAATCTTCCACAGATTTTTGCAGGATATTTTGGGTACATCGGTCATCGCGCGGGCATTCCTTAAGCAGTTCCTGGCCTTAAGCAGTTCCTGGCGTCAGTTTCCGATTGTTCCGCAAATGGGTTAGTTTAATGAGTAGTATTGAATTTACGGGTGAGCAAAAGACCTTCTAAACTCAACAATAACCGGCGTGGGGCGGAGGGGAATCTAATGGCCGATGTGAAAGATTCTGTATCATTCCGTCAAGCGTTCACGCACGACGGAACAGACTATACGGTACTCGCACTTATTCTGCTGGGGTTTGTTGTATCCCTGGCGGTCTGGTCGGTGACGCCGGATGACTACGGGTTTCCGGCAAGCATATCCGACAAGTTTCACTTCGCGGACTGGATCAATCAGGCCGAAAAATGGCTGCAGCTCCACGTCAAACAGTATACCCGCGCGGCGTCTGAAGCGGTTGGCTGGTGTCTGGAGCACTTGGAAATGTTCCTGTGGTTCAATCCCTGGCCCGCAACAACCCTGGCGATTGTGCTGCCAGCGTTGGCGTATGGCGGACTGAGATTAGCGATTTTCACACTTGTTGGGGTGATGTTCTGGGGCATGGTGGACATGTGGGACCCGGCCATGTCGACGCTGTCTCTGATGACTGTTTCAGTTGTTATTTCGGTTGTTATCGGTGTCGCTGTCGGGGTGGTGTCTTCTCAGAATGACAGATTTGAGGCCATTGTTAAGCCGATCCTGGATACCATGCAGACCATGCCGGCGTTCGTCTATCTGATCCCGGCGATTTTCTTTTTCGGCATTGGCGGACCATCCGCCACCATGGCCATCATCATTTACGCAATGCCGCCGGCTGTACGGTTGACCAGTCTTGGTATCCGGCAAGTACCGGCCGAAACAATCGAGGCGGCGCAGTCGTTCGGCTCTACGCCCCGGCAAGTGCTGTGGAAAGTACAGATACCGCAGGCGCTTCCTTCCATCATGCTTGGCATCAATCAGACGATTATGATGGCGCTGGGCCTTGCGGTGCTGGCAACCTTCATCGGCGCCGGCGGGCTTGGTGAAGAGGTCTGGAAAGCGCTCCGGAAACTCAGGGTCGGCTGGTCTCTGGAAGGCGGGCTCAGCATCGTCTTCATGGCCATCATCTTTGACAGATTGTCACTGGCCATGAGCAAACCGGCGGAAAGCGGCCTGATGCACGATCCGTCAAAAATGGTGTTCCGATTACTGCCACAGCAATGGGTCCACTGGCAGCCGGCGCGCGTGGTCGAGCAAGCCATCGACTTTGTCTGGCAATTTATTGCCCGCATGGGACATCTGTTGGTTTTCTATCTATCCATGTTTGTCGGGCTGGTTCTGGGCCTGGGGGCGCCGAACAAGAACCTTGCCGACACCATTGTCGCGTGGATGCGTCGCCGTGCATTCTTCCTTAGCGGTATCATCATTATTCTGGCGATACTGGCTTGGGACGCCTGGATCGCCAAGGTCGGATTTTTTCCGAAGAATTGGCAAATCACCTTACGGGGACCAGTGGATGACCTCATAAACTGGCTTGTGGTTGAACCTACATTTATTGGAATCACCAAAGGAATCCGCGCATTCATCTACCTCTATATCCTTAATCCCCTGGACCAATTCATTGGCGGCTTGCCGTGGTGGTATGTGCTTTTGGTATTTTTTGTGGTGGTCCGGGCTTCTGCTGGCATGGGCTTTGCCGTGGTTACGGTGGTGTCACTGTTGTTCACCGGTGCGGCCGGCCTGTGGGGCGTCACCATGTATACCCTGGCGACGATCCTGGCCTCGGTATCGGTATGCGTTGTGATTGGTTTGCCGCTGGGAATACTTGCAGCCAGTTACCGGCCGGTTGATGCCGTCATACGGCCCATTCTGGATGCCATGCAAACCATGCCGGCATTTGTCTATCTGATCCCAGTTCTCATGTTTTTTGGCGGCAATCCGGTGACGGCGGTGATCGCCACGGTGATTTACGCCATTCCGCCGATGATCCGCATGACAATCCTGGGCCTGCGGCAGTTACCGACAGAGATAAATGAAGTTTCCAATGCCTTCGGTTCGACAACGTTTCAGTCATTGATCAAGGTAAAACTGCCCATGGCGTCACCATCCATCATGCTGGGGGTCAATCAGGCGGTGGTCATGGCCTTGGCCATGCAGGTCATCACCCCGCTTGTGGCCGGTCTTGGTTTGGGCAAAGAGGTCTTTCACGCCATGAATTTGGCCGATACCGGCCGCGGGTTGGTCGCGGGGACCGGCATTGTTCTGCTGGCAATCGTGCTCGACCGATTGACCCAGGCCTGGACGCGAAATCAGCGCAAGGCGCTGGGGTTGTAAAAATCTAATGATTCGACAAATATGCCGCGTGACATTACGGTTTTCGCATCATTTGCGAGATGACATCGCGGAGTTTTTCATAATTATCTAAAATATCAGGGAGAAAATCATGTCGTTCACAAGAAAAATTATGGCGGTGGCAAGCGCCGTGCTGATCTCAATAGGGATCGCGTTTTCCGCCGGCGCGCCGGCTCAGGCCGGCGGTCTGCTGACTGCCCCGGAGGCGGACTGGACCGGCGGTCAGGTGACCTGCAAGATCATCCAGTTCATTCTCGAAGACGAAATGGGTTACAAGGTTAAGCGTATCACCATGCCGGCGGGCCCAGGCATTTCTGCCGGCATGAAAGCAGGCGATCTGGATTTCGCCTGTGAAAGCTGGCCTTCCTATTCCCCGTCCAAGGAAAAATACATAGCGGAATATGGCGGCGACGGCTCGGTCATCAAATTGGGTGACGCCGGCATTATTGGCGCCACTGGCTATTACGTACCGCGTTATATGGTTGAAGGCCCCGATGCAATAGCGCCTGACCTGAAAAAAATAACGGACCTGAACAATTACGTCGACTTGTTCAAGACCATCGAAACCGGAGACAAAGGTCGGTTTGTGGGCTGTCCTGTGGCCGCCTGGGCCTGCGAGGACGCCGAACGCCTGGAAGCTCAGGGTCTCTCTGATAACTTCATGTTTGTAGAACTGGGTTCGGAGACTGCACACTGGGCCGAACTGCAGGCCGCCTACAAACGCGGAGAGCCCTTTGTCTTTTATACATGGGAGCCTCACTGGATTCATGCCGCACTGGACCTGGTTGCGCTGGAACAGCTGCCCTTTTCAGCCGACAACTATCTCGCAACGGCTTGGGCTGACGACGTCACCTACAACTACGGCCGTCCGGGAATGTTGACAGAGCATCCGGCTGCTTCGCAACTGATCATCAACTCATATCTGACGAATGATGCGCAGGCGGGCATGATCCTGGCCATTGACGTTGACGGCCGCGATCTCGACGAGGTTGTCCGTGAATGGATGGCCGCCAATGAAGATACCTGGCGCCCCTGGATTCCTAATACAGGCACCTGATATCAACGCGATAAACTAAAGAACAGGCCCCGGTTTCGGGGCCTGTTTTTTTGGGCGGCTCTATCTTTCTCAGCCCTTTGGGCTTCAGGCGCCGCCGCCCGGGTAGCTCTCGGCGTCCTGATAGGGGAACCACCAGAAATCCTGCGCCTTGCAGCCGTAATCGATCATGGCGAGCTTGGTATGGCGGAAGCTGTCCAGGCCCTCGGCGCCGAGCTGCCGCCCGATACCTGAATATTTACGCCCGCCGAAGGGCCCGGCGTCGTTGTCGATCAGCGGCGAATTCACCCACACCATGCCGGCCACAAGCTCGTTGACCGACCGCGTACTCTCGTTGAGGTCCGTGGTGAACACGGTGGCGCCAAGACCGAATTTCGAATCGTTGGCCTTCTCGATCGCCTCGTCGAAGCTTGCGACACGGCAGATCGGCGTCGCCGGGCCGAAGCTCTCGCTGTTCATGATGTCCATATCCGTGGTGACCTCGGTCAGCACCGTGGGCTCGATGAACCAGCCCTTATTGAAGCCGGCCGGCCGGCCGCCGCCGCAGGCCACCTTGGCGCCCTGCTCGATAGCCCGCGCCAAGACGCCTTCGTAACGCGCCCGCCCGGCTTCATTCACCATGGGGCCTAAGTCGACCTGATCCAGGCCGTTGCCGATGCGCAGCTTGCCGACTTCCACCACCAGCTTGGCGACGAATTCATCGTGGATGTCCTGATGCACGAAGAACCGCTCGGACGAGGTGCAGACCTGGCCGCAGTTGATGTTCGCCCCGAACAGCGCGCCGCGCACCGCTATGTCGAGCGGCGCCGAGGGCATGACGATGAAGGGATCGTTGCCCGAGGCTTCGATCAGGCACGGCTTGAATTGCTTGGCGCAGGCCTGCGCCACGGCCTGACCGGTCTCGACGCCGCCGGTGAAGGCGACCATGTGGGTGTCGGGGCTCTCGACCAGGGCCTTGCCGACCGGGCCGGTGCCGCTGATGCATTGGATCACGCCGTTTGGCAGGGCGTCGAAGGCCTCCATGAATTTGAGCGTGGACAGGGTGGTGAGTTCCGAGGGCTTGACGATGACCGCGTTGCCCGCAGCCAGCGCGGCGGCCGCCTCCCAGCACAGCAGCACGAACGGGAAATTAAAGGGCAGAATGGTGACCACCACGCCCATCGGTTCCTTCACCGTGTAGTGAAACTGCCCTTCGATATTGGAGTTCACCACCCGGCCACAATCGTGACGGCCGATCTCGGCGTAATAGTCGATGGCGCTCGCCGACCAATCGACCTCATCGGCGCATTCCTTGTAGGGCTTGCCCATCTCGCGCGTCAGCATCTCCGACAGCACCGGCGTCATCCCGCGCATTTTGGTCGCCACCTCATGCATACGCTCGGCGCGCGCCAGGCCGGTTTGCGCGGCCCAGGCGGCTTGCGCCCGGTTGGCGACGGCGATGACCTGATTGACCTCGTCCTCGGAGCAGTCGGCGATCTCGCCGATCACCTCTTCGGTCGCCGGATCGATAACGTCATGGCCCTTGCCGCTGGCGCTATTCTGATAAGCGCCGTCGACGAAATAGCTGCCACTCAACCGCTTGAGTTCTTCTTGTGCTGTCATGCTGCCCCCTACGCGCTGAAATAAGTTATCCGCCACTCCAAATAGCGCAGACAACTTAACCACCACGCAACCAAGATGCCACCCTGGAGGATTGACACAGCACCGCCGTTGACCGTGGCGATGCTACGGTCAACGGCGGGAATTTAGTCAGAGACGCCGTTACGGAATAATCAGCGCTCTGACAAATCGATTTTGCCGCTCGCGAACGCCGTCCGCCGTCTCCACCCTGGGATCGCTCTCGCTCATGGCCGAGACGGTGAGGATCAGATCATTCACCCCGAGGCCGAGCAGAACATTCGCGACTGTCTGAGCGCGGCGCTCGGACAGTACCTGATTATAGGCGTTCGATCCGGCGCGATCAGTATGGCCGGATAAGAAGACCCGCGTCGGCTCCCTGGCGATTATCTGCTTGGCGATATTCTCGACCAGGGAGATGCCCTTGGCGTCGAGGCTTGCTGAATCGAAATCAAACAGCACGAAGAACACCGGCATCATCGGCACTTCGGTGTTGGACGGGGGCGCCGCTGCCGGCTCGGGCTCGGGCTCGGGCTCGGGCTCGGGCTCCGGCGCCGCGGCGACAGGCTTGGGTGTGGGCTTCATGATCGCCTTCTGCATTTCGCGAAGCGAATCCCAAAAAGCTTCCCGACAGGTCGCGATGTCGAACGGCTGACGGTTCTCTTCCTGCTCCTCGACCCAGCAGTCGAACATGCGCTGAGCGCGGGCCGCGGTATAAGGCACCCGCTTACGGCCGTTGTCGGACAGCGCCTCAACGAGCTCTTGGCGCGCCGACGTCATTCCACTGATCGTATTTTGCGGCAATGTGTGGTCTTCCACCCGCTCGGGCACGACGTAATTGTCTCCCGCAGCCCTCATCGCCTTGAGGGCAAACAGGTCGGAATTATCATAATCACCCTCGGAATATTCCACTTGGGAACGGTCGATATACTCGGCGTAGAGCGCCTTGTTGAAGGTCGACCCGGTTGGTGTTACGCCCCTGGCCGCGCCAAGTTCAACGCCGATCGTGCAGCCGCTTAACACGACGCCGAATGCAAGAAACGCAGCAACCCTATATAAATTTTTCATCGTGGCCCCCCGTCTGGCGCAAGAACGCAAAAAAATCATTGCGCACGTTGATTTTATACAATTATCACTTAATCACTTACGACAGTTGAAGGCAACCTAAGGTGGCCACGGAAAGGGGCGGAAAGTCGGGACAGACGCCCCCCGCTCGCGGCTATTCGGCCGCGGTGGCCGCGGAGTCGGCGGTGTCGAGCAGGGTGTCCCTGACGTCGGCGCCGGTGAGATCGGCGCCCTCGAAGTTGGCGCCTTTCAGGTTGGCGCCGCGCAAGTCGGCCTTGCAGAGGTTGGCGCCGTTCAAGTCGGCGTTCATCAGGTTTGCCGGCCAGCGCCGGCCGGTGGGAGCGCCATTTTTATCCTTGATCTCGACGGCGCCGAGATTGGCCTCAAGCAAATCCACTTCAGCGAGGTCTGCGCCGCTGAGATTAATGCCGCCCAGATCGGCCTGGCGCATGACCGCGCCACTTAAATCGGCGCCCGATAGATCGGCCATGACGAGCACGCTGTTGGTCAGGTTGGCATCGTTCATCTTGGCGCCGTGAAAATCGGCGCCGCTGAGATTGAGATTAGTCAGATCGATATGACCCAGATCGGCGCCGGCAAGCTC
>JAYGED010000309.1:0-21005 GCA_046582565.1 Alphaproteobacteria bacterium
TGAGGTTGGAGGGCCCGATGACGCCAATGGCGCCGACGAAATTGGCCTCATCGCCGGCGATCGGGGCGAGCACCATGGAACAGCCCGCAATGCCGAATTCGACGCTCTCGGCGCCGATGAAAATCTTCACGCCGTCGGCGCCATGGGCGAGATCGAGCAACCGCATGAGATCGCGCCGGGTCTCCAGCACGGCGAACAGGCGGCGAATACGTTCGAGATCGCTGACCGCGGTCACATCGTTCAAAAGATTGCCCTGGCCGCGCACGATGAGGATGCCGTCCTCTTCTTCGCCGGCCCAGGTCGCCAACCCGGCCTTGACCACCCTCTCGGTCAGGGTGTCGAGCTGGGCGGTATGCTCATCGAATTCGCGCTGAATGGCGACGCGGGTTTCCTCGATGGTATGGCCGACAATATGGGCGTTGACGTAATTGGTGGCTTCGACCAGGGCCGACGGCGTCATGCCGGCGGGGATCTCGATGACTCGGTTTTCCACCAGGCCGGACTCGGTGACGATGACGACCAGGGCCCGGCCCGGCGATAAGGGGACAAATTCGAGATATTTCAGGGGAACCTCGGATTTCGGCGCGAGCACCATGCCGGCGCACTGGGACAAGCCCGACAACAGTGAGGTCGCCTCGCCCAGCATCTCTTCATAATTGCGCCCGGCGCCGTCGCATTGCTCATCGATGGCGCGGCGCTCTTCGGGCAAGATATTGCCCACTTCGAGAAGCCCGTCGACGAACAAACGAAGCCCGGTTTCCGTCGGCATGCGTCCCGCTGAGGCATGCGGCGCATAGAGCAGGCCGGCCTCCTCCAAATCCGCCATGACATTGCGGATGGTCGCCGGCGACAGGGCGGAATTCAAGCGCCGCGCCAGGGTGCGCGAACCGACCGGCTCACCGGTATCCACATAAGCCTCGACGATATGCCTGAGGATTTCCTGGGATCGTTCGTTGATCTCGTTGATCGAAACCATAGTTCCGGCGCGGACGCCCTTTCAATGATCGATAATGATTGCGGAGAGGAATGTAGGGAGCGCACCGCAAGGCGTCAACGGGCGCTGGTCTCGCCGGAATCGTTGCACGGGCCACCAATTCTGTGTACCACAGCCGCACTCAACCTTGATCTTTAGTTTTTGTGGAGACCGTAACCATGCGCCCTTCTGGTCGAGCGCCCCGCGACTTGCGTCCCATCAGCCTTGAATCCGGCGTTTCCAGATATGCCGAGGGCTCTTGTCTGGTGAAGTTCGGCAACACCCATGTGCTGTGTACCGCCAGCGTCGACAACCGGGTGCCGCCCTTCCTGCGCAACTCGGGCCGGGGCTGGGTCACCGCTGAATACGGCATGCTGCCGCGCTCCACCCATACCCGCACCGACCGCGAGGCGGCGCGCGGCAAGCAATCGGGCCGCACGGTGGAAATTCAGCGCCTGATCGGGCGCTCTTTGCGCGCCGTCACCGATCTTGCGGCCCTCGGAGAGCGCCAGATCAAGATCGATTGCGACGTGCTGCAGGCCGACGGCGGCACCCGCACGGCGGCGATCACGGGCGGCTATGTGGCGCTCCATTGCGCCCTAGCCGGCCTGGTTGAGCAGAACCTGATTGCGGCCCTGCCGCTGAGCGACCAGGTCGCCGCGGTGAGTTGCGGGCTGTACCGGGACACGGCGGTCTGCGATCTCGATTACGACGAGGATTCGAACGCCCAGGCGGACGCCAATTTTGTCCTCACCGGCCGGGGCGGTATCGTCGAAATCCAGGGCACCGCCGAACATGAACCTTTTTCCCACGAGCAATTTTCCGAGCTCCTGGCCCTGGCCATGGACGCCATTGTCGAATTGACGGCCTTGCAACGGAAAACCCTCGGTCTCGAGGACTAATACATTGGCCCGCCGGTTCTCTGATTCCCGGCTGGTGATCGCCAGCCACAATGCGGGCAAGCTCAGGGAAATCGCTGCCCTGATGACGCCCTTTGGCGTCACTTGCTTGAGCGCCGTCGAACTCGGCCTTGCCGAGCCCGAGGAAACCGGCAAGACCTTTGCCGAAAATGCGGCCCTCAAGGCGCATCTGTCCGCCGAAGCGAGCGCTTCGCCTGCCCTGGCCGATGATTCCGGGCTGGTGGTGGCGGGACTCGACGGGGCGCCGGGCCTCTATTCGGCGCGCTGGGCCGAGACAGATCAAGGCCGTGATTTCAACGCCGCCATGAGCCGCGTCGAGACCGAGCTCGGCGATAATCCCGACCGCAGCGCCCATTTCATCTGCGTCCTGGCTCTCGCCTGGCCGGATGGCCATTGCGAGATGTTCGAGGGCCGCATCGAGGGGCAGCTTGTCTTTCCGCCGCGGGGCAGCCTGGGTTTCGGCTATGACCCGATCTTCGTTGCCGGCGGCTACGACATCACCTTCGGCGAGATGGACCAGAACCTTAAGCACGCCATCAGCCACCGGGCGGTGGCCTTCGCCAAGCTCGTCGCCGCCTGCTTCGAGGGGCCATGAGCGCCGATCAGGATGGCGGCGCCCTGGCGGTCTATGTCCATTGGCCGTTCTGCCAATCCAAATGCCCCTATTGCGACTTCAACAGCCATGTGCGCGATTACATCGACGAGGCGCGCTTCTGCGCTGCGACCTTGCGTGAGATCGACCATTTCGCGAGCCTCACGGCGGGCCGGGAGGTCGCCAGCCTGTTCTTCGGCGGCGGCACGCCCTCCTTGATGGCGCCCAAGACGGTCGGCGCGGTGATCGACCGGGTGGCGCGCAGCTGGCCCTTGAGCCGCGATGTGGAAATTACCCTGGAGGCCAATCCCGGCTCGGTTGAAGCGGGGCGCTTCGCCGGCTACCGCGCCGCCGGGGTCAACCGCCTGTCCCTCGGCGTCCAGTCCTTCGACGATGACGCCCTGCGCTTCCTCGGCCGCCGCCATGACGCGGAGCAGGCAAAAGCCGCCCTGGCGCTGGCTCAGGACGTGTTCTCCCGGGTCTCCTTCGATATCATCTACGCCCGGCCGGATCAAACCGCCCTGGCCTGGGGCGCCGAACTGGACAGCGCCCTGGACTACGCCACCGAGCATCTGTCGCTCTACCAGCTCACCCTGGAGCCGGGAACGCCGTTTTATGACCGAGCCGCGCGGGGCGCCCTGACCGTGCCGGACGGCGACACGGCGGCGGCCCTGTGCGACGTCACCCACGAGCGGCTGATGCGCGCCGGCATGGCGGCCTATGAAATATCCAACTTCGCCAAGGCGGGCGCCGAATCGCAACATAATCTGAATTATTGGCGGGGCGGCGATTACATCGGCATCGGCCCCGGCGCCCATGGCCGCCTGACCAACGGCGGTAAAACCTTGGCATCGCGACAGATCAGAACCCCCGAACGCTGGCTCGCAACCGTCGAGGACCAGGGCCACGGCACCGCCGAGACGGAGACCATCGAGCCCCCCGCGCGCAGCGACGAGCTAATGATGATGGGCCTGCGCCTGACCGAAGGGGTGCGCCTTGATCGACTAAGCCCGCGCGGCGGCCTGGCCTTCGACGAACTGATCGACGACGCCCGCCTCAAAACCCTGATCGACGGCGGCTTTCTCGAGCAAACCGAAACCCACCTGCGCGCCACCCCATCAGGCCTGCGCGTCCTGGATTCGGTCCTCGCGGCGCTTCTTGCTTAACAGCCCGCAAGCGGGCCGCCGGCTTACCCGGCGAAAGTCTGCGTGACGATTGAACGCAGGTCGCCCTCGGGCGACCGCAAAAAACCCAGCCGAAAATCAGCTAAAAACCAGCAAAGCTTTTCGGCGCTTCATCGATGGTTTTGGCCCCCTCAGGGGTGACTTCGAGGACGGCGAGGCCGCGTTCGTTGCCGCCATCCGGGGTGAAGCGGAAAATCCCGTCGACCCCCCGAAAACCACTGCCGTTGGTCAGGGTATCGGCACTGAAACCCTGGCCGTCGGGCAGCTTCGCCAGAGCCCCCGCCAGGGCCACCGCGTCATAGGCCAGGCTCGCCAGACGCGGCGGGCTATAGCCGAAATTATCTTCGAAGCGCTTCTCGAAATCGGCCCTGGCGGCGGGTGGCGGGGCGGCAAACCAGCCGCCGAAAAGCGCCGGTTCATGCTCGCCCACGACGGATTCCCACTGATAGGTGCCAAGCAGCCGGACCTCGGGCGAATCGATATCGAAATAGGGAAACAGCGGCGCGATAGACAGCAGCCGCGGCCCGCCCTCGGGCAACAGAACCGCGTCAAAGCCGGCGCCGCCGATGGTGCTGATGCCTTCGAGGCGATCCAACGCGGCCCGTGAAATTTCATCGTCCTGGGCCATGAGCTGATCCCGTTGGCTCAAAAGCGCCGCGCGGCGGACGTCGTAATTGGCCATGAAACGCACGATATCTTCCACGTCAGCCGCGGTCTCGGCTTCTGCCGGGAAGAACAGGGGCTCGACCAGAATGCCGCCGATCGCCTGGGTGACCTCGGTCAGCGCCCCGACCATCGACTCGCCGTATGCGTTCGATGGCGCCAGGGCGGTGAACCATTGCAGTTTTTGGCCGATGGCGTATTCGACCACCCGAGTAACCTGCTGGGCCGGCAGGAACCCCATCAGATAGACGCCGGGCCGGGCCACCGAGCGATCCGACGAAAAGGCCACCACATTGACCCCGGCGAGCCGGGTGAGCGGCGCCACCGCTGCCACCGAACTTGAGAACAGCGGCCCGAGAACCAGCCGGGCGCCGGCGGTCAGGGCCTGGTTGGCGGCGCGCACAGCGCCCTCGGCGGTGCCGCCCGTATCACGCGGCAACAGCACGAAATCTTCATTGCCGATATCGAACAGGGCAAGCTGTGCTGCCTCGAACAAGGCTTGCCCGAGTTCGGAGGAGGGGCCGGATAACGGCAGCAGCAGGGCCACGGAAACCGGACCCGGCGGCAAAGCCAGGGGCGGCAGCGTGTAAGGTTCCGGGAGATTGAGAGGCTCGCTGGGCGCGACAGGCTCAACCACGGACACCTCTACCGGCGTGACCAGGACGGGCGGGGCGACGGGTTCCGGCGGCGGAGCCAGCACCACCGGAGCGGGCGGGGCGGTTGTTATCGGCGGCGCTGTGCTAGATGATGGGCGGCTATGTTGGCAGGCCGATGCGAAAATCAGGATCGCCAGCATGCCGGCAATCATCCGGGCCCTGCGGAAATAATGCGACCGAAACAGTGATCGGCGGAAAGAGACGACCATGACACCTCAAGCCAAGCTGAAAAATCCGTGAAAAACGTGAACCAGCCTAGCCATCACGCCGGGGGAAGTAAACTGTCACCGCCCGCCCTGTCCGCTTTGGCCCCCGGCCTCTATGTGGTGGCGACGCCCATCGGCAATTCCCGCGACATAACCCTGCGCGCGCTCGATCTGCTGGCGGCGGCTGACATCGTCGCCTGCGAGGATACCCGAACCACCGGAAAGCTGCTCTTTCTGCACGGTATTTCCGCCCCCCTCACCGCCTATCACGACCATAACGCCCAGCGCGTCCGCCCGGCCCTGCTGGCCCGGCTTCAGCGCGGCGAGGCGGTGGTTCTGGTCTCCGACGCCGGCACGCCCTTGATTTCCGACCCCGGCTATCGCCTGGTGGTCGAGGCGCAGGCCGCCGGCATCCCGGTGACCACGGCGCCCGGACCCTCGGCCCCGCTTGCCGCCCTGACCATATCGGGCCTGCCCACGGACCGCTTCTTTTTCGCCGGTTTTCTGCCCCCTAAGCGCGCCGCCCGGCGCCGCGCCCTCGAACGGCTGGCGCTTATCGATGGCGCCCTGCTGCTGTTTGAATCGACCCGCCGTCTGGCCGCCGCCCTGGCCGATATGGCCGAGGTGTTGGGGCCGCGCGAGGCGGTGGTGGCGCGCGAATTGACCAAGCTCCACGAAGAAATCAGGCGCGCCCCGCTCGATGCTCTGGCCGCCCATTACGACTCAGCCGGTGCGCCCAAGGGTGAAATCGTCATTGTCATCGCACCCCCCGATGCAGACGCCGACCAGCTCGACGATGGCGCCGTCGACGGCCTGCTGCGCGAGGCCCTGGCCACGGATCGTTTGCGCGACGCGGCAGCGCGGGTCGCCCTGGCCACCGGCCTGCCCCGCCGCCGGCTGTATCACCGCGCCCTGGAGCTATCGAGAGAAGAGCGCGAGACTTGATGCGGCCAAACCACGTCAAAGACCACGGCCACGTCAAAGACCACGGCCACGTCAAAGACCACGGCCACGTCAACGACCACGGCCACGCCCGCACCCGCGCCTATCGCTTTGGGCTGCTGGCCGAGACGGCCTGTGTATGGTGGCTCAGGGCGCGGGGCTACCGGGTGCTGGCGCGGCGCTTCAAGGCATCGGTCGGCGAGATCGACATCATCGCCCGGCGGGGCGCGCTGCTGGCGATGATCGAGGTCAAGGCGCGCCGCGGGGATGACCTGTCCCAGGCGGTGCCGACAGCGAAACAGCGCCGGCGCATCGCCCGCGCCGCCGAGGCCTTCCTCGCCCGGTCGCCGCGCCTGGCGGGCTGTGATATCCGCTTCGATCTGATGGTGGTGCGGCCCTGGCGCCTGCCGCGCCATCTCCAGGACGCCTGGCGGCCTTAAATCCGAAAAAACACCCCTGACCTACCATATGTTGGTTTCAAACACAGGCCGTGCTACTATCCCTTCCTGATACCCATGATTTCCCGTGATGGAGCCTGACGCTCATGACCCGCCGTTCAGCCCTGGTTTCCTTAACTATTCCCCTGGCTATTGTTCCCTTGGCAGCACTTGCGATTTCCGGCTGCGAGCCGAGCGCCATGGCCAGCGGCGGAGCCTCGGTCGGCATCGCCGTCGCCCAGGAGCGCTCGATCGGCGCCGCCGTGGACGATACGATCATCGCGTCGCAGATCGTCTCAAACTTCTATCAGTTCGATATCGAGCTGCTACGTCTGGTCAGCGCCGAGGTGGTCGAAGGCCGGGTGCTGTTGACGGGCAACGTGCCGAACCCGGTGAACCGCGTCGACGCGGTGCGCGTGACCTGGCAGGTCGACGGCGTCACCGAGGTTCTCAACGAAATCCAGGTGTCCAACCAAACCGGCCTGAAAGACTTCGCCCTGGATCTCTGGATCAGCACCCAGTTTCGCACCAAACTGCTGCTCGATAAGGACATCCGAGCGATCAACTACAATGTGGAAACGGTCAACCGCGTGATCTATCTCATCGGCATCGCGCGCAGCGAACTCGAACTCAAGCGCATCACCAACCACGCGCGCACCATCGAGAATGTGCAAAAAGTCATCAGCCATGTGCGTATACTGGGCGCGAACTGAGCAAACTATTTTAGTGCTATCGCCATGAGCCTCGCCCCATGAGCCTTTCCGTCGCCATTCAGATGGACCCCATCGAGCCTGTCGATATCGATGCGGACAGCAGCTTCGCCCTGGCCCTGGAAGCCGAAGCGCGCGGCCATAAATTATACCATTACCGGCCGCGCGATCTGTCCTTCGCCACTGATATGTCCAAACAAGGGGGCCGCATCAGCGCCTTCGCGCGATCCCTCAGCGTGCGCCGGGTTAAGGGCGATCATTTCACCCTGGGGCCGCGTGAGGCCATCGACCTTGGGGATATGGACGTGGTGCTGCTGCGCCAGGACCCGCCGTTCGACATGAGCTATATCACCACCACCCATCTGCTTGAGCGCATCCATCCCGAAACCCTGGTGGTCAACGACCCGGCCCATGTGCGCAACGCGCCGGAGAAGCTGTTCGTCGCCGATTTCGGCAATCTGATGCCGCCCACCCTGATCACCTCGGATGCGGCCCTGATCGCCGATTTCCGAGCCGAATACGGCCATATCATCCTCAAACCCCTGTACGGCAACGGCGGTGCCGGGGTGATCCATCTCAGCCCCGATGACGACAATCTCTCCTCCCTGCTCGAGATGTTCGCCGACGCCTATCGCGAGCCGATCATCATCCAGCGCTATCTCGCCGAGGTGCGCGCCGGCGACAAGCGCATAATCTTGATCGACGGCGAGGCCGCGGGCGCCATCAATCGGGTGCCGGCGGACGGCGAGGCCCGCGCCAACATGCATGTGGGCGCAACGCCGCTTAAAATCGAGCTGTCGAAGCGCGACCACGAGATCTGCGAGGCCATCGGCCCGGAACTGAAAGCGCGCGGCATGATCTTCGTCGGCATCGACGTGATCGGCGACTACCTCACCGAAATCAACGTCACCTCGCCCACCGGCATCCAGGAAATCAGCCGCTACGACGGCACCAACCTGGCCGGGCAAATCTGGGATGCGATTGAGGGCAAGCTGTAGACTAGCGTTCGCGCTCTCTCCCGGCCTACACTCTTGCCGATCATAACTCAGGGAGAACGCGGGCCTCATGGTTGCCCATGTCAATACGGTCGCCTTTCACGGCATCGAGGCGCGCCCTGTGGATGTCCAGGTGCATATCGCCTCGGGCCTGCCGGCCTTTACCATGGTCGGCCTGCCCGACAAGGCGGTGGCGGAATCCCGCGAGCGGGTGCGCGCCGCCCTGGGCGCCCTGGGCCTGGCCCTGCCGCCCAAGCGCATCACGGTTAATCTCGCGCCCGCCGTTCTGCTCAAGGAAGGCAGCCATTTCGACCTGCCCATAGCACTCGGCCTGTTGATCGCCATGGGGGTGACGCAGCCCGAAGCGGTGGCCGGCTTCACCGTGCTCGGCGAGCTCGGCCTCGACGGCGCCCTGTTGCCGGTCTCCGGGGTGCTGCCCGCCACCATCGCCGCGGCGGCGGATGAGCGCGGCGTGATCTGTCCGGCGGCGAACGGCGGCGAGGCGGCCTGGGCCGATGGACCCGAGGTGCTGGCGCCCGACAATCTTCTCGTCCTGGTCAATCACTTCAAGGGCAACCAGCTGCTCACCCAGCCGGCGCCGTCCCTCGCCGAGGACATCGCCGCCTATCCCGACCTCGCCGACATCAAGGGCCAGTAGACCGCCAAGCGGGCCCTGGAGGTGGCCGCGGCGGGCGGTCATAACCTGCTGATGATCGGCCCCCGCCGGGATCGGGCAAATCCCTCCTCGCCCAGCGCCTCGCCGGTCTGCTGCCGGCGCTGGAGCCCTCCGAAATCCTCGAGGTCAGCATGATCCGCAGCATCGCCGGCGATCTGGCGGGCGGCGGCCTGACCCGCAGGCGGCCGTTTCGCGACCCGCATCATTCGGCTTCTCTCGCGGCCATGGTCGGCGGCGGCCGGGCCGCCAAGCCCGGCGAGATCAGCCTGGCCCATCTCGGGGTGCTGTTCCTCGACGAGCTGCCGGAATTCCAGCGCCAGACCATAGAAGCCCTGCGCCAGCCCATCGAGACCGGCCATACCATGGTGGCCCGGGTCAACGCCCATGTGGATTATCCGTCGCGCGTCCAGCTCGTCGCCGCCATGAACCCCTGCCGCTGCGGCTATCTGGATGACCCTTCGCGGGCCTGCTCGCGCGCCCCGAAATGCGCCCGCGACTATCAATCGAAGATTTCAGGCCCCATGTTCGACCGCATCGATCTTCATGTGGAGGTCCCCGAGGTGGCCTCCGCCGACCTGGCCCTGCCGCCCCCCGCCGAGAACAGCGCAACGGTGGCTGCGCGGGTGGCGGCGGCGCGCCGCATCCAGGCTAAGCGCTACGACGGCGAGAGCGACGCGCAAGGCCGCCCGGTCCGCATCAACGCCGTCGCCGACTGCAAGCTGCTGGAGCGCGTCGCCACCCCCGACGAAGCCGGCGCCGCCCTGCTCACCCAGGCCGCCGAGCAGATGCGCCTCTCAGCCCGCGGCTATCACCGGGCGCTAAAGGTCGCCCGCACCCTGGCCGACCTGGAAGCCAGCGAAGGCATCACCCGCATCCACATCGCGGAGGCGCTGAGTTATCGGCGGATACATTTGTGGGCGTGAGAGGGGGGGGGCTCTAATCTGACACTATTGCTCGATCATAGCTCGCAAACATTGGCAGAGCATCATCGATTTCATAGTAATCAGCTTTCTCATCGACAAAGATATGCTTGGCAAGCTTAAGGCCATCCGTCTTATTCAGACTGCCTACGCTGATGTACACCTCATCCCCACCATCGTCCCAAAATAGCGATGAGCCGCACTCGGCACAGAAGCCTCGCTCCGCAAAACTCGATGAGCGATACCACTTCAGACCCCGTACTTCCGTTAACGAGAAATCTTTGCGTTTGAGGTGCGTGGTGACCGAATAATGACCGCTTTGTCTGCGGCATTGGCTACAGTGGCAAGCATGTGGGTCGCTCAACGAACCCCGTATCTCATAGCGCACAGCGCCACATAAACATTGGCCGGAAATTGTATTTTTGTGATCATTCATGTCATGGATAAACATTCGGCGGATTATGCTTGGGGGAGGGTGAGCACGATCTTCCCGACGTGCTTCTTCTCTAGAAACGCGGTCTGGGCGTCCTTGATCTGCTCTAGGGGGTAGGTCTTGGCGACCAGGGGGGCTATGCGGGACTGCTCTATGTGGTCGATCAGGCTGGGGAAAACTTTGGGCGCCAGGATCGTGCAGCCAAATAGGCTGAGGTCTTTCAGGTAAAGCGTGCGCACGTCGAGTTCGACCAGGGGGCCGCCGATGGCGCCGGCCACGGCGTAGCGCCCGCCGGCGCGGAGCACGTCGAGGAGCTCGGGCCATTGCGGGCCGGCCACCAGGTCGATCACCACATCGATGCTGTCGCGCCCGAGGGCGTCCACCAGGCTGTCGTCTCGCGCCACGGTCTGCTCGGCCCCGAGGCTGCGTAGGGCCTCCGCCTTGGCGGGGCCGGTCACGGCGACGACGGTAGCACCCCGGGCCCGGGCGAGCTGCACCGCGGCGGAGCCGACGCCGCCCGACGCACCGGTGACGAGAACCCGATCGCTCGCTTGCGTGTTGGATCGGGCGAGCATGTTTTCCGCCGTCGAATAGGAGCAGGGAAACGAGGCAAGCTCGGTATCGCTGAGCGCGCTCTCGATGGCGTAGGCGTGCCGCGCCGCGACCACAGTGTATTCGGCAAAGCCGCCGTCGCACTCCGAGCCCAGGAACCAGGGCTGCGCCAGTTCCAGGCCGTCGGCTTCTAGGAGACAGGTCTCGATCAGCACCCGCTCGCCGAGGCGGTCCCGGCTCACATCCTCACCGACCGCGACGATGCGCCCGCAGACATCGATCCCCTGAATGCGCGGAAACCGCAGGGGCGCGCCGGCCCAACTGGCGTCTTCATCGCCGCCGCCGGCCTTCGAATACCAGCCTATGCGGGTGTTGATGTCGGTATTGTTGACCCCCGCCGCGGCGACGCGAATAAGCACGTCGCGCGGGGACGGCCGGGGCACGGGGATGTCGTCGCGCAGCTCCAGCTTATCCAGGCCGCCGTGGCCGGTGAGCTGGACGCCGCGCATGGTTTCGGGTAGCTCAGGCATAGCGAGCCTGGGGCAGGCGCCCCGCCCCCCTATTCCTCGACGTCGGCGGCCACCTTCATGCTGACGATGCTGTCGGGCTCGTAGACGGAGCCGTTGTTGGTGCTGGAGCCCTTCTTGATCTCGTCGACATGCTCCATGCCTTCGGTGACCCGGCCCCAGACGGTGTATTGGCCATCCAGGAAGAAGGAGTCCTTGAGCACGATGAAGAATTGCGAATCGGCGCTGTTGGGGCTTTGCGCGCGGGCCATGGAGACGGCGCCGCGGACATGCTTCTCGGCGCTGAATTCGGCGTTGATGTTCTGGCCCGAACCGCCGGTGCCGTTGCCCTTGGGATCGCCGGTCTGGGCCATGAAGCCGTCGATCACGCGATGAAATTTGAGGCCGTCGTAGAAGCCCTCGCGGGCCAGCTCCTTGATGCGCGCCACATGGTTGGGCGCCAACTCGGGCAGCAGTTCGATGACCACACGGCCGTCTTTGAGTTCGAGATAAAGCATGTTTTCTGGTTCCCCGGCTTGGGTGAGAGTGGAGGATGCGGCGAAGGCAAAAAGCCCGGCCGCTACCATCAGGATTTTGTTCATAGCTTGCTTGTCCTACTTATGAAGCGGCTTGATCATCCGGCCGAGCGGCTGGCCGGCTAAGATATGGATATGCAGATGGGGCACTTCCTGGTTGGCGTGCTCGCCGTTGTTGACCAGGATGCGGTAGCCCGCCTCGGTCAAACCGTTCTCGGCGGCGATCCGCCCCACCGCGCGCATCAGGGCGGTAATCTCGGCGTCGCTGGCCTTGCCTGTGAAATCATCCATCGAGACATAGGCGCCCTTGGGGATGACCAGAATATGCACCGCCGTCTGCGGGTTGACGTCGTGGAAGGCGAGCACATGCTCGTCCTCGAACACCTTGTCGCAGGGAATCTCCCCGCGCAGGATGCGGGCGAAGATGTTGCCTTCATCATAGGTAACGGCGTCAGAGGCCATGGCCGGCCTCAACAGCGCGGCTGAAATAGCGCCGCTCGGCGGCGCCTTCGCTATCCGCCGACACGATACCGGCCAGGCGGTAGCCGCGCCGCGACAAGAACCAGCGCCGCCAATCGTTGGAGGTGACGCCGACCAGGGCCGCGAAGCCGGCTTGGACGACCATGGCGCTGATCGCATCAAGGCCGCTGAAAGCCACGGTGGCGCTGAGCGCCAGGGCAGCCATGAGCAGGATAGCCGCCCAATCCCACAGCCCGTGATAGACCGCCCAGAAAACGTTGAACGCCGCCGCCGACCAGGAAAAGCCTTCAGCGATGATCACAGCACCTCGGTCGTCGGCGACCGACAGGGGATCGATATGGACGGTATAGATGCGCATCCGAACTGGGCTCAAAGAATACGGGGTTAGGGTTTTAGCAGGCAGACGCAGGATTCGCCAGCCGCTTCCTTGACGAGTGGGGGCCTTGACGAGCGGGGGCGATCCCCCACATGTTTGGTGGCGCCCCGCGATGGGGCGCTCAAACAACCCCCCGCAAGACTCTACGGAAATCATATGTCGGAAAATAATCCCAACGCCTGGCATGGCACCACCATCCTCTGTGTGCGCAAGGGCGGCCGGGTGGTCATCGCCGGCGACGGACAGGTCAGCATGGGCGGCACCGTGGTCAAGGCCAACGCCAACAAGATCCGCCGCCTCGGCGACGGCGCCATTATCGCCGGGTTCGCCGGCGCCACCGCCGACGCCTTCACCCTGTTCGAGCGCCTCGAAGGCAAGCTTGAGCGCCACCCCGGCCAGCTCACCCGCGCCTGTGTGGAGCTTGCCAAGGACTGGCGCACGGATCGCTATCTGCGCCGCCTGGAGGCCCTGATGGCGGTTGCGGACCGCTCGGTCTCTTTGCTGTTGTCAGGCACCGGCGATGTGCTGGAGCCCGACGACGGTATCCTGGCCATCGGCTCGGGCGGCAATTTCGCCCTGTCGGCGGCCCGCGCCCTGATCGAGAGAGACGATCTCGACGCCGAGGCCATCGCCCGCAAGGCCATGGAAATCGCCGCCGGCATCTGCGTCTACACCAACGGACACGTCACTCTGGAATCTATCGACGACGCCGAGGAGCCCGCCGCGCAATGACCTCATTCAGCCCGCGCGAGATCGTCTCCGAACTGGATCGCTACATCATCGGCCAGGACGACGCCAAGCGCGCCGTCGCCATTGCGCTGCGCAATCGCTGGCGGCGTCAGGAGCTCACCGGCGCCATGCGCGAGGAGGTGCTGCCCAAGAACATCCTGATGATCGGCCCGACCGGCGTCGGCAAGACCGAGATTGCCCGCCGTCTGGCGCGGCTGGCGCATGCCCCTTTCATCAAGGTCGAGGCGACGAAATTCACCGAGGTCGGCTATGTCGGGCGCGATGTAGAGCAGATCATCCGCGATCTCGTCGAGGTCGCCGTCACCATGACCCGCGACCGCATGCGCAAGGAGGTCGCCAGCCGGGCCGAAATGGCCGCCGAGGAGCGCGTTCTCGACGCCCTGGTCGGCCAATCGGCGAGCATCGATACGCGGGCCAAGTTCCGCAAGATGCTGCGCCAGGGCGAGCTCAACGACAAGGAAATCGATATCGAGGTGGCCGACACATCGGGTGGCGGCATGCCGACCCTGGATATCCCCGGCATGCCCGGCTCGCAGCTCGGCATGATCAATCTCAACGATATGCTGGGCAAGGCGCTGGGGCCGCGCACCACAACCAAGCACATGACCGTCGAGCGCAGCCACGAGGTGCTGATCGCCGAGGAGAGCGACAAGCTGCTCGACCAGGACAGCGTCATCGACGCCGCCATCGATGCGGTCGAGCAGAACGGCATCGTCTTCCTCGACGAGATCGATAAAATTTGCGCCCGCCACGACCGGGCCGGCGCCGACGTCAGCCGCGAGGGGGTGCAGCGCGACCTGCTGCCGCTCATCGAGGGCACCAACGTCGCCACCAAGCACGGCACGGTGAAGACCGATCACATCCTGTTCATCGCCTCGGGCGCCTTCCATCTCGCCAAGCCCGCCGACCTGCTGCCCGAACTGCAGGGCCGGCTGCCCATCCGGGTAGAGCTCAAGGCCCTGACCCGCGGTGACTTCAAGCGCATCCTCACCGAGCCCGAGTTCAGCCTGATCAAGCAGTATGTCGCCCTGATGGGCACCGAGGAGGTGATTCTCGACTTCACCGACGAGGCGGTCGACGAAATCGCCGGCCTCGCCGCCGAGGTGAATTCAGCGGTCGAGAACATCGGCGCGCGCCGGCTCCATACGGTGATGGAAAAGCTGCTCGAGGAGATCAGCTTCACCGCCACCGACCGCGGCGGCACAACCATCGTCATCGACCGCGATTACGTAGAAGATAACGTCGCCGAACTGGCGAGGAACGCCGATCTGTCGAAGTTTATTCTGTAGGGCTCACACCGAACCAAGCGTGAAGCAGGATGGCGGAAGGGCTCGACTTACGGCGTCTGCACAACCGATAGCCGCCTCTGAGGAACGAGAGAGTCGACCGAGGCGCGCCTGTCTTCTGTTTCACGACGTTCGCAGCTAAACCTACGCGACACTAGGTGGGAGCGATTACTGCTCCGGCGATCATCGGCGTGGGAACGTCGCTGTTGAGTACGCCTATCGCCCTGTTGGCTACGCTGTTCGCTGAAATCAACCATCAAAAACTCCCTAAGGCCCGGCGGAGAGTTAAGCACTCTCCAGGAACCGGTCCAGCCTACCCGGAACGTTTAACCAAAAAATTTCATGGATGTTAATAACTGTAAAAGCCAGTGCCCTCACCGCAGGGAGAGGGCCTGCGGCGACGGTTATTTCGACGTCATGATCCAGACACCGTTCCAGTCTTTGGGCGGATTTTTCTTCAGGTGTTCGCAGCGCTCGATATAGGTTTGCGCCAACAGGTCTGTCTCGTTGGCCTGGATCGCCTCCCTGAAGCGTCCGATGCCCTTCTGCCAATTGCCGGCGCGGTATTGCTTCACCCCTTCGTTGAAGAAGTTCACGTTGTCCATCAGGTTGGGATAGGTCTCGTCGCTGTGGTAGTCCAGCACCTCGTAGACGCCGACCGGTTCGGTCTTGCCCTTGACCACGACCGTGTCGATGTCGCGCAATTTATAGGTGCCTCTCAGCTTCGCCTTGGTGAATTCGCTGATCAACAGCCGCGCCGAGTACTGCTTGCACGCCGATTCCAGCCGTGCCGCCAAATTCACGCCATCGCCGATCATGGTGTAGTCCATGCGCTTGGGCGAACCGATGTTGCCCGACACCACCATGCCGGTATTGATCCCGATTCCGTGGTCGATGGCGTCTTCGCCGCGGGCTTCGCGCTCCGCATTCCAATCCCACAACTCGACGATCATGGCGATGGCGGCGCGCACGGCGCGATCCTCGTTGTCGTCGTGGGAGACGGGAATGCCGAACCCGGCCATGATGGCGTCGCCGATAAACTTATCCAGCATGCCGTCTTCCCGGGTGATGCAGTCGACCATGATGGTGAAGTAATCGTTGAGCATTTTCACCGTGCCCTGGGCGCCCAGGGATTCGGTGATGGTGGTGAACGAACGGATGTCGGAAAACAGCACCGTGATTTCGCTGCTTTTGCCGCCGAGAAATTCCTCGCTGCCGCCATCACCCATCAACTGATCCGCGATGCCGGGGTCCATGTAGCGCGACATGGTCGATTTCATTCGTTTTTCAGTGCTGATGTCCTCGATCATGATCATCGAGCCCAGCTTCTTGCCGTCATCGCCGATCAGTGGCAACAGGGTGACGTTGGCGGATATGGTCTCTTTTTCGTCCTCGCCCCCGAATTCCAGCTCCGCGTCCATGAGGACATCCTGTTCCAGGGTTTCCTCGACCTTCTTGACCCGGTCCATCAACCAGGCGTTGGCGTCGGTGAAAAATTCATCCGCCTGTTTGCCGATGATATCGCCGTCTTCTGATTTCATGATCCGCAGGCCGGCGGTGTTGCAGGTGACGACCTTGCCGTCTTCGTCCATGGTGATAACGCCGTTGGTCATGCTTTCCAGCATGCTTTCGGTGTAGTTCTTCATATTCTGGACGTCTTCGAACAGCTTGGCGTTCTCCAGCGCGATGGAGACCTGGGCGGTAAACGCCTTGAGGCGGGTTTCGTCTTCGGCGTTGAACGGGCCGCCGCTTTTGTTCAGCGCCTGGGTGACGCCGATGGTCTTGCCATCCTTGTTGATGATCGGCACACACAGAATGGAGCGCGTGAAAAAGCCGGTTTGCTTGTCGAAGGCCGGATTGAAACGAAGATCGGCGTAGGCATAGGGGATATTCACCGTCTTGCCGGTGGTGAACACAGTACCGGCGATTCCGGCGGAATTGGGCAACCGAATTTCGCCCAAGCTGTCGCCCATGGCGACACGGGAAAACAGCTCACTGGTCTTCTCATCGTTGAGGAACAGCGTCGATCGGTCGGCTTTGAGCATCCGGGTCGCCTCGCTCATCACCTTGGTCAACAGCGAGCCCAGTTCCAATTCGGAGGTTACGTCGGAGACCACGTCGAGGAATTCCATTTCCATCTCACGGGTCTTTTTCATGCGCTCAATGAATTGGGTGCTTTGCAGAGCCACCGCCGCCTGGGTGGTAATGGCTTCGAGCAGGTTCAAGTCTTCCGGCGTGAAGGCGCCCTGCTTCTTGTTGAGCGCCTGGGTGACGCCGATTACGTCGCCATTCACGGTCTTGACCGGGGCGCAGACAATATTGACGGTCTTAAAACCGGTCTGTTGGTCCACCTGCCGGTTGAATCGGTCATCGGCATAGGCGTCGTCGATAATTTCGCCCTGGCCGTTCTCGAATACCGCGCCGGCGATACCGGCGGAATTCAGCATTCGGATTTCGCGCGAGAAGTCCCCCTGGGCAACGCGCGAATAAAGCTCGCCGGTGGTGCTGTCGTTCATGAACAACGAAGCGCGTTCGGCGCCGAGCTCGTATGAGATCACTTCGACAAGGGTTTTGAGAACTTCGGCCAGACTATCGATGCCCGCCACCCGCCGTGACACATCGAGCAGTAATTCCGCCTGTTGCAGCTTCATTTCCGCCTGTTGCAGTTTGCTGTCGGCCTGGCGCATGACGGTGACCCGCGCGCGCGCGCGACCGTTCGCCGCCGGCTTGGATTTAACCGGGCTGGATGCCACGGTCTGATCGGAGCGGGCCTTGCTCGCCATGGTCAGGAACCTCCCTTACAAGCTTCCAGTTCCTGGCGTAGTTTAGCGACGGTTTCCTGCAATTGCTTGGATTCATCGCGGGAGGCCCGCTCAACTGCCTGAAATTTGTCCTCGAAGGTGATTTTGATGTGGTCCAGTTCATCACGCAACGCAGACGCCGTCGCCTGGAGTTGATTAATGTTGTCGGCGCCGTCGGCGACGACCTTCTGTACGGCGCTGGTTTTCTCGAAATTGAGGTTATCCAACCCCTCCCTTAACGCCTGTGACGATTCTTTCAGTTGCTGGATTTCGGTGCTGGACTGGGCGATAGCCTCCTGGACAGCTTTATTTTTCTCGAAATTGAGATTGTCCAATTCCTCCCTTAACGCCGAGACCGAGTTCTTCAATTGGCTGATTTCACCGCTGGAATCGGACACCGCACGTTGCACATTTTCCTGGTTCTGGAATTGCAGCGCTTCAAATTCCTCGCGAAGGGCGATGATGGTGTTCTTCAGGTGACGCACCTCCGTCTGCGACTGGAGGAGCAGATCCCCGTTCGCCGATTGCTCTAGAAGCGGGTCGCTCATGGATGGTTCCAATACTCTTATCGCCCACGGTGTTTGACGAGATCATGGATGATTACAGTGATGAGTCTGGGTTGCTACGTCAATGGTGTGGGATTGACGGCTCAAGGCGTCGCAGAATGTCTATATATGGCTCGTAGCGGACATTGGGCTTAACCATTTGTTAATGAAGTTTGACGTAATGTTAAACAATATTACAAGCGCGTCGTACTACAACTTAGTCGAGTAACCACTATCGTTATGCAAAGGAGACGCGTCATGGCAAGCGACAACTGTTTGCACATGCAAATAGAGCCAGTAACGCATAACAACGCAGACTCGCTTCGGCAGATCATGGAGCAGGCGATTGGTGTGACGTGGGGCGCCGGCGGTTTTAATTCTTTGTGCCGAAAAGTCAGGCCCCTATGAAGATTCACCTTCGCCATATGCTCGCCGTGGCGTTCACCGTCATTGCGGTCATTCCCGTTCTTTTCCTCGGCGCCTGGGTCGAGCAGACGGCGATGAAGAAGGAACTCGCCGCGGTCTCGGAAAAACACCTCTTGTTGGCGGGCAATATAACGGCGGCGCTTGATCGCTATGCCAATGACGTGAAGGCGACATTCGGCTATCTCATCGAAATCGCCGACGAAAAAATGCAGCCGCCATCGGTCATCGATCTGGCGCGGCAGATCGGATTGAACAGCTTTTCCATTATCGACGAAGATGGTCGAGCAACGTTCCAGCTGAAGGACAACCCGATTCTCGGCGCCCGATTTCCTGCGGAAATTCTCAAGCGGTTGCGCCCTCAGATTAGCGACGGCCCCGCCGTCTTCAGCGACGTGATGGCCGATGGTGAGGGACAGCCGACCATATATTTAACCCGATCCATTGCCCCCGATCGCATCGCTATCGCCGTTCTTGACCTGGAATATGTGCGGCAAGTGCAGAAGGCGATTGTGTTCGGCCGCAAGGGTCATTCCGCGATTGTTGATCGAAGCGGCAATGTCATCGCGCATCCCCGGTCCGACTGGCAGTCGCAGATAAAGAACATCGCCAAAGTAACGCCGGTTGCGCGCATGATGGCGGGGGAAACCGGCGTAACCACCTTCTTCGCGCCGGCCGTCAACAAGGACATGATCAGCGGCTACACGACGGTGCCGAGCACCGGGTGGGGCGTCATGGTACCGCAGCCCCTGGAAGAGCTGGAAGAGCGAGCCGGGGAGGTGCAGCGGGCGGCGCTTGGCCTGATCATCGTCGGGCTGGTCACGGCAGCGATCATCAGCTGGTTGCTGTCCGGCCTGTTGGTGCGGCCGGTGGAGGCGGTTATTTTCGCGGCGCGCGACATCGCGGAGGGCAACCTCGAGTCCCGGGTTCCGGCGTCGGCCTCGATTTCACCGGCTGAGTTCCACGAACTGGGCTCCGCCTTCAACGCCATGGCAGATGTCAATGCGGCGCTGATCACCGAGCGCAAGCGAGCGGAGGAGGCGCTGCGCGAGAGCAAACAACACTATCAAGCGGTAGTAGAAGACCAGACAGAGATGATCTCTCGTCACTCGCCTGACGGTCGTAGAACCTTCGTCAACGCGGCCTATTGCCGTTTTCACGGTAAGAGCCGTGAGGAACTGATCGGCCGCTCCGCCTATGACGGTATGGCGCCGGAAGATCTGAGTAAGTTAGAGGCGCTCTACGCACGCTTGACCCTGGAACAGCCGATCGGGGAGTTCGAAGTCTCATTCTCAGGCTCGGATGGCGAAACGATCTGGCAAAACTGGACCAAACGCGCCATTTTCGATGCATCCGAATGCGTCATCGAATACCAGGCAGTCGGCCGTGACATCACCGAGCGCAAGCGAGCCGAAGAGGCGATGCGTCAGGCCAAGGAACATGCCGAACTCGCCAACCGCACCAAGTCAGAGTTCCTCGCCAACATGAGCCACGAGCTGCGCACGCCGCTGAACGCCATCATTGGTTTCTCCGATGTCATGAAAAGCGGCATGTTCGGACCTATAGACAACCCGAAATATGCCGAGTATGCGAACGACATCAACGCATCCGGCGTCCATCTCCTGGAGCTCATCACCGACATTCTCGATCTGTCTAAGATCGAGGCGGGCAAGACCGAACTCCATGAGGAAATTGTCGACGTATCGAAGGCCCTTCTGTCTTGCCTTATCCTGGTCAAGGAGCGGGCCGAAGAGGCGGGCGTTAACATCGCATACGACGCGGCGCCGGATTTGTCGGCGCTCTATGCGGATGAACGCAAACTCAAGCAGATAATGATCAACCTGCTGTCCAACGCGATCAAGTTCACGCCGGCCGGTGGAAGGGTGACGGTCAGGACTTGGTACAACACGGAAAACGGTTAGCCGATACGGGCATCGGCATCGCCCTCATCGACATTCCCAAGGCGCTGTCGCCGTTCATCCAGTTGGACAGTGACTTGAATCGCAAATACGAGGGCAGCGGGCTCGGCCTGCCGCTGATCAAGGCTTTCATCGAGCTGCATGGCGGAACGATGGACCTGCAAAGCGAGGTTGGCGTCGGCACCACGGTTACCGTGCGTTTCCCGGCCGAGCGGATCGTGGCAGAGATGGCGCACACATCGACGGCGGCGATAAACGGGATCAGCGCCGCGGAGTGAGGATCGGCCACTGGCAGACGAGAGTTTGTGCAGGGAGTTCACGGGAAGCTCGCCAGAAACCTCCTCTCCGCTGTCCTGATCGCCGCATTCGTCATATGGTGGATTAATTGAGTCCGGAGCCTAATGAGCAGAGGAATGGCGATTGGTAGGGGTTGTCCGTGAATGCCGCTTGGTCTATCTGGCGAAATTTCGATGTCGCGCAACGCCCGACGGCCAATTCACGTAATTCGGGGGGGGGGGGGGGGG
>JAYGED010000122.1:0-4671 GCA_046582565.1 Alphaproteobacteria bacterium
CTCTTGATCGTGGGCTACGGAGCCTCGACTTATTTCATGGCCGATGTGTTGAGTCACTAAAAGAAAGAAGCTATCTCTCGCCACGAGGCGCGTATGGACCAGTCCAAGGTGGAAGAAGGCCAGACCGCGACAGAAACAAAATTGTTAAACCTCGGCCGCGAACCTGAAAATATCAAAGTCACTTCCGGTATCTATGTGGATCGCATTTTCGACGTGTCGTTGCGGAGCACGCGCTGGAAGGTCGATTTTTATATCTGGTTCGTATGGACCGGCCCCAACGTCCATCCGGGAGATAATTTCCAAATCGTCAACGGCGAAATTATCAGTAAAAAACTGCTCGATGATACTGATTTGGGCGACGAACACTACGAGCTGTATCGCGTTAGCGCTGAGATAACGAAGTTTTTCAATATCAGTCGCTACCCCCGTGACGACCACCTCATGACGATCCATATCGAGGATACCAAGCGGTAATTCTACGACCTGCAATATGTGCCGGACTCAAGCGGCAGCGAAATCAGTTCGCGGGTTAAAATCCCCGGCTACAAAGTTTTCTCCCATCGATTGATCGAAAAGTCGCATTCCTACAAGACCCGGCGCGGAAATCTGCTCCTTCCCGAAGATTATAAAGAAACCTATTCCCAGCTGACCTTCGGCATCGGCATCAAGCGTGCCAGCTGGGGGCTTTACGTAAAAATGTTCGTCGGAATTTTCTCGGCCGTGTGCTTATCCCTGCTGGCCTTTTTTTGTCAGCCCGGCTCATACCAGCCCAAGGTTTTCCATAGGCGTTGGTGCCTTTTTCGCTAGCATCGCCAGCATTTACGTTATCTCGAGTCAAATCCCATTGAGCAGCGGCTACACGCTCACTGATTTTGTCACCGCAACATCCGTGATCACGGTTTTTATGACTTTGCTGACGTCCACCGGATCGGTGGGCATTTATCACCATTGGAGTAACGGGCCAGCCTGGGCATGGCGGCTGGATCGCATGGCGCAGATTATATTTGTGCTCAGTTACGCCGTCCTGAACGTCACATTGGCCCTCAATGCGTCGCTCTCGCACGCTGAATGGGCCGCCCATAATATGTAATCGACCTGCGGTTATCGTTGTTGTGAGATGATTTTCGCGCGGCGACGGAAGGTGCCTAAATCTTGACTGAACGCAGCCTGAGAGCATTGCTGATGACCGACACCGACGACAGGCTCATGGCCGCCGCCGCGAAGATCGGCGAAATCAAAATACCGAGGAACGGATAGAGGATACCCGCCGCCACCGGAACACCGGCAGCGTTGTAGGCCAGCGCGAAAAACAGGTTTTGCTTGATGTTGCGCATGGTCGCCCGCGACAGGCGGCGCGCCCGGACGATGCCATTGAGGTCGCCCTTGACCAGGGTGAAACCCGCGCTCTCTATGGCCACGTCGGCGCCGGTGCCCATGGCGATGCCGACATCCGCCTGGGCCAGCGCGGGCGCATCGTTGACGCCGTCGCCGGCCATGGCGACTTTCCGGCCGGCTGACTGTAATTCCTGGACGATACGCGCCTTGTCCGCGGGCATCACGTCGGCGCGGATTTCGTCGATCCCCAGCTTTGACGCCACCGCCTTTGCCGTGCGCTCGTTGTCGCCGGTCGCCATAATGATATGGAAACCTTCCGCGTGCAGCGCCACCAGGGCGTCGGGGGTGGTCGGCTTGACTGGATCGGCAACCGAGACAAGGCCGGCGATGTCTGATTCGATGATGACGAACATGACTGTTTCGCCCTCGTCACGACGGGCATTGCCCGCTTCGGCCAGACGGCCGCCATCGAGGCCCATGTCGGCGATCAATTTTGCGTTGCCCAGGGCCACCGGCTTACCGTCGACAACGCCCTTCACCCCTTTGCCGGTGATGGCCTCGAACTCTTCCGCTTTGGCCAGGGCGATCCCCCGTTCCTCGGCCCCGGAGACGATCGCTTCCGCCAACGGATGCTCCGAGCCGCGCTCCAGGCTGGCGGCCAGGCGCAGCACCTCGGCCTCGTCGTGGCCGGCTTCAGGAAGCACGGCGACCAGCTTCGGCTTGCCGACGGTCAGCGTGCCCGTCTTATCGACGATCAGCGTGTCGACATCGGCGAACCGCTCGAGCGCCTCGGCGTTTTTGATCAACACGCCCACCTGGGCGCCCCGGCCCGTCGCCGTCATGATCGACATAGGCGTCGCCAGGCCCAGGGCGCAAGGGCAAGCGATGATCAACACGGCGACCGCCGACACCAACCCGTAGGCGAGCGCCGGCGCCGGCCCCCAGACCGACCAGGCGATGAAGGCGAGTATCGCAATGCCGATGACCACCGGAACGAACGTGCCCGCCACCGAGTCGGCAAGCTTCTGGATCGGCGCGCGGCTGCGCTGTGCGTTGGCGACCATCTCGACGATCTGGCTGAGCATGGTGTCGGCGCCGACGCGCCTTGCCTCGATCACCAGGCTGCCGGTGCCGTTGACGGTCGCGCCCGTAACGTCGTCGCCCTCGACTTTCTCGACCGGGACCGGCTCGCCCGAAAGCATCGACTCATCGATCGAGGAGCGGCCCTCGACCACCACGCCGTCGACCGGCACCTTGTCGCCCGGGCGCACGCGCAAATGGTCGCCGAGGCGAACATCCTCAAGTGGGATTTCCTCTTCCTGCCCGTCCTCGCGGATCACGCGGGCAGTCTTGGGCGCGAGATCGAGAAGTGCTCTGATCGCCGATCCCGTGCGTTCCCGCGCGCCGAGTTCCATCAACTGGCCGAGCAGAACCAGAACGACGATCACCGCGCCGGCCTCAAAATAGACGCCGACATTGCCTCCCGCATCGCGAAACCCGTCCGGAAATATTCCCGGCGCGAGAACCGCGACCACACTGAATAGAAATGCGGAACCAACGCCCATGGCGATGAGTGTGAACATGTTCAGGCTGCGGTTGATGACGGAATTCACACCACGCACCAAAAACGGCCAACCGGACCAGAGAATGACCGGCGTGCCGAGGACCAGTTCGATCCACAGCGTCGCCCGCTCACCCAGGAGTTCGCGGACGAAACCGAGCCCCACAAAAGGGCCCATGGTCAGCACAAGAAGCGGGACGCTCAGCACGGCGCCGACCCAAAAGCGGCGCTTGAAATCGACAAGTTCGGGGTTCGGTCCCTCGTCGGCCGCGGGAACCCCCATGGGATCGAGCGCCATGCCGCATTTCGGGCATTCGCCCGGCTCGTCCCGCACGATCTCGGGGTGCATGGGGCAGGTATATTGAGTGCCCTTCGGCATGGCTTCCGGAGCCGGTTTGCCATCGAGGTAAAGGGCAGGATCCCCTTCGAATTTCCCCCGGCACTTCGCCGAGCAAAAATAGAAGCTCTGGTCTTTGTGCTGAACAACATGCTGGGCGGTGGCGGGCTCAACGCTCATGCCGCAGACGACGTCTTTGACTACCCCCGCCTCGCCATGTCCATGTCCGTGCTCATGTTCGTGCTCTTGCATTTGCGAAATCGAACCGCGCTCAGAACCGCAGTTTAATACCGGCGCTCAACACCCAATCGACTTCGAGTTGGGGGCCGTCGATTTTCTGGTAGATCGGGGCGCCGAATTCAACGAACAGGCGCTGGCCCTTGATCAAGCCCCCGGTGCCGATGAAAGTCACGCCGCCAATCAGGTCGACCCGATCGCCGCCCAGCAAATTGGCATTGGCCGTTGGCACCATCGCCGGGTTGAGTCGCACATCGGCGCCGTCCACATTGGCTCGAGTTTCATAATTGACGCGCAAAGAGGTCGAAAACCAGTCGACCCAGCGCCGCGCGCCCCAGGCGCTGACGCGATAACGGTCGCCGAAAGTGTAGTTCGCGTCGTTGTCGCCGATGCGCAGCACGGCACTGGCCTTGCCACCCCATGAGTAGGCTCCAGCGCGGCCACGATAGGTTAATCCGGGCAGCAGATCAAAAGTGCCCGAACCCGGCTGCATGGCATAGGGCAAAGGCCGGTTCAGCCCGGCCGGGGTCGTGTCGGTCTTATCGATCGAACCGGTCGGCAGGCTGACCCCGCCGCTGACCAGGAATTCATGGTTGCCGGAGCGCAATATCCGATACATGCCCAACAGCGAAACGTCCCCGATACCCTTGGATTTGGTCGTGAAGTTTACACCGGCTTGGTTCAAGTGCTTCATGGCGATGTCGACATAGGGCACCATGGCTACAAGCGTCAGGTCATTGGTCAAGCCATAAATGCCCGAAAACATATGCATATATTTGATCATGCGGACCGGGGTTACGGGAAATGTCGTCAACACTTCGGCATTGCTCAGGCGGTTCGTCCCCGAACGGCTGCCTTCCATATGCATGCGCGAGGCTTTGTAGCCGAAATTGAAGACGCCCTCCATGCCCATCATCATCTTACTCTTGGCGGTATCGCTGGCCGCACCCGCCGGAACGCTTGCGCCCGCGAGAATAGCACTAATGAGCAACGCCAGAGCAAATCTACTACGCATAATTTTATTCCCCCGAATGAATACCCAGCTCATTTTTAGATGCTACGAATTGAGCAGTATCAAGCTACTAACTCGAAATTTTACAGACAATACCCAAGATCAATGGAACCGTACCACTGTTCCACCGGTGGTCAGCCCCCCTTGAGAGGTCCAGTTTGAATGTTAGTGCATGATCGGCTTTTGGTC
>JAYGED010000129.1:0-25231 GCA_046582565.1 Alphaproteobacteria bacterium
TGGGCCCGTCGATCAGACCGATGCCGAAATAGCCCAGGCTGCCCTCGAAATAGAGCTGCAGGCGGTTGAGAATGCCGACCCCGAGGGAATGCTTGGCCAGCGGGTTCTTGATCACGATGGTGCCATGGCCGTCGGCCATCAAGGCGCGGATTTTCAGGTTGACCTCGCTGGCGGTCATCTCGGCGGCGTCGACTTCGGCTCGCTTGTTGAAATCGACCACAAAGGCCCCCGCATAGAGGAAATTATCTTCCTCCGTGGGCGAGAAGAAAACCTGTTGGGTACGCCCGGCTAGCTGCTCGGTATGCATACCCATTTCGTGGGATTTATCGTCCCGGGAATTATTGTCTAAGTGTGCCATACGCGCACCTCTCCTTCATAGGGGTCTGTTGTATCGATTTCTTCGGGGAAGATGCTGCGGATGGCCACTTCCTCCGAGGCCAGGGCGATGAAATCGTCGCTCTCGTAGAGCACCATGGGCTTGGCCGCCATGACGTCCTTGGCCATGCCCAGGCTGTCGTGGGTGGCGACCAGGTAGGTGAACACGCCGTCGAGCTCGGTGATCGAATCCTGCATTGCCTCTTCGAGCGGCTGGCCGCGGCTTTGGCGGTCGGCGATATAGACGGCGATGAGCTCGCTATCGCAGTTCGACACGAAGCGGTGGCCGCGATGCTCAAGCGCACGGCGGCTCTTCCAATAGTTGGTGAGCTGGCCGTTGTGGACCACCGCGATGTCGCGGAAGGGATAGGCCCAATAGGGGTGGGCGGAGCGGATATCCACGTCGGATTCGGTGGCCATGCGGGTATGGCCGATGGCGTGGGTGCCGGTGAAATCGCTGAGGCCGTATTGCTCGACTACCCGGCTCGCGTCGCCCAGGTCCTTGATCAGCTCCAGGGCGTCGCCGATGGAGAGAATTTCGGCGCCCTCCACATCCTCGATGTAATCGGCGAACCGCTTGAGATCGCCGTCAAATTTGATGTGATAGCGCAGGGCATAATCGGTGACCTGTTCTGCCTTGACGATCTCGCCGCCCATGGATTCGATGCGCTTGTCGACCTCGGCGCGGCGCGAAACCAGCTTGTCGATGATGGCGAAGCCGTGCCGGGCTTCTTCCTGCTCGGCGACCTTGAAGCGCATGATCAGTTCGCCCGACGTCGGCACACCATAGATGGCGAAGCCGGTCGAGTCGGGGCCGCGATGTCGGAGCGACTGCAACATCGACGACATCTCGCCGCCGATGTTCCCGGTCGCGCCGCGATGGATGATCCCGGCAATTCCACACATGTATTTCTTCTCCTTACATCTTTTCCCGTTTGATCGATAAGACGATCAAACAACGTTCAAACGCCACGCAGGCTTTACGCCC
This sequence comes from Alphaproteobacteria bacterium, assembly GCA_046582565.1. GTDB lineage: Bacteria > Pseudomonadota > Alphaproteobacteria > JAAXGF01 > JAAXGF01 > JAYGED01. Next base: position 1,364 of record JAYGED010000129.1, read on the forward strand.
GCTGCGCGGCGGATTGCAGCATCTGCTGCAATCAGGCAATTCAAATTTGAAAGAGTTTTCAAACATGAAGTGCCTACGGCAGGCAGTCCCAATAGGTCTGCAGATCCCACTCTGTGACGGTGGCGTTGTACTTCTCCCATTCGTCGCGCTTGTAGTGTTCAAATACTCTGTACATTTCGTCGGGCAGGGCCGACTTCACTACCTCGTTGTCCGCCATGCGGTCGAGGGCCTCGCCAAGCGACATGGGCAGCTTGGTGACCTGCTTGCCGGCCTCCATGGCTTCATAGATGTTGCGTTCCTCCGGCTCGCCCGGATCGAGGTTGCGGGTGATGCCGTCGTCGAACACCTTGAGCAGGGCGGCGCCGAGCAGGTAGGGATTGACCATAGAATCGACCGAGCGGTATTCGAACCGTCCGGGCGCCGAGATGCGCAGGGCGCAGGTTCGGTTCTGATAGCCCCAGTCGGCGAACACCGGCGCCCAGAAGCCGGTGTCCCACAGGCGGCGGTAGGAATTCACCGTCGAGGAGCCAAGCGCCGTCAGGGCGCCGACATGCTCCATGACGCCGCCGACGCATTGCAGGCCGATCGGCCCCGGCTTGCGCTCGTCGAGGGACGGGTCGGGCATGAAGGTGTTTTCGCCGCCCTTGAGATGGGCATAGACGCCGTCGAGGCCGGGCCGGGAATCCAGATGGGGGGTGTTGACCAGCTCTTCCTCGCCGCCGCGCCACAGAGACATATTGTGATGGCAGCCGTTGGCCGAGACGCCCATGAAGGGCTTCGCCATGAAGCAGGCGATCAGGTTGTTCTCGCGCGCCACCTGGGCGCAGATCTGGCGATAGGTGGTGAGCCGGTCGCTGTTGCGCATGGGCTCGTCGAACATCCAGTTCAGCTCAAGCTGGCCCGGCGCGTCCTCATGGTCGCCCTGGATCATGTCGAGGCCCATGGCCTGGGAATATTCGATGACCTGCATGAACACCGGGCGCAGGCTCTCGAACTGGTCGATGTGATAGCAGTTGGGCTTGGAGAAGCCGCCGTCGGGCAGGCCGTCCTCGCCCTTCTTGAGCCACATCATCTCGGGCTCGGTGCCGATGCGCAGATGCAGGCCGTCGTGCTTGGCCTTGAATTCTTCGTGGATGATGCGCAGGTTGCCACGGCAATCGGAGGTCAGATGGCCGCCCGGGTTCTCCCGCTCCTCGCGATTGCGAAAGCAAGTGCAGAACACCCGCGCAACCCGCTTGTCCCAGGGCAGCTGGCAGAAGGTTTCAGGATCAGGGATGCCGACCAGTTCGGAAGACTCGGGGCCGTAACCGATGTACTTGCCGTGGCGATCGACGAACAGGTTGGCGGTCGAACCGTAGACCAGTTGGAAACCGCGACCGGCGATGGCTTCCCAATGGTCGGCGGGAATGCCCTTGCCGACGATGCGGCCGGTTACCGAAATGAATTGATAATAGATATAGGTAATGCCGAGTTCTTTGATTTTGGAACGCACCTGCTTGACCAGGTCGTCGCGACCTTCTGCACCCACATGGGCTTCGAGATCAGTCATTGGTTTTTATCTCCCTGCTTGATGTGCGCTTAGCTCCATGGGAAGGGGCTGCTGGATACCGGATGCAGCTTGCCTTCGGCGTAGCGCGATAGACGGAACGGTTCGAGTAGCCGGCTAGTTTCCCCCATAATCTCGGCGGCGACCAGCTTGCCGACGCCGATCATTTTAAAGCCGTGGTTCGAATCGGCAATGATGTGGCAATTCTGATGAAATACATCGATCACCGGGAAGCTGTCGGGCGTGAAACAGCCGATGCCCCCCGAGGGCTCTTTTTTCCACTTGCTGATCTGGCCGGAAAAACGCTCCTGACAAAAGGCCAGGGCCGAACACCACATATGGGCGAATTCGTCATCGACGATGAACTCGGGCGATTCCGGGCCGTAGGGGTCGACCTGGACCTCTGACACCGGCTTATCGACCTTATAGGGCATGGCGCCGCCCTGGATGCCGCCGAAATTCGTGTCGGGCTTGTAGTAGATGCCCCACAGCTCGTCCTTGATCAGCGAGCCGTCGATGTCGGAATAGAGGGGCGCGTCCGTATCCACATGGATGACCGGCGGCATCTTGCCGTCGTTGGTTTTCTGCAAATCCGGATCGACCCCGAGGGTGCCTTCCTCGAGGCACCAGTAACGCCACATATCGATATCGTTGTGGATGGTCCCATCGCGGCCCTTGATATCGACGCTTTTGGGTAGATCGAGCATTTCCCAAAAGCTGTTCATCCAGGGGCCGGCGCCGATCACCACCGCCTCGCAGGCAATGGCGCCGCGCTCGGTTTCGACGGCGACGATAGCCCCGCCGGATCGTTTGAAGCCGGTCACCGTAACGCCGGTGAGGATGCGCACGCCCTCGCCCTCGGCCTTGGCCGCCAGGCCGAGCATGGCCGCCATGTTGTTGGCGTAGCCGCCCGGTTTTTCATGGAGTACCGAGGTGATGCCCTGGGCGCGCCAGTCGGAGAACATACCCTTCATATATTTGTCGCAGTCGTCGGCGCCCTCGATGAACACCGATTCGTAGCCGATGGCCTGCTGTTGCTGATAAATCGAGGCGACGTCTTCATGCATGGACTCGGGGCTGATCTGCATGTAGCCGACGGTATGAAAATGATAAGCCTCCGCGTCGTCCGCCCAGATCGCGGCACTATGGGCCATCAACTCGCGCATGGCGGGCTGGTAATAATTATTGCGCACCACGCCGCAGGCGATGCCGCTGGCGCCGCCGCCGATGCCGGCCTTGTCGATGACCAGAATGTCGCTGCCATCGCCGCGCCCGCGCGCGCTTAGCTCCAGCGCCAGATGATAGGCGGTGCTCAGGCCGTGAACGCCGGCGCCGACGATGACGTATTTTGCCTGTTCTGGAAAAGCCAAGGCGCGATCTCCTTTAACGGTTGTCTCAGTAAGAGTAACCAATTATAGTCCAATTTGACCAATTCATTCTATTGGAAACCGCAAAGGCGATGGTGTCAAGAAGAAGCCGAACAGAGAGCGCCATTACGAACAGCTTACCCGACGTTCGCGGCGCCGCGGCAGTTGCCGCCTATCTGCGCCGGGCAATTCTGGACGGTATCTATCTGTTTGGCGAGCGCCTTCCCGCCGAGCGGCAGCTCGCCGAGGCCGTCAAATGCTCGCGCGGTACGATCCGCGAGGCGCTGCGCGTCCTCGACGAAGATAACATGGTCTCCCGGCGCCGGGGCAGCGGCACCTATGTACGCTATCGGGCCGAGAGCGCCGGAGACGAGGTCGCCGAGATTACCAATCCGCTTGAATTGATCGATGTGCGCCTTGCCGTGGAGCCGGAAATGGCGCGCCTGGCATCAATCAACGCAACGGCCAAGGATTTCGACGCCCTCGAGGCGGTTCTGGATGCGCTCGAATCCGCCGGCGACGACGCCAATCAATTCACCAAATGGGATCGCCGCTTTCACCAGCTACTCGCCGACGCCAGCCACAATCCATTGATGGCGTCGATCTATCGCCACATCAATCATGTGCGCGGCCATGCCCAATGGAGCGCCATGAAAGACAAGATCCTGACCCGGGAGCGGATCGCTGAATACAATCGCCAGCACCGCAAACTCTGCCAGGCTCTAATTCTTCGTGACGGCGAGCGGGCGGTGGCCATAATTACCGAGCATCTCGACAAGGCGCGCCGCGATCTTCTGGACAGTTAGAGCATGCTCTAGGTCAGCAGCTAGCCGTAACCCAAGGCTGTTGCACAGTAATTCAGATGTCGCTCCGATAGGTAATTCGAGGCGCAAATATCTATCCACGGAAGCTGTGGATAAGTTTGTCGAAAACCGTCACGAAAAGAGCCAGATGGCGCATCTCCCTTGATTTGCCACGTGATTGCCTAAAAAATAGGCAAATTTGGTAATCATTTGTTTTGACACTATTTTTCAATGTCAAATAGAATCATACGTGGGTTTGTCATGCCTTTACGGCGCGCCCGGCCCTGCCAATCGTGGTGCTGTGCACAAATAAAGAGAAGGCGGCTAAGAGGCGGCTATGATTGAGAAACTTGTTACAGCTCTGTTACAGCCGCGAGGCGATGCGCTCGATCTCGATACCGGTGCTTGCGGCTTGGGTGAAGGCTTCGAGTTTTTCGACTCTGATCTTGGCGTTTGTCACCCGCGAGTCTGCCATGCAGAAGTCGCCAATCAGGTCGGCGAGGGTTTCCACCAGATTGATATGCCCGGAATTGACGATCGCCTCGATACCGGCGATCAGGTCGTCATAGTCGATGACGTTGGCGATGCTATCCTCGACCGGCGCCAGGTCGCGCACGGTGAGATCGATATTGATGCGCACCCGCTGGTCGGCGTCCCGTTCGTGTTTATGGATACCGATCCAGCAGTCGAGTATCAGATCATGGATGAACATGCGCCGCGCCGGTTGCCCGTTGTTGGCACTTGGTATGGGGCGAAGGGGCGTGGGTTGCGGCATGTCTAAACCTCCGGCGTCAAAAGGCGGGAGTGGAATTAAGATGCTCGCCGCCGTCAAGCGCAATCATCTGACCGGTCATTGCCGGCGAGTCCAGTATAAAGCGCACCGCCGTGCAAATTTCATCGGGCGTGGTGCCGCGCCCTAAGGGCAGACGCGCACTGGTTTCGTCGAACTGGGCCTGGGATTGTCGCTTGCTGGGCAGGGCCGGGCCGGGGCCGATGCCGTTGACCCGCACCCGGGGCGCACAGGCCAGGGCAAGAGTCTGGGTCAAGGTCCAGAGGCCCGCCTTGCTGGTGGTGTAGGAGAGAAAATCGGCGGACAGATTCCATACCCGCTGATCGAGCATGTTGATGATATTGCCCGTACCGTCCGCACCCAGGCCGGCCATCAGGCCCTGGATCAGCACCAGGGGGGCGCGCAGATTGACCGCCATATGAGCGGACCATGATGACGCGGTCGCACTCGCCAGGCCGTCGTTCTCGAACAGGGAGGCGTTATTGATCAGCAGGCTGGTGGTCCCCAGGGCCGCGTTGCATTGCGGGATCAAGGTCTCGACGGCGCCTTCGTCGGCGAGGTCGGCGGCCAGGGCGACCGCCTTGCCGCCATCGTTGAGGATTGCCTCGACCAGGGAATGCGCGTCATCAGCGGATTGGTGGTAATGCACTCCGATGGCCCATCCCCGGCTCGCCAGGTCCTGTGCCATGGCGCGCCCGATGCGGCGGCCGGCACCGGTGATGAGCGCCGTACCCGGCATCCTGTGGCCTCAGACCGTGGTGTGACGGGCGCGGACGGCGCGCTCGATGGCCACCGTCACCAAGCGGTCGATCACCAGATGGTTGCGCAGCATCTCAAGCAGGCGAAGCTCTTCCTGGTCGGCCACCAGGTCGGCGGCGACGACCTCACAGGCCAGCAGATAGGCGGTCTCGCGCAGACGATCAGGCAAGTTTGCACCGATGATTTTGACAACCGCTTCAAAGCCGCTATCGGCGCCCAGCAATTCGGCGCAGTCGGCGGTTGCCTGGGATAGCAGCTCGGTATCGTAGTCTTGAAACACTGGCAGGGTACGGATGATGTCGCTGATGACTGCAACCTCGACATCCGTCATGTCGCCGTCGGCGGCGGAAAGCAGCACCATGGAGTAGATCAGCGCGGTATGGTGAGAAACCATCAGGACCTCATATTTGGGCATTGTTATTTAGGATCAGATTAATCTAGGAAGCGCCGAGGCCTTTGTACAGATCAGCCCGGCGATAATTGGAAGTCTATCCGGCGCCGGCGTCGGTGCGCGCCTTGGCGAGGGCGCAACCGGCGAGAGTTCCCCCAGGCCCGACGCGCATTGGGTCTCCACGGCGCGTCCGGCATCGGACACTGTTAAGGGCGTCTCATTTCATTTAGGGAATCGTCGATTGACTGCATTTAATCGATGATGTGATACACGGGCGCTGTCTCCATTTCCCACTTCCCGGATTCCCGATCGTACTGGGATAAGGTAAAGCAATGCCAATCGGTATCATCCAGCTTCGGATGATCGGCCCGATAGTAATACCCCGGCCACCGCGTTTCCTTTCGGAAATTCGTGTGATGCGTCACACATTCTGAGGCCAAGACCCGGTGATGAAGCTCCCACGACCGCATAAGCTGGTGAAGGTCTTCGGCCCCGAGATGTTCGAGATCTTCCTTCAGCATGTCCAGCAACTCCAGCCCGCGGGTGAGCAACGGTTCGTTGGTCGTGTAGTGGGCGCTGATACCACCAACATACTCGTCCATGATCTTTTCGAGGCGCTGAAGACCATGCATCGGCAAAAGATAGCTCGGTGAAACTGTTCCCCCGACGATCTCGTTGCTGCCAACCTGGTAGTTCTCCAAGGGTTGGAAGACTACCTGCTTGAGACCTTCGTATTCCGCTTCACTAACTTGAGGTTGGTTGTTTCCCAGGTCGTTCACGTAATTTACCGCCGCCTTTCCGGCAATCCGGCCTTCCGTGAAGGAGCCTGATGAGAACTTGTGGGCGGTGCCGCCGATGGTGTCGCCGGCGCCAAAAAGACCCTCGACAGTCATCATCCGATTGTATCCCCACTGGTATTCGTCGGGTGCGTAGTCCTCCGGACCGCTCGCCCACGCGCCTGAACAAGTGGCGTGGGAGCCCATGACGTAAGGCTCGGACGTGGTCAACTCAGGATTGATTTCCTTGGGATCGATATTCTGCGACGCCCAGACAACCGCTTGCGCAATCGTCATGCCCAGAAAGTTCTCCCAGCCAACGACCTCCTTATGCGGATCCTGGAATGCCTCCTTGGTTACCATGCGGATGGGGCCGCGGCCGGCCTTGACCTCCTCCAAAAATGCGTGATTTCGCAGGCACGTCGGCACCGGTTGCCGATCAATATAATCCCCCACCAATTCCTTGGTGTTTTCGTACCATGTAGGCTCGTAATTATCCCCATACGCGTTTTCGGTGTATGTCTTGAGATGCAGGAAATAGGCGCCGACTGGACCATAGCCATCCTTGAATCGCGTGAGGACGATCCGGTTCTCCATCTGCGTCATCTTGGCCCCGGCGCGGATTGGCAACGCATAAGCAGAGGCGCTGCTCCACGGGGCATACCACGTCCGTCCCATGCCTTCACCGGTTGCACGAGGCTTGAAGATGTGTGACGCGCCACCGGCGGTTACGATCACGGCTTTTGCGCGGAAAACGTAGAAATCCCCGGTACGGACGTTGAAACCGACGGCCCCGGCGACTCGGTTGGACTTGGTCTCGTCCATCAGCAGGTGGGTCACCATGATCCGGTTGTAGACCTTGGTGGCGGCTTTGCGGGCAGCCTCGGCGACGATCGGCTTGAAGCTTTCACCGTGAATCATGATTTGCCATTTGCCTTCGCGCAGGTACCTACCGGATTCCTCGTCCTTCATAATCGGCAGGCCCCACTCCTCGAACATGTGCACCGAGGAGTCGACATGGCGGGCGATATCGTAGCCTAAATCTTCCCGCACAAGACCCATGAGGTCGTTCCGGGCGTAGCGGACATGGTCTTCGGGCTGGTTCTCATCCCACTGCATGCCCATATAGCAGTTGATTGCATACAGGCCTTGAGCGACGGCGCCGCTGCGCTCAATATTTGCCTTCTCGACGATGACAATCTTTTGATCGCGCCCCCAGTACCGTGATTCGTACGCGGCCCCACAGCCAGCCATACCGCCACCGATGACGAGGACATCCGAATCAACGAATACCGTTTTTCTCCGGGAGAACAGACTCATTAGACCAAGCCCTGCTTGAATTGGTCCGGGGTCAACGCGGGCAGCTTATCGATATTGAGTGCATCCGGTTCGTGCGAGAGCTCCTGGGATTTCATGGCCTGTTGGGTAGGCGCCTCGGAATCGGACACTGACTTGATCGATCCCCATGGCGTCGTTCGGATAGGAGATTCAAAATTTTTCTCGCGGCCATCCCGGAACTTGATCTTCCACGAAATGGTCCCTTTCTCCTCTTCCCGTAACACCCGAACACTGTGGCCCATGGGGGCGAAGTCGGAATAGCCACGGCAGTCGATCGCGTTTTGCGGACAAGCCTTCACACAGGCGTAACACTCCCAGCACATATTGGGTTCGATGTTATAGGCACGGCGGTAGGTAGTATCGATGTGCATAATGTCGGACGGACAGATATCCACACAATGTCCGCAGCCGTCGCAAAGGTCCATATAAACAAATGTCGGCATGATATTCCGTTTTCTCCTGTATCGAAGACCAATAATGGGCTGATTAATAATTTCGGGGTCGTTGAAGGGCGCTTCCAAAAATCTCCGGTTTATCAGCGGAGGCCGGCAAGTTTCTCCTCGAACCGTTTGCCTGCTCCACCCTGTGCTGGAAGGCCGCCGCGGGTTTGAAGAACATATGTGAGAACTTTGACCACGGAATGGATCCGAACAGCATCGTCGTGGCGATGAGGTGCAAACCGAGGAACATGGTAGTCCACGAGTGGTCGATCGCCTGAAAATAGGACCAGATCAGGCCCAGTGTCACACTCGCGAGAAGCGAGAGGATGAACAGGTCAGCGCGTACAATGCGGAACGGTGATTTGCCCTCGGCGGCGACATCGACCCGAATGAAGAACCAGAACCAGTAACCGCCGATGCAAACCAGCAGAGCCCCGATGTGCCAAAGTTGCGGCAGGATGGCGGGCGTGGGGATGGCGGGCGTTGGGTATCCGAACACCATGATGACAGTCGTGATCACGTAAGCCAGGAAACCGTACATGGTAAGGAGGTGGGCAATTCTGCGCTGAGCGTTACAAAATTCAGCAGACGTTAGGCCCTCTACACAAGCAGTTTGAACCGCTAGGGACACCATATCCCCACCACTGACATGCTGCGTCCCTTTATTCTTTGCATTCCGCCAATTGTTGAAAAAGTAGTTGGCGCTCTTCTTGTGAATGATGTCGTACAGCGTGCCACCCACTACCAGGATGATCATGATGACGACGTACGCCTGCATAACGACGGGCGGTATGGACGCCGAAAGCTCGGCGAACGGATTGCTGGTGAACATGAAATGACCTCAATATTATCCAATTTTTATCTGCGTAAGAAATGAAGGTATAGCGGCTTCGAAAACCCCCACCTTCGCCCACTAAATGTTGGCCGCGCCGCCGCTCCCAGCCGTGCCGCCGACCCATCGAGTTTCCTTAAATTCATAGGACAAATGTGCGTGATATCCTGGCGCTGCGACGTTCTGTAACCATAAATTATTTCAGATTTTCGAAAGCTTGCACTTAACCTCTCCCAATTTCTTCTGCGCCCATCATCCGCGCCCATTATATTCATTCTTTGTAGATAATCATATTACCACTGTCAAACGATCACCCTGGGTTATCATGCAGCCGCCCTTCGAGGAGTTCCAGTATTTCCTTTTGGGCGTGCTGGTTGGCGTTATCGATGGCGCTGTTTCCGCCCCCATCCCGGGCCTCGAGAGTAGCGTCGAATTCCTGGAGCCGTGAGAATTTTTTTGAGATCACCGCCTACGGGGAGTTAGGCGCGCGCACGAAATAGCGCTGTTCTGCTGCGCACATATCAGCTGCCGCGATGGCCGAACAGCATGGTGATATTCATCCGCCGATTTTCGAAGCCGTCCTTGAAATTTACCTGGTCCGATTTGTGGTACAGGTTCGAGCGAAACAGCACGGCGCGGTTGTCGCCGTAGGGGATGGTCATGGTTTTGGCATCGCTGAGGAATTCATCGATCTCGCGCTTCATATTCGCGCCGTATTTTTCCCGGTTATAGCGTTCCCAATCCCAATCCATGGGCTGTTCCTTGACGTAGACCACCAGGCCGCCACCGCCGGGAGACAGATTGGCGTCATCGGGGGTGATCCAGAAATTGAAGGTCACCGCCCCATCGTCCGTATGCTCGGCGACGCCTTCGGATTGGTTGTTGTAGCGATAGACCCACATGTTTTTGAGAGCATGACCGCCGAGCACGCCGGGCAGAGATTCCTTCAACTCCTCGGCCATCTGATAGAGCAGGTCGCAGTTGAAGCCCTGGTTGCTGCGGCTGCTGACAAAGCGCTCGCCGGTGTAGTCGAAAAAGATCGTCGATTCGAGGCAGAAGTCGCGCAACGAGCTCAAGGCTTCAGGGGTTAGAAAATCATTGATCGAGATCACCGACACCGCGGACGACCGGTATTCATCCTCGATGCCGCGAAAGTCGAGCCCCTGATTGATGGCCCGGCCGGCGATGCGGGGTGCGGCGTTGTAGTGAAATACCCGGTCGTGAAAAGCGCCGATGCGCGAGCCCTGGTCCGCATTCAGCTCAAAGCTTGTCTCGGGGGCCGGCGACTCGGCCAGCTCGATGAGCACCGAGCGGTAGCGTTCGGCCATGGCCTCAAACGACCCATCGATGCGGCCCCGGGAGATCAGATAGTCGATCTGATCTATGGCGTCGGCCAGCTTGAAAGCCGATGCGTTCAACACTTTTCCACCGCCGTTGGCGGCCCCGGCGTCAAACGAGGCGGCGTTCCACCAGGGGCCGCCGTGGCGCAGGTGCAGCAATCGGTCGAAGGCTGTCCGGGCCTCGTCGAAGCGGCCGAGATTCTGAAAGGCGCTGCCGAGATTGTTCAAGGCCTCATCATAGTTGGGTCGCAGGGCCAAGGCTTCCTCGTAGGCCGCCAATGCGTCTTCCAGATCACCCTGGGCATGATGCAGATTGCCCCGGTTATAATGGGCCTCGGCATATTTCGGATTGATCGCCAGGGCGCGCCCATAGGCCGCCGCCGCGTCCGCTAAGCGGCCCTGAGCCATCAGCGCGTTGCCCAGGTTGTTGTGCGCCTCGGCAAAATTAGGATTGATCTGCAAGGCCCGTTCGTAGGCCGCGACGGCGTCGCCTGGGCGACCCAGCACCCCCATCACATTGCCCATATCGTTGTGCACCTCGGCGAAGTCGGGCTTCAAGCCCAGGGCCAGACCGAAGGCCGCCACCGCGTCTTCCAGCCGGCCGAGGGCGAACCACGCCTTGCCGAGATCATAGTGCGCCGCCGGGTTTTTGGGATTCAGATGCACGGCCTCGGCGATCAGGGTCGCCCCCTTGGCCATATCGCCGCCGACGCAATGGAGGATGCCGTGCAGGTGAAGCACCATGATATTTTGCGGATCATAATCGAGAATTTCCGCACAGAGGCCCTTGGCCTCGGCCACGCGACCAGCCTGAAAATGCGCGACCGCCGCCTGCAGTTTACCGTCTTGTCCGCTGTTCATAGCCGAATTTCATACCCCCGCATCCACCGTCTCCGCAATAACACAGAGCAACTCGAACATTAAATTCGCCACGGTCACGCAGGTGATGCCGGTCGGGTCGAAACAGGGCGAGACCTCGCTGATGTCGGCGCCGACGACGTCCTCGCCGCGCAGGGACTGGATGATCTTCTGGGCGTCTCTCGGCAGAATACCGCCAATTTCGGGAACCCCAGTGCCAGGCATATAGGTCGGGTCGAGGCCATCTATATCGAGCGACACATAGATCGGGCCGCCACCCAAGATCTGCTTGACCTTTGCGATCACGGCGGCGCGCCCGAGATCGTCGTAATCGTCCATGGTAATGACCGTGAAACCGACATCGTAACTATACTGGATATCGTCCGGCACGAAGCGGCTGCCGCGCAGGCCGATTTGCACCACCCGCTTAGGATCGATCAAACCTTCCTCGACGCCACGCCGCATGAAGGTCGCGTGATTGATGCTGTCGCCGCACATGGTATCCATCACATCCGCATGGGCGTCGAAATGGAGGATGCCGACCGGGCGATGGCTCGCGATGCCGCGCAGGATCGGCAAGGGGATCGTATGGTCGCCGCCGATGGCGATCGGCACGACACCCTGGCCGTGCAGATCGCTGAAGAACGCCGTGATCATATTGATCGATTTATCCTTGCTCATGGGATTGACCGGCGCATCGCCGATGTCGGCCACATTGCACAGCCGGAAGGGGGCGGTGCCGCTTGTGGGATGCACCCGGCGGATGACCCTTGAGGCTTCGCGCACCCCGGCCGGTCCCTGGCGGGCGCCGGTGCGGTAATTCAGGCCGAGGTCGAACGGCACGCCGACCAGGCCGATGTCCACCGCGTCGCTGGCTTCATGGCGCCGGGCGCGGAGAAAGGTCGCCACATCGGCAAACCTGGGGATCACCGACGGATCGGCGGGTTGGAAATCCGGATGGTCTTTCATTCTTCTGCTCCCTGTCTCATAGAGTTTACGCCTGGAGTTTACGCTTTCTGTGGTATCCACCATTCCTCGCCGCGAACGGTGGTGACATATTCCGGCCAGCGGTAATGGATCGGCGCCTCGAAATCGCTCGGCAATTGCGGCGCGACCCAGTTGGCGCCGCCGACGCCGCCGCCGGTGCGCTCTTCGAACTCGGCTTTGGCCCGCTCCAGGCTGACCCCGTCGGTCAGCAAATCGATGATCGTCGCGCCGATGCAGCGCGCCGCCGAGAACACCATGGGATCGATCGCCGGGCTGTAGCCGCCCAGCGCGTTCCACACCCAGGCCGGATACTGATAGCCCGCCTCGGGAATCTCCAGCCGGGGCCGGCCGATAAACAGCCGCACGGTCGGCGTATGCCAGGTGTAATCGACATAATCATCGGAGGTGTAGCTGACCTGCCAGGGCGGCAGCGACTCGCGCAAGGCCGCCTCGGCGACCTCGGGCGGGGTCAGTTCGCTCATCGCCGCGACGAAGGGATCATCCATCGGCTTCAGACCCAGATTGGCCTGAATTTCGCGGGCGAAGGTCTTGGCTTCCTCGCCGAATTCAGGCGCCCCGGTCTGCTCAAGATTGCCATAGGTGATCTCGGCCATGGCGTGATTGGCCAGGCCGACACGGGTCTTGGTCACCCATTCGCTGCGCACCTCGCAATGCGTGATCGCAGCCACATGCTCGGCGTTGTGATCGAGCACCTCGGTGATGCGCCGAGCCATTTCCAGGGTCGGGCAGCGCCAGGCATATTGGATCTGGCTGAAACGCGGCGGCAGATTGTCCGATGTGGCCTGGCCGGCGGCCAGGATGGCTTCGTTCAGGGTCCATGTGCCGGTGTGGGGCAGCATGGCTTCCTTGGTGTATTTGGTTGTGGTGTACATCAGGCATACCGCATCGATGGCGCCGGGCGCCCGGGCCGCGGTGTGCGAGGAGCCCTGGACGTTGGTCGCCATGCTGGCCCAGGTTTCGGGTTCGGTGCATTCGAAGGTATAGATTTTGCTCCAGTAGGCGCCGCAATGGGTGTCCCAGATGCAGGTGTTCGAGAGCACCGGCAGGTAGGCCGGATGGAAGCTGATGGCGGCGTCCATATCGTCATAATAGCCATGCGCCGCATGCACCGGCTTGGAGCCGCAGACCTTCTCGGCGGGCTCGCCGAGGAATTTGAGGCGGCCGGTGATGCCGTGCTTCTCCATGGCCGCCTTGGCCGCCAGCATGCCGCCCAGGGCGCCGATACCGAGGCCCGAATGAGGGTCCGTATGGCCCGCCGCCCAGGGGTGGACGCCGTCGCGCGGCGCCTGATAGGGGGTGCGCTGCTGAGAGTTGCCGGGCACCGCGTCATATTCCGCGTAGGAGGCGATGACCGGGCCGGAATCGTCCCCGTTAGCGTCCCAGGTGGCGCAAAACGCCGTCGGCATGCCGCCCGAGCCTGCCTCGACGGTGAAGCCTTGGCTGCGCAGCCGCTCCACATACCAGGCCGCCGATTTATATTCCCGCCAGGCCGGCTCATGGAAATCCCAGATCGTGCTGTGCCAGTCCGATAGCTGACTTTCGTTAGCCGCGACCCAATCGAGCGCGGTTTGTTTTTCAGGCGTCATGGCATGGTCTCCTCTAGTGAGGCGACAGGCGCCCCGGCAATCTCTCTAATCAGTTTAGCCAGGATGGCCGAGGCAAAGGAGTGAAAATCCATTGTCGTCATAACAAAGGCGCCCGCGCCGCCGATCACGTTGGCATGGTAGTAGTCGTCCAGCAGGGGCTCTTCGTTGAGAATGACCAGGCCGTTGATGGTAATGCCGCGGGCAACGGTGGCGTCGCGCAAGGGGCGGTCGGGCCAGCCCTGGTTGGTGCGCCCGTCGCCGGAGACATCGATCACCAGACGCAGGCCGTCGTAGTCGTTGCTCTCGATCTGGGCGGTGCCGTATTTCAGGGCGCCGCCAATTGCCGTGCCGCCGCCGGCCACCACCAGGCGCGCCGCCGCCGCGATTTGATCGGCAAAGTGTCGGCTGCTCGCCACGTCGTGCAGCAGGTCCCAGTCCACGGCGAGGAATTGCCGGCGGTTGTCCGACCATTGGATCAGCGACACGGCGATCCCGAGATCGCCCGAGGCGCGAATCGCCGCCGCCACCAGCGGGTCGCGAAAGGCGTTGGCGAGGCCGCCCATTTGCAAGTTGAATTCTTCGGTGGAGACGCTCGAGGAGATGTCCACCGCCAGCACCAGCTCGAGATCGACAAGCTGGCGGGTTGCCGCGGGGTTGGCGTAGAGCAGGGCGGCGGCGAACAGAATTCCAATCGCGCGATGCATCCCCACTGTCACCCCCGGCTGTCGTAATAGGCTTGCAGCACTTCTAGCACTTCGGGGCGGCTGAATTCGGCGGGCACCGGCTCGTGATTGGCGAACATTTCGCGCAAGGCCGTGCCGGAGACATTGAGCCGGTCTTCCTCGCCGTGCGGGCAGGTGCGTCCGGTGGCCATGCCGCCGCACTTATAACAATGGAAGGTGATATCGATCTTCATGGCCTGGATCTCGATGCTGCCCTGGTCAATTTCATCAAAGATGTGATGGGCGTCGAACGGCCCATAATAGCTGCCGACCCCGGCGTGGTCACGCCCGACAACCAGGTGCGAGCAGCCGAAGTTTTGCCTAAACACCGCATGGAGCAGAGCCTCGCGCGGGCCAGCGTAGCGCATCTCGATGGGATAGCCGGCCTGGATCACCGTGCCGGGAACAAAATAGTTCGACACCAGGGCGTCGATTGCCGCGACCCGCACGTCAGCCGGAATATCGCCGAGCTTGAGCGCCCCCAGAACCTGATGAATGAGCAGCCCGTCGCACAGCTCGACGGCGATCTTGGCGAGATATTCATGGCTGCGGTGCATGGGGTTGCGGGTCTGAAAGGCGGCAACCGTCGACCAACCCTTCTCGGCGAACAGGGCGCGGGTTTCGGCGGGCCGGAAATACAGCCCTTTATAAGTCTGGGGAAAATGGTCCTCGGTGAAAACCCGCACCGGACCGGCCAGATTTATGGCGCCCTGCTGCAAAACCTTTTGTACGCCGGGGTGGGCGGGATCGTCAGTGCGAAACACATGCTTGCATTCGAACTGGCGGTCGATGGTGTATTTTTCGCTCAAGGTGAGGATGCCGAAGATCGTTCCCTTGCCATCGGTCAGGGCGATGTCATCGCCAACGTTGAGAGTGGCGGCTTCCTCCGGATCACAGGACAGGGTGATGGGAATCGGCCAGAACAGGCCGTCGGCGGTTTTCATACCCTCGCAGCAGCCGCGCCAGTCAGCCTGGTTCATGAAGCCGTCGAGCGGTGTGTAGGCGCCCATTCCGAGCATCAACAGATCGGAAATTTCACGGCTGGTCATCGCCACCTTGCTCAGGGTCTCGGCGCGCTTTAGTGCTGCTTTACGTTCAGCTTCGGGCGTCAACAACGGCTTGAGTCCCTCGCCCCCGTGCGGCGATACCAATCTCGACATAGAAAGACCTCTTTATGAAAAGTGGAAATGTTCTAGCAAATCGTTTGCATGGCTGGCCAGCTTTAATTACAAATAAGTGAATATGTCAGGTAATTTCATATCATGAACAATCAGGGCTCGATGAACAATCAAGGTCCTGGGAGAACGAAGATGAATTCACCGTCCATTTGACCGAGCGCATCAGCCTCAATCCTCACGCCGCCAAGCGCCTGATCCTGCTTCTCGGCTCGGTGCTGAAAGAGTATGAATCCCGTCATGGGGAACTCTATATTAAAAGCCAGACAGTTCACAAAAAATAACCCGATTTTTTAAATCCCAGCCGCTTGGCGATCTCGTCGGCGATAGCGAGGGAGGACGTCAGGCCCGGTGATTCAATGCCGTAGAGATTGATCAGCCCGGAGACGCCGTGGGTCTCTGCATCCTGGATGACGAAATCGGTCATGCCCGCCCCCGCCGGTGTCAGCTTGGGCCGCACACCCGCGTAGCCCGGCTCCAGAGCGTTATCGGGAAGCGCCGGCCAATAGCGCCGGACGGAGCTGTAGAAAGCGCACTCATGGTCCAGCGAGACCGCATAATCGGGCGCTTCTACCCATTCGATATCGGGGCCGAATTTGGCCCGCCCATTGAGGTCGAGCACCACATGCACCCCGAGGGCGTCAGTCTCGGGTACGGGATAGATCAGCCGTGAAAACGGGCTCGCGGCCTTGAGGGTGAAGTAATTGCCCTTGGCGTAATAGAGCGCAGGGATGGTTTCGGGGGCCAGCCCCCCAAGGCCATGGGCGATGGATTGCGCGCCCAGGCCGGCCGCGTTGACCAGGATGCGGCAGCGCAAGCTCAGGGGCGTTGGGCCTGCCACGTCGATCACGATAGAGGCATCTTCGATGCGGCCGCCGCAAACCGGGCTGTTGAGCGCCAGCGCCCCACCCGCCGCCTCGATCTCGCCGAGCAGGGCCAGCATAAAGCCATGGCCGTCGACGATGCCGGTCGAAGGCGACAGCAGCGCGCCCCGGCAGTGCAGCGCCGGTTCCATCTCGCGGGCCTGGTCGGGCTCCAGTCGGGTCAGGTCATGGACGCCGTTAATCGCGGCCTTGGCTTCAAGATCGCTCAGGGCGGCGAGTTCGTTATCCGATGTGGCGACGATCAGCTTGCCGCAGCGGTCATGGGCCACGGCGCGGCTCTCACAGAATTCATAGAGCGCCGCTTTGCCGGCCACGCAGAGCCGCGCCTTGAGGCTGTCTTGCGGATAATAGATACCGGCGTGAATGACTTCGGAATTGCGCGAGCTGATGCCGGAGCCGAAAGCGTCCTCCGCCTCCAGGACGATGACTTCGCACCCGGCTTGCGCCAGCCGGCGGGCGGCGGCAAGCCCGATAACCCCGGCGCCGATAACGATGGCTTCGACAGTCTCCATGGCGGGGATTGTAACTCTTTACGGGCTGCTTTGGCTGCCCGCTAGTTGCGCTTCAAGTTCAGCGATGCGGGCCTTCAGGGGGGCGATCAGGCCGAGGATTTCGTCGTCGTTATAACGCGGCGTGATGTGCTGGGGACAATTCATGTCCCAGGCCTCGATGGTGAACAGGATGGCGCGCTCGGGCCTGGCCTCGTAGCCGGGCGCCATCAGCTTCTCAAGCAGGGCGGGGTCGTCTTCCACAACCCGCGCGGTGCCCCAAATCTTGATCCGGCGCCGGTTGGGATAATCCATCAGGAAGATATAGGCGCGGTCGTTCTCACTGAGATTGCCGGTGGAGATATATTGGCGGTTGCCGCTGAAATCGGTGAAGGCCAGGGTCTTGTCGTCGAGGACGGCGAGAAACCCCGGCGGCCCGCCGCGATGCTGAATATAGGGCTGGCCCTCGGCGCTTGCGGTGGCGAGATAGAAGGAATCCCGCTGGCTGATGAAGGCTGCGAGGTCTTCGCTCACGCGATCACGCCAGCCGCCTTTCTCCTCCATGCGGGCGTAGCCGTCGCGGCTGCCGAGGCGTTCCTGGGCCGCCTTGACGGCGGGGGTGAAGGCGATGTCGCTGGTGAAGCGGGTCATAGGGGCCTTTCCTTGAGGGCTCGAATGAAACAGATATAGACAGGTCTGTCTATATTGTCAAGAAGCAGTGGCAACTAATTACAAAACGCCTAGCTTTTCAGCCGATTCGACGGTATACTGACTTGTATGTATATGAGTTTACACGCGAGGTAACTTCCATGGCATTGAGCCGCCGGGATCATCTGGTTGAGAGCGCGCTCTCCCTGTTCATGCGCGACGGGTTCCACGCCACCGGCATCGACAAGATCCTGGCCGAGGCCGGGGTCGCCAAGATGACCCTCTATAATCATTTCAAATCGAAGGACGAACTCATCCTTGCCGCCCTGCGCTTGCAGGACGAGCGGTTTCGCGACTGGTTCGTCGCGGCGGTGGAGGGGCGGGCCGAGAATCCACGCGGCCGGCTGCTCGCCCTGTTTGGCACCCTGGACGAGTGGATAAACCAACCCGATTTCAGCGGCTGCGCCTTCATCAACGCCACCGCCGAGTATGGCCGGCCCGACGATCCGGTCCACCAGGCGGCGGCCGAGCACAAGCGGCAGCTACGCGACTATATTCGCCAAATAGCAGAAGATGCCGGCGCGATCGACGCAGACGCTCTGGCCGATGTCCTCAATCTGCTCATGGAGGGAGCTATTGTCTCGGCCTATGTGTGTGGACAGGGGGACGCCGCCAAGCTGGCGCGCCGCGCCGCCACGCACCTGATCAAACGTGCGTTGGATGAAACTCCCCCTACCGCTCCTTAGTATTTGGAGCGCCCAGACCGTCTTCTCCATGCCTCGACAGGAAATTAGGGCTTAATACCATAAGCCCCGGATTCACTCACAAGCCCGGGTCGCTGTCGTCCTGCTGGGGTGGTTCCTTAGCGAATCCGTCGTCGGCCAGTGTAATGCCGGCGTTCTCCGCCTTGCGTTTTTCCGTTTTTTCTCTTTTGGCCTCTAGTCGTGCGGCCTTCTTGGCGGCTTTTGCCCTCTCACGCTCCATGCGCTCGAAGTTGTAGTTAGGTTTGCGGGCCATGTTATTTTCTTCCGTCGGTCATCTCACCACCATCGATCGCCCCGCCAAACTGTTGCCTGACACCGAATGTACTCGGCGTCAGGGCAACGTAAATGGCAACGCGGGACGCGTCAGTCGATAGCGACTAAGTTTTCCGCTGAGGACTTACCATTCTGGCCGGCTACGATTTCGTATTCGACCTTTTGTCCTTCATTGAGCGTCGTCATGCCCGCACGTTCGACCGCGGAGATGTGTACGAAGGCATCTTTGCCGCCGTCACTCGGCTCGATAAAGCCGTACCCCTTCGTCGGGTTGAACCATTTTACAGTTCCGGTAGTCATATCTCGTCTCGTCCTTTCAACGTATCGCTGTTAGCGCGAGCCGCATTCAACGGCGTCGCGGTGTCGTCTGGCTGCACGATTTCTCGGGGGTAACTCGGCGAAGAGCATAAGCGTCTAAGCAGGCACGCCTGGGTAATGTGTAACCGCAGGCCCAATGTGCGCAGTCCGGCCGCTATGTGCAAGCATATTTGCGCTATGTGCAAGCATAATTAACGAGTCGCTCAAAGCCGGTGTTTACAGCTTTAGCCGTCGAGGGCGACGAATTCCATGGCTTGATGGGCGACGCGCCGGGTGTGTTTGCGCTTCAGGGTCGAGTTTACAAGCCGATTGAGAGACGCTACCAGGGGCCCTGTGGCCTCGCTGGCTGGATCGGTGCGGGCTTCCTCGCGCGCCGCCAACAGAGTCTTCAGAAAATGCACCGAGACGATGTATTCGTCACGGCCGTGATCGAACAGGCTCTCGATCGCACTCTCGAAGAAGCGCTCAGGATCCTCAACCCGCCACTGGTCGTCGTCGAGACCGGGGTCCGTATAGGCCGCGTTACGGCCGCTGAAACAGGCCATCTGCAAAAGACCCTGGGGCCATAGCTCGGGGTGCTTCGCGCAAGCCTGGCGCAGCGCATTGGCGAAGGTTATGGCGTGGGTGAAGTCGAGCCAGCCCACATTGTCGCGGATCGGCTTCTCTGTATAAGTCTGATAGGTCATGTCGTAGCGCAGCATATTGCCGGCGTTGGCCGCCAGCAGGGTTTCGTAAAGCTCCAGGCTCGGGGCGGCGCCGTGGCGCGCCGTGAGCTTCATGGCGTTCTTGGCGTTGAGGCCGGCGAAATCACCGGGTACCAGCGCCGCGCCATTCTCCTTGCCGCGTCCCCAGGCGGCCAGCGCCTGGGCGTAGTGACGAAATTCCGGAATGCGGTCTTCGCGGCTGCTGTAGATCAACGAACGGGTGAGCGACATCAGCAGCGGTCCCGCGACGCGCTCGCCGAGGCGCTCGATCAGCCGCCCGGCCTTGACCACATAGATCAGCGAGTGGCCAAAATCAGCGTAATGGGCGAGGGCGGCGCGCATGAGCCCACGCTCGACGCCGGCGAAGCCGAGCCCGCCATCGAGCGCCCCGCGCACGTGGGCCACGGCGAGATCCTCGTCCTTGTTCTCAAGGGCGGCCACGAAGCCGTCTTCATCATAGGGCCGGGAGTCCTCGGTGAAGGGGTGGTGCCCTTCACGTAAGGAGTCATCCGCCATATGGCCGACGCATTCCAGCAGGCAGATGAGCTGGGTCTCGTGGTCGCCATCGTGCTCGTCATGCAGGGCGAGCCAGTCGGCGGTGCCGGCATAGGCGTGGGTCCAGCCGAATTCGAAGCGATCGAAGGTCCATTCGATGGCGGCGATTACCGCATCGGTCGCATCGTCACCGGCGAGCCGCAACCGGGCGATCTCGCGAGCAATACGGTCGTATTCATGATCGTCGAAGGCGTCGCGCAGATTCGTCATGATCGCTGCCCGGAGGATCTCCCGTGGCGGATCGCTGAGGTCGAGCCAGATGTCCCCGTCGCGGACCTCGACCGGATAGACGCGCAAGGCATCGCCGCCGAAATAGTTGGCGCCGGTGGTCAGGTCGAATTTCCAATTGTGCCAGTCGCAGGTCAGGGTGCAGCCATCGCCGAGCGTTCCCTCGCGCAGGGGATAGCCTTCGTGGGGACAGCGGTTGTTGCAGGCATAGACGCCATCGGGCGTATGAAACAGGACAATCTGCTTGCCATCCTGCCGCACCACGGCGCGGCCCTTGGCGGCCAGGGCGTCATGCCGGATCGTCTTGGTCCAGCCCGCGTTGATGTCAGGTTTCATATCGGCTCCTCTGGTTGAATAATATAATAAGCATTTACTTTGTATATTGCAAGAAGCCATCTCCAGTGCTATCTACGACCTATGTCCGAGCAGACCGCCGATGCCATCTTACAGCTTCTCAAAGCCCGTGGGCCGCTGCCCGCGAAAACGCTCGCGGGCCGCCTCGCTATAACCGCCGAAGGCGTCCGCCAGCATCTCGCCAAGCTTGAGGCGGCGGGCCTGGTCAGCCACAGCGATGTTGCTCAGGGTGTTGGCCGTCCGAAGCGCATCTGGCGCCTGTCTGCGCGCGGCCATGGGCGTTTCCCCGATGGCCATTCGCAACTCATGCTCGACATGGTGACTGCCGTGCGCAGTGAATTCGGCGACGCCGGCCTCGATAAACTCATTGCCGTGCGCGAGAAACAGATGCTCAAGAGCTATGGCGAGCGCCTCCGGGGGATCGGCGACCTGGGCGCCCGGGTTCGGGCTCTTGCCGCCCTGCGCAACGAGGAAGGCTACATGGCCGAAGCCCGCGCCGACGGCAAAGACGGCTTCCTGCTGATCGAGAATCATTGTCCGATCTGCGCGGCGGCATCGGCCTGTCAGGGATTCTGCCGGTCCGAGCTGGATGTTTTCAGGCGCGCGCTGGGTCCCGATGTTTGTGTCGAGCGGGTCGAACATCTGCTCAGTGGCGCCCGCCGATGCGCCTACCGCATCGCCCCGATCTGAGCAAAATTGAGCCGACTCTCCTCGAATCACAAATCGAGGAGTAAATCGGCCCCCGGTTTGGTCTGTCCCGGGCTTTTAACAAAAAAAATGTAAGTTATTGTAATAGCTATATATTCCATCTCTCTGTTGGAAAATCTAACCCTATCGCGGCGATCTGGGTACTCCAAACGTAAGTCGAGGAGCGAAGGTCCGCGGGATCGCCATAATCAGCATCACCAGATCAACACGCCCCACACGCACTTCAGGCGTTTCATTGATCTCCCAGATTCCCCAACTTCGGGCCGGTAACTCCGGTCCATTTTTTTGTTCCCCGCCGGTTAGGCTGACCATACTGTTGCTTGCTGGAAACCGGGAGGCAAATTGGCGATGGCAAGCAAGCAATGATCAGGGCTGTAACGCATGGGCATCTCGATTCCCTGCTCGATCCCGCATCAGTCGCCATCATCGGCGCGTCCGAAGATCTCGGCAAGTTCGGCGGGCGGGCGCTGCATAACCTCATGGATAATGGCTATGCGGGGCGGATCATTCCGATCAATCCCTCCCGCGACCAACTGCGCGGCTTGCCCGCCTATGGGTCCATCGGGCTGGCGCCGAAGGGCATCGATGTCGCCGTCCTCGCTTTGCCGTCTTCCTCTGTGGAAGGCGTGGTCGCCGAATGCGCCGCCGCCGGAGTCGGCGCCTGTATCGTGATCTCGTCGCAGTTCGCCGAGGCCGGGCCCGAGGGGGCGGCGCGCCAGGACGCCCTGGTCGCGGTTGCCCGTGCGGCGAACATGCGCCTGCTCGGCCCCAACTGTCTTGGCCTCGCCGTGCCGTCGCGCGCCCTTGCCCTGTCGCCCAGCGTGGTCTTCACCGAAAGCGGCGGTCTGCGGTCCGGCGGCATCGCTCTGGTCAGCCAGTCGGGGGCGCTGATGACTCAGATGTATGTCACCGCCCTGGACGCCCGGGCCGGTTTTGCCGCCTGTGTATCCGTGGGCAATCAGGCGGACCTGGAGCTGGTCGATTTCATGGAATGGTTCATCGACGACCCACAGGCCCGGGTCATTGCCTGTTATGTGGAAGGGCTCAAGTCGCCCGAGCGCTTTGTGGGCGCGCTCGCCCGGGCGCGGGCGGCGGGCAAGCCGGTGGTGGTCGCCAAGGCCGGGCGTTCGGCCCAAGGCGCCCTGGCTGTCAGCTCCCATACCGCCAGCATAGCAGGCGACCATGCCGCCTTTGCCGCGGCCTGCGCGCGCTATGGTGCTGTGCTGTTCGACGAGGCCGAGGACATGATCCGGGCCGCCGATGTGCTCGACCGTTGTGTCCGCGCCCGGGGCACGCGCTATGCGGTGGTGTCAGGCTCCGGCGGCGGCGCCGCCCTGGCCACCGACAAACTCGCGGCGACGGCCTATGAATCGGCGGTGCTGTCGCCTGAATCTATAGCCGCCCTGGCCGACAGCTTCGCCGAGACCCAGCGCAAGCTGCCGATCGACCTCGGCGCCAATCTGGCCGGCTTCGGCGCGGACCGGGCGGTCGTTCCGGCAACCACGGTGATGCATGATCCCGGAGTCGATTACGCCATTCTGGCGATGACCCCGCAGCCGTTCATCGCCGGCGCCGTCGAGGCCTTCATCACGGCGGGCAAGCAGGCCGGCAAGCCGGTGCTGGTGATCGCCCAGAACGAATTTGTTCGCCGCGCCCTGGCGGACACCATGGAACAGCACGGCCATCCCATCCTTCCCAGCCTGGATAGCGCCATCGCCTGTCTCGCGGCATTCGAGCCGATGGTTGAGCCGACCGCGCCAAAGCCCCTGGAAGCCATCGACCTGCCGGGTGAGGAACGCTTGAACGAGATCGAGGTCAAGGCGCTGCTGCGCCAGGCCGGGGTGCGGACAACCGCCGATGTGCTGGCGCACAGCAAGGACGAAGCGCTGGCCGCCGCCCAATCCCTGGGCTATCCGGTGGCGCTCAAGGCAATCAGCCGGACATTGCTTCACAAGAGCGACATCGGCGGGGTGCATCTGGCGTTGCGCGATGGCGCGGGCCTGGCCGCTGCCTGGGACGGCATCGCGGCGGCGCTCAGCGAACAGGGCCACGTCCTGGAGGGCTGCGCCGTCGCCGAAATGGTCGGCGGCGTTGCCGAACTGATCGTCGGCGCGCGGCGCGATCCCGGCTTCGGGCCCTTACTGGTGATCGGCTTCGGCGGGACCCTGGTAGAGATCGTCGAGGATGTGGCGGTTGCCCTGGCGCCGATCACG
>JAYGED010000131.1:0-2333 GCA_046582565.1 Alphaproteobacteria bacterium
CCCCCCCCCCCCCCCCCCACGAGGCGGCACCAGGCCGCTTTGGCGCACGATGGGCAGTCGTTCCGGGCCGGTGTCAAGTTGTCATGCCTCCGCATGGCGGGCGATGGGGCCTGCGCGACGAGGGCGGTATCGGGCACGCCCCGAGAGGCTGCCGTGGCGCCGGGCGAGCCTGGGTTCAAGGCCGGTATTCCGAACGAGACGCTCTTCCTCTATAAAACGATCAGTTACGTGACGGGTGCGACATTAACAGATCAGATTTGGTATCTGACCATCGCATCTGAGGCGGCCGCGACGGGCGGCATTTTCTTTGTTGTCAACGCAGCCACATCTTCGATGATGACCTATAACTACAAATACTTTTGGAACATCTGCTGCCGAGCTCCGCCCGGCCCCGATGGTATTGTACCGGTCAGCTCCACAAAGGCGATCATCTATCGCGCTCTCAGCGTGCTTCGGGTAGGCGCCCTTGCGCTCATATTCGGCAACACCATACCATCCGCCGCGATCGTGACCCTCGCGATCACCTTCAGTCGCACCGCCGTCTACGTCACCAACGACTACGTCTGGAACCACATCGACGTGATGAAGCCAATCAACAAGCCACCCAGCCGGCGAAGCGATTGAAACAAAAATGTAACTGCCAATGAGCAAATGAAGCTGGTCACGACATCCATGACGGCCAGGTGATCGCGATCCGGGGAGCTTAGCGTTTAACGTTTGCTGAATCTATATGTGCTGGCGCAAGCTGGGGTTGATACCTGAGGCGGGTCAGCCGTTCTTGAGGATCGCGTCCACCGCCGCCATTTCGTCGCCATCGAGCCGCCAGCCCAGGGTGGCGGCGACATTGGCCTTGATCTGGCGCGCCTTGGTCGCTCCGGCGATAACCGTCGAGACCACCGCTCGACTGGTCAGCCAGGCGATTGCCAACTCGAGCAGGCTGTGGCCGCGCGTCGCCGCCCAGGCCTCCAGCGCCTCGATTTTGGTGAAGTTGGCCTCCGAGAGCAGGGCCCGGTAGTAATCGTCGTCGGCCGCAAGGCGGGCGCCCTTGGGTGGCTTGCGGCCGCGCTTGTATTTGCCGCTCAGCAGCCCCGAGGCGAGCGGGAAGAAGGGCATGACGCCGAGGCCGAAGCGCTCGCATGCCGGCACGACCTCGGGTTCGATGTCGCGCTCGAGCAGGCTCCACTCGTTCTGGGCGGCGATGAAGCGCTGGCTGCCGTTGACGTGCGCCTGCCAGTCGGCGTCGGAGATCTGCCAGCCGGCGAAGTTGGAGCAGCCGATGTAGCGAACCTTGCCCTGGTCGACCAGGCGGCTCATGGCGTCGAGGGTCTCGGCGATGGGTGTCTCGGGGTCGGGAGTGTGCAGCAGGTAGAGGTCGATGTAGTCGCTGCCAAGACGCCTAAGGCTGGCCTCGCAGGCGGCGATGGCATAGCGCCGCGAACCCCGGTTGACGTCCTCGCGCGCGCCCAGGCCGGCGAGCATGGGCAAGCCGAACTTGCTGACCACTACCACATCCTGGCGGCGCTTGCCGAGCGCCCGGCCGAGGTATTTCTCGGACAGGCTGCCGCCGTAGATGTCGGCGGTGTCGAACAGCGTGATTCCGGCGTCGATGGCTGCATCGACCACGGCGCGGGTGCCCCGCTGGTCCATGCGGCGGCCGAAGTTGTTGCAGCCCAGCCCGGCGAGCGAGACCTTGAGGCCCGAGCCCCCCATGTTGCGGTATTCCATTACACGTCCTCCCTGAACAAACCGTCCCCAAGCGCTCGATAATCCGGGGGCTCGCTGTCAAGCCGACAGATCCCGGATAACCCCATATTCAAAAAATCGTAACACTGTTGCGCCACCAGGAGAACGGCGAGTTTCATCGCATTTCTCAGCGCATGATGAATGGTCTTGCCACTAGAAGCGAGACGGTGCCGGAATTTGCGGATCAGACGTGCCGTTTCGCCCCCGTTTTCTCAAGATGGAGCGCCGCAAGCCCATTCACATGGCCTACATTGAAATTTTGCAGATATACGTTCGATGAACAGGGTTCTGGCAGAGGGACGGTCCGCGCTGATATATTGATTATCAATGGGTTATAGCTGCTTCAGTGGTTTTACCCATAAATATACCCATAATGCGTTACTCAAAGCTGGCCAGTTGGTATGGATTTCTAGCCGCAGCCTCAATCGCTCTGTTTCCCTCTATGGACGGCTACAGAGGCAATCAATGTTCCCACTGTATTTAATCGGTCGAGGGGTGGCTTTCGGGGGTGGGGTGGCCTGTTTGCATTTGCCTACTGCTGGATGGTCGCAGAAGAAAATCCAAAATTCCTCAATCGAAAAAATAAAAAA
>JAYGED010000232.1:0-24486 GCA_046582565.1 Alphaproteobacteria bacterium
CCCGCTGATCCAGGCGATGGAGGCATAGAGGCCCCTATTTGCGTGCCCAAATCCGTTCAAAGACCCCTCGAACCGCTATTCCCCAACCATGGAAGCGTTTCTGACCGACATACCGGCGACGGCCCAATCCATCCACCTCAGCAAAGAACCAAAACAAACAGCCCGCACAGAACAAAGGTTTTCACACAGCCAAGACCCATAGCGGACATTGGGGATTCTGCAATCTTGAAGAATTACGCGCAGCAGAGGACCCCGTGCTGGATGCCTAATCCTCAAATCCTGCTTTGCGCAGGGCGTCGTAGAGATGCTCGAAATCGGCTTCGTTCTGGTATTGCACGGCGCCGTGCCAGTAGTCCTCCCAGGCGGCGAGTTTGCGGCCGGGAAACACCGCCATGTCGTCCTCGGCGACGCGCAGAAACTCCTCCAGCAGTGCCTGCGCCTCGTCGAGCCGTCCGGCGCCGGCATAGCTCGCGGCCAGCCAGCCGCGTACTTCGTTGATCGGGTCTCTGATGATCCGGAGGGTCGCGATGGCCTCGTCGTAGCGTCGAGCGGAGAAGAATGCGATGCCCCTTAGCCAGTCCACCCAATCGGCCTGAAGCGGGTTGATACGCGCCGAAACGTTGTACTGAACCAGCGCCTCGTCGGCGCGACCGACCGCACTGAGGTACAGGCCGTACTGGCCCAACGAATTAGCATCGTTGGGATTGAGCTCGATCGCGCGTTCGAGCCAATATCGGGCATCGTCGAACTCGCGGCGAAACATATGGATTTCGCCTAGGGTGGCGTGCGCGGTACTGAAGGTCTCATCTAGCGCGACAGCCCTCTTGGCGTTCTTGAAAGCGGATGCCATGGCCGCATCGCGATTTTTGACCCATTGGGCCATCCAATCAAACAAACATACCAAGGCGAGGAGGTTGTCCATGCAAGGCATGCGCCAATGTCGGCATGCTGGATCTGAAAATTATGGCCCACCACGGCAACTTCGATGAGATGGAGGTCGGCCCGGTGAAGGACATCTCCGGCGCTGATGTCATTCTGGTTCACCGCATGGCCAAGACCGACGTACGCGAAGCCACCGGGGTTCGAAGCTATGCGCTGTTCAGCGACGCGGCGGTCGAGGCGATGGGGATCAAGGAGGCGCTTGTGCCTTACTCGCAGCCATTCGAGCATTTCGGCGAAGTTTCGATGCAAGTCTACGACCTGGCCAAAGCCTGGGAGAAGTTTCGAGCCAGTCAAGAACGTCATTTTTTGGAGGAAGAGGACGGTGTCTGGACCTACCGCCGCCATTTTGACATTCCGATCGCGGTCATCTGGGAGGCGTTGGTTGCACCGAATCTTAAACAACGCTGGATGCAGGGCATGCTGTCGGTGACTGTCGAGCGCCCCGAGGGCCGTATCGGCACCGGCTCGGGTTATCACTGCGCCCACGAGGCGGCGGATTTTCTCTACTGGGTTACCGACTGGGAACCCTTCGACTATTTTTCCACCCGCATCAACGACCCGGGGCGTGAAGGCATAAGCATGCCGGAGACCTATCATCTGGTAGCGACGGAGACCGGAACCGAGTTGCGCTATACAATCGGCCAGGCCCATGACGCCGACGGCAATCGTTCCGAAATTTCGGAGCAGGAGGCTGTCGGCTTCCTGTCAGGCTTCTGGCCACCTTGTTTCGATGCGATGGATGAGCTGATCAAGGCCGAAGATTAGGCGCTTGACGCAGGCGATCCGATACCTGATTGAGGAGAGTCCGTTGCGCCCTATCAACCCATTCCGTCAGTCGCGGCCGACAAGTAAACGCCAGCGACATTGCCTTCCGGGTGGACAATGTAGAGTAGTTTCGCCTTGCCGGTCGATTCGTAGTGCAATTGGGTGTCCTTGGGCAAAAATATGGTGTCGCCAGCGTTACCTTCGAAGACCTCGCCGTCGATGATGACCCGAAAATTACCTTCGAGGATGTAGAAAATCTCGTCGTAATTTATGAACCAGTCGGCGTCGATATCGTCGACCTCCAGGATGCCGAAGCCGAGACCACCACTCATCGGCGGGCGGACGATGCGCGCGAAGCGCGTCTTCACTGGATCTTGTCCGACGCGATCCTCGAAGACGACATCTTCGGCCTTGATGACTTTCGCTTTCCACATTTGACAGCTCCTCCGGTTCAACCCTTGTTGGCTTGGCGCCCGGCCCTTGGCGGGCCGACGAGCCGATTTTAATTTGGGCTTTTCAGAGGGCAAGCCACAATGTTCGCTTGCGCCCCGGAACACTGCCGATTTATAGGCGACAAGGACACACACGGCAGTTGCTCGAAGGGACGTTGTCAAGTTAACTGATTAAAGACCGTCGACCGAAATTTCGCGTTGTATCCGGATAGCTTGACCAAGCCAAATCGATCAACATGTCCCTTAAGGACAATCAATAAAGATAGGAAAATTCATGTCAAAACCAATCGATATCCTGGGACATCTGTTTACCCCCGAGTCGATCAAAGAACATTTCATTGACGACCCCGAGGAGTCGGAGGTTTTTGACAGTGTCGGTCGCCTGGATTCGTTACGCGGATACACGGTTGATGAATTCCGCACCTATGCCGATGAGGCCGGCCTGGGCAAGGTTCATGTGGCGGCGTTTTATGGTTGGAGCTATCGCCAGCAACGCCCCTTTCTGCGCGTGACGCCCGAAGAAGTTTACGAAGTGACAAAACAGCTTCCCGGCCAGGTTTACGGCATGTTCGGGGTTAATCCTTTCGATGCCCTTGAAGGGGTGAAACAGCTTGAAAGGGCGGTCAAGGATTTTGGCTTTATCGCCATTCATGTCCATCCCCATGGTTTCGATCTCGGGCCGGAGCATGCCTTTTACTTCCCCTACTATGCGAAATGCGTCGAGCTCGGCATTCCCGCAGTGTTTTCCATGGGCCATACCCTGGACTTCATGCCGATTGAGAACGGACGGCCCACACGTCTCGACAAGATCGCGCTGTATTTTCCGGAGTTGACGATTGTTTGCACCCACACTGGCTGGCCCTGGGTGGAAGAAGCCATCGCCATGGCATCCAAACACCCCAATGTCTATCTCGGGACCTCGGCTTATTCGCCAAAGGTCTGGAAACCGGAGATGATCAAATTCATCAATAGCTGGGGCCAGGACAAGGTGCTCTGGGGGTCGGACTTCCCGTTGCTCAAACATCCCGAGGTCTTGGCGCAGCTTGACGCCCTGGATCTGCGCGAAGGCCCAAAGAAAAAGCTGCTTTGGGAAAACGCCCTGAAGGTATTCCCCTATGACCGCTGAAACAGCCCTTGAGGAGGTCGGGGCAGGGAGCCTGGATCATGGCCAAACGTGACGAGACGATAACGTCACATGCCCGTGTGGTCATCATTGGCGGCGGCATCTTTGGCGTCAGTTTGCTCTACCACCTTGCCAAGGAAGGCTGGAAAGACCTCGTCCTGATCGAAAAAGGAGAACTCAGCTCGGGCACCACCTGGCATGCTGCGGGGCAATGTCCGCATTTCATCGGTGATCTCAACATGGCAAGGATTCACGACTATGGAATCCGGCTGTATAAGAGTCTCGAGGAAGAGACCGGACAATCGACCGGATGGCATACCAGCGGCGGTGTTCGCCTGGCGCGCCACGAAGAGGAGTTGAACTGGCACAGGCACGTCGCCGGAATCTCAAAGCAGGCCGGCATCGAGACCCACGTGGTCGGCCTTGATGAGATCCGAGAGCTTCATCCGTTTTTAGAATTGCACGATGTTGTCGGCGGCACCTATACGCCACATGATGGCTACGCCGATCCCACCAGCGCCACCAGCGCCATGGCAATCAGCGCTCGAAACAACGGCGCGAAAATTTATTGCAACAATCTGGTGACGGGGATCGAGCGTGATGGCGAAGACTGGCGGGTTATCTCGGAGAAGGGCGACGTCCGTTGCGAACATCTCGTGCTTGCTACCGGGTTCTTTTCCGATCAGGTGGGGCGCTGGTTAGGGCTTCGATTGCCTCTGGTTAATGTTGTTCACCAATATCTAATTACCGATCCGGTGCCCGAGCTGGCCGGCCGGGACCGTGAGCTGCCTGTGGTTCGTGACCCGGGATCATGCTCATACATGCGCCAGGAGCAACAGGGCCTGCTCGGCGGGCCGTACGAGAACCGAGGCCTGGAAACCGCCTATGACGATGGCGTCCCCTGGTCATTTGATCAGCAATTGCTGCCGCCCGATTTGGAGCGCATATCACCCTGGCTGGAATTGATGATGAAACGAATGCCGTTGTTTGAAACGGTTGGCGTCCGCCAGGTAATTTCCGGTTTCATCGCCCACGCACCCGATCTCTCGCCATTGGTTGGGCCCATTGCGGGCCACCGCAATCTATGGCTCGCGGCCGGGTCCGCAATTGGAATTTCCCAGGGGCCGGGCGTCGGCAAGTATCTCGCGCAATGGATGGTCCATGGGGCGGCGGAAATAAGCATGCTGTCGATTGATCCACGGCGTTTTGGCGATGTTCACACGGACGGTTGGGTCAAGCGCCGGACTGTCGAGATGTCGCAACAGCTCTTTGACCTGCATCCCCCTGGTTTCGAGTTTTCCGAAGGCCGGCCCCTGCGCCTGTCGCCGATCCACTACAGGCTGGCGGGGAGGGGGGCAGTATTCGGCGAGAGCATGGGTTGGGAGCGGCCAAAGTGGTTTGCCCCACCCGGCGTTGAAGAAGCGCACAGCTTTCGTCGAGGCAACGCGTTTGACACGGTGGCGGAAGAGTGCCGCGCCGTACGCGAGCGGGTAGGGCTGTTGGATTTAACCAGTTTTACCAAGCTGGAAGTCACGGGACCGGATGCCCATGGGTTGCTTGACCGTGTCTTTGCAAATCGCATCCCTAGCAAGGACGGCGGCATTACGCTTTGCCATCTGCTGGCCGAAAATGCTGTGGTCGAAGCCGAGATTACGGTCACGCGCTTATCCGCTGAGTCTTATTTCCTGTTGTCGGCCGGATCCATGCAGCTGCGGGACTACGATCAGTTAAGCAAGGCCCGCACGGACAATGAAAAGCTGGAGATTGCGGATGTGACGGAATCGTTCGGATGTCTGCTTGTAACCGGCCCGAAGTCCCGCGATCTTCTGCAAACCCTGACCGATGCGGATTTGTCGAATGCCGGTTTCCGGTGGATGACGGCCGGACAGATCGATATTGCAGGAGCCTCTGTCAGGGCCTTGCGTGTCTCCTACGCCGGCGAGCTGGGTTGGGAGCTGTATCCAACCTGCGGCCATATGCCGGCGGTCTATGATGCTTTGGCGGAAGCCGGGGAGGCGTTCGGCCTGGCGGACTTCGGCATGTATGCGCTCAACAGCCTGCGCATGGAAAAAGCCTATCGCGGGTTTGGCTCCGAGCTTTCCAACGAGCTGTCGCTGATCGAAGCCGACATGGAGCGCTTCGCGGCCCTGGACAAGGGCGACTTCATCGGACGGGCGGCCCTGCTAAAGCGCAAGCAGGAGGCTATTCAATGGAAACTGGCGTACCTGGCGCTCGGCGCCGATCATCTCGATGTCATGGGCTCCGAAGCGATTTATGCCCAAGGCCGGATCGTCGGCGTGGTGACATCCGGCGGGTTCGGTCACGCGGTTGGCAAGAACCTGGCTTTTGCCTATGTAGAGCCTGAATTCGCCGATGGCGCCGCCGCGCTCGAGATTGAAATGCTCGGCGAGCGCTACAGCGCGACTGTTCTCAAGGCGCCGAGCTATGACCCCATGAACGAACGGTTGCGGGCCTAGCCCCCCTACACCATGGTCAGCCCGCCGCTGACGCTCAGTGCCTGGCCGGTGATGTAATCGGAATCGGGCCCGGCGAGGAAGCTGATCGCCGCCGCCATGTCTTCGGGCTGGCCGAGGCGGCGGAACGGAATGATGCGTGTCATGCGGGCGACGATGTCGGGGTTGGCCTCGATCTCCTCTTGCAACAAGGGCGTGTCGGTCGGGCCGGGGCAGACCGCGTTGACGTTGACGTTGTAGCGCGCGTTCTCCCGCGCAAGGCTCTTGCTGAAGGCGATAAGCCCGCCCTTCATGGCCGAATAGACCGCCTCGGTGCTGGTGCCGACGCGCCCGGCGTCGGACGAGACATTGACGATTTTGCCGCTGTTGGCCTCGATCATGCCGTTCAGCACCGGGTGGGTGACGTAGAGGATGGAGAAGAAGTTGATCGACATGATCTTGCGCCAGTAGTCGGATTTCTCCTCATGGAAGCGCGTGGTGCCGCTCCAGCCGATCAGGTTCACCAGAACATCGATGGTGCCCATCTCATCCTGCACCTTGGCCACCATGGCGTGGGTGGCGGCCTCGTCGGTCAGATCGCAGAGGTAGCCCGTGGCCTCAGTCGTTGCCGTGGCGATTGCCTGGTTCAGGCCGCTCTCGTTGATGTCGGTGCCTGCGACGCGAAAGCCATCGCTTGACAGCCGCTCCACTGTCGCTTGCCCCATGCCGCCGCCCGCGCCGGTGATCAATACCAATTTACCTTCAGCCATCGTCGTTCTCCTGATTTCAAATTACTGTTAAAGATCATATCATCCGGGATCGGGATAATCGAAAGACAATCCCGTTATTTTTAACTGTCGGCACTAAAATCGCCTGCTGGGTGGCGGACGGCGGCGAGTGCTGAAGGGAGCTTTCATGACCGACCATGCCCTGAGCGGAATAACCATCGGCAAGCGTATCGAATTCGAAAAGACGGTCACGGCCGGCGATATCGAACGTTTCGCCGAGTTGACCGGCGATTTCGACCCGTTGCACACCGATGAGGAATTTTGCAAGACAACCCCCTATGGCACACGCATCGCCCATGGCGCGCTGATCATCGGCTATATGTCGGCCGCGGCCTCCAAGATGACCGGGAGCATGGACCGAGCCGTAGCCTCGCTGGGCTACGACCGCATCCGCCTGGTCGCCCCGGTGTTCATCGGCGACAGGGTGACCACCGCATATGAGGTCATCTCCACCGATCCCGAGCGTAACCGCGCCACCGCCAAAATCACCGTGACCAACCAGCACGGCAAAACCGTCGCCGTCGCCGAACACATCATGAAGGTGCTGTAGCGGTCCCGTGTATTCGTGAAGATGTTTTGGTTGGCGTGGGCCTTCGGTGCCGTTGACAGCTTAACGCTGAATGTTAGACTCCCCACGCTGCTCAACTCGAGTGGGAAGGAGGGCTATGTGATGATAAATTACTATCAACAACGAACGCGTGGCCCTGTATTGGCCCTGCATCAATTGATGTTGCAGGGCTGACCAAGGCGAAACACCACTAACGACGTTTCCTTGATTGGTCTGGCCTGTCCGTGCCGTCGCACAGAACTTGTCCACGATGGCTAGCAGATACCACGCTCCGACAATATTTCCGGAGCTCGTTCAGTCGAGACCAACATGACAATCCTTTCTCTGAAAGACGCAGGCTTTATTGCGCACGACCATCTCTTCCAGAACCTGACCCTTATGGGCATTGATCAAGCCTGGCATGACGATCATGTCAGTGGCGTCAATGACATGCGCATCTTGAGCGTCAAGTTCCGGGCGAATGGCGGAAATATTTTCTCCGTCAATCAGCAAATCGCAGTTTTTAAGGACCCCGAGCGTGCGGTCCACCGTGACAATAGTGGCGTTCCTCAAGACTGTCCTTGCCATTACCTATTCCTTTCGCGCCCGGCGGGTAAGCGTGGCTGGACCTCGTCAGTGTAGCGGGTGAAAGCGGCTTGCAGGGTCATAAAATATCGGCCTCGGCTTGACGGAACATTGTTGTTCGTGCTCACTAACCGCAAGGGGCGCAGGCAGGGAGGACGCGGCTTTGAGCATCTATGACACTCGTTTCGAGACGGCGGACAGAGACGTGATTCTCGCCTATCAACTCGAACGGATCAAGACGTTGATCGAGAAGACCTGGGCAACTAACGACTTCTACCGCAGTCATTGGAGCTGCTCCTCCGTCGACATCGAAAAGATCAATTCCCTGGAAGCATTCTCGGACATGATCCCGGTGGTCGAGAAGAAGGATTTCATCACCGATCAGGATAACGACCCGCCGTTTGGCCGCCGCCACGCCCACCTGCTGTCCCTCGGCGTGCCCTACACGATCTTCATTACCGGCGGCACCACCGGCCAGGGGGTCGAGGTCCACCTGCAAAGCAACGACGACATTAAGGGCATGGAGGAAATCTACCGCTACCAGTTCACCTGGGCGGGGATTGAGCCGGGGACCCATACCTTCCTCATGCTTCCCATGACCATGATGGGCGGCGGGCGTATCGAATACATCGGCGCCGTAGCCTATGGCCTGTCGGTCAGCACCGTGGGCAACTACGACGCGGCGCGCAAACTGGAACTGCTGCAGCGCTTCCGGCCCAAAGCGATTATCGCCAACACGTCGTATTTCGGTCACCTGGCGGCAGTCAGCGGCGAACAGCCGCCGCTCGACGGCCTGACCCATCTGTTTACGGGCGGCGAAGGTTCGGGTCATGCCTATCTCGAGCGCATCGAGCAACAATGGCAGGCGACCATATCCGACCACTACGGCAACACCCAGATGGGCAACGACCATATGTTCACCTGCGAGCACGGCATCGGCCCGGGCAGCCGCCCCGGTCTGCTGCACAATGTCGAGCCCCTGGTCTATTTCGAGGTGATCGATCCGGATACCGGCCGCCACGTCAGGGACGGTGAGATGGGCGAGTTGATCCTGACCAATCTCTACCGCCTGGATGGGCCGGCCATCCGCTGCCGGGTCAACGACCGCGCGGTCTATCATGAAGGCCGCTACTGCCCCTGCGGGCGCTCCTTCGCCGGGGTCGAAGTGGCCACGATCAGCCGCGGCGACGATATGAAGAAGGTGAAGAACGTCAATATCTGGCCCCAGGCGGTAGAGAATGTCCTGTTCGCCGAACCCGAAGTAGATGACTTCGAAATTCTGCTCGCCTCCAGTGCCCAGGAGGCCGACACCGCCACCGCCCGGATCATGCCCCGCGAGGCCCTGGAAGAAGGCGACGAACAAGCGCTTGCAGACCGCCTCGGCAAGGCCCTGCAGAAACGTGTCGGCATTCGCTTCGTTGTCGAGATCATCCCGCCCGGCAGCCTGGCGCGAGGCGACCTCAAGGTCCGGCGCTGGAAAGACGAGCGGCTTCACAGCGTTTAAATGAGGAGCGCCCCATGACGGACCAACCGGTCGCCATCGTCACTGCCGCCGGCCAGGGCATGGGCGAAGCCTGCGCCCGCGAACTGGCAGAACGGGGTTATTCCCTGGCCCTGATGTCGCCCTCGGGCGCCAGCACGAAGCTGGCTGCGGAACTCGGCGGCATAGGCCTCGACGGCTCGGTGACGGAGACCGCCGATCTTGAAAAACTTGTAACCATGACCCTGGACAAATACGGGCGCATCGATGCGGTGGTCAACAACACCGGCCACGCGCCATGGTCCCTGCGCGCCTCGGGACCGGGCTTCGACCCGGATGTGGAGGCACCGCTGCTCGATATTCCCGACGCCGACTGGCACAACGGGCTCGACCTGCTGGTGCTCAACGTGGTGCGCATGTGCAGGCTGGTGACCCCGGTGATGATCGAGCAGGGCGGCGGCGCCCTGGTCAATATATCGAGCTTTGGGGCGTTGGAGCCGCGTTTGATTTTCCCCCTGTCGTCTTCTCTGCGCCTCGCTTTGTCCGGCTTCACCAAGCTCTATGCCGACCAGAACGGCAAACACGGCATCCGCATGAACAATGTGTTGCCCGGCTTCATGGAGAACTGGCCGATGGACGATCCGGTGCGCCGCACTATTCCGCTGGCGCGCGCAGGCTGCATGGCCGAGGTCGCCAAGACCGTCGCCTTCCTGCTGTCCGATGACGCGGGCTATGTCACCGGCCAGAACATCCTGGTTGACGGCGGCGTCAACCGCGGCCTCTGATAAGCTCGCCATGATCGACAAATCCCTTCGTGATCAAATGCTGTCTAGCATCGATAGGCTGTGCCGCGAGCGTATTGCGCCGCGCGCCGCCGAGATCGACGAGACAGACGAATTCCCCCGCGACCTCTACGCCGCCGCCGCCGAGCTCGGCGTGTTCGGCCTGTGGATCCCGGAAGACTACGGCGGTATCGGCCCCGACATGGTGACACCGCTGCTGATCTCGGAACGCATTGCCCGCGACAGCGCCTCGTTCTCGCTCAGCTTCTCTAACTGCGGCGACGCCGTCACGCCCATCGTCATCGCCGGCTCGGAGGCGGTGAAGAGCGAATACCTGCCGTCTATCGCCAGCGGCGAATTGATCCCGGTGTTCGCGCTCACCGAGCCCGGCTCGGGCTCCGACGCCGCCTCGATCGTCACAGGTGCCGAACGCGACGGCGACAGCTACGTCATCAATGGCCGCAAGATGTGGATCACCAACGGTTCGGTGGGCGACGTCTATGTGATCTTCGCCAAGACCGATCCGGACGCCGGTCACCGCGGTGTCTCAGCCTTCGTCATGCCGCGCGACACGCCCGGCTTCTCAGTGGGCCGCGACGAGAAACTGCTCGGCCTGCACGGCAGCCCGACCAGCGAGCTGATCTTCGACAATGTGCGGGTGCCGGTCGAAAACCGCCTCGGCGAGGAAGGCGAAGGCTTCAGGGTCGCCATGGTGACCCTCGATGAGGCGCGGCTCAACTGTGCCGCCATGGCCTTGGGCGTGGCCAGCGCGGCGCTCGATCTGGCCGTCGACTATGCCAAGCAGCGCGAGCAGTTTGGAAAGCCGATCATCGAACACCAGGGTCTCCAGTTCCTGCTCGCCGAGGTCACCACCGAGGTCGCCGCGGCCCGCGCCTTGTGGGAGAAAGCCATCGCCATCATCGAGCGCGAGAAATCGCGCGAGGCCAGCGTCTGGGCGGCGCTTGCCAAGCTGGCCTCAACCGACGCCGCCATGCGCGCCACCACCGAGGCTGTGCAAGTGTTCGGCGCCGCCGGCCTGTCGCGCGCCCAGCCGGTCGAACGCTTGATGCGCGACGTTAAGGCCTTCCAAATTTTCGACGGCACCAACCAGATCCAGAAAATGCTGATCGGCCGCCACCTGCAACGCTACGGCTCGCCGCTGAGCGGCACCGTGGATATTTAAGGACACAGAAAGATGGACGAGACGCTGCTCTATGAGGTTGCCGAGAATGTTGCGACCATCACCATCAATCGCGAGCGCCAACGCAACGCCCTCGACGATGCCACTCTGTTCAAGCTGCGCGACGCGCTGGAGACCGCCAAACGCGACGGCATTGGCGCCATCGTCTTGCAGGGCGCCGGGCTCAAGGCCTTCAGCGCCGGCTCGGACATCAAGGAGATGGCAATCCAGAGCCAAGCCGAGCAGATCAACCATACGGAACTCGGCCAGGAGATCGGCGATTTTATCGAGCGCCACCCGGCGCCGGTCATCGCTGCTATCGAGGGCTATTGCCTTGGCGGTGGGCTCGAGATGTCGCTCGCCTGCGACTTGCGCATCGCCGGTGCGGCGGCCAGCCTGGGCCTGCCCGAAGTGCGCAACCTGAGCGCCCTGCCGAGCTGGGGCGGCACCGTGCGCCTGCCGCGTATCGTCGGGGTGGGGCGCGCCCGCGAGATGATCATCTTCGGCCGCGTGCTGAGCGCCGCAGAAGCCCTCGACTGGGGCCTGATCAGCCAGGTGACGCCCGAGGGCGGGGCCTACGAGGCGGCGCTCGAGATCGCCGTCTCATTCGCCGCCGAGGTAGACCCGGCTGCCGCGGCCCACGCCAAGCGGCTCATCACCTTTGGTTGGGGGGCGCCGACCCAGACCGCGCGCCATATGGAATACCTCGCCGACATGAGCCAACTCGCCTCGGGGACGCTGGCCGACAATGTCGGCAAGTTCACCAAAAAGAAGGACCGCTGAAGGCCTCGTCAGAGCATTGTCAGAACAAAATCACTTGAGCGACTCGTAGCTGGAGTTTCCCCGGCGTTCAGTCCGAGCCCCGCATCAAGCGGTCGTTGAGTGGCTGGGTGGGACGCGCGTTCGTCGGCATGGCGGCCTGCATGATGGCGATTTGCCCGGGCGTTGCGGTAATGCTGTCCTTCATAACAAACCAGGCCACGCCTTCGCTGCAGGGCGGCGTGGTGAGCGAACCGGAATAGGCCGTGAAGGCGTATGACGCCGGCAGCAAGCCGCTGCCATTGACGGTTTCGTCGGGCACCCTCGCGGCACCTTCTTCGATGTGGTGTGCGGTAAGCTGGTGGCTCGCGATCACTCCCAGCGTGTCATTCGCGGCCCCCTCTTCGACCAACACGCTGACCACGGCGAGCTTGCCTTCGCTGCTGCGATGAACGAAATGAACCTCCATGGCGGCGCTGCTGCCGCCGACCGTATGTTCGCTGGGACTGTGGAAGTGGAATTGGAGCAGCTCGTAGGTCTTGCCGGCGAGGACCGCCGAATTGCCGGGCTCCACTTTCACCTCTACCGTATGGCCGTTGTTGAAGACATCAAGCGGAATGGCGCCGTAATCGAACACCGCAACGCCGCCGCCGGAAGCCGTGCCCGAGAAATTGATGGGGGATTGCTTGCGCCCTTCGGCGCATGCCGAAAATTTCCCGGAAAGATCTCCCCAATAGGCCGATCCCTCCTTGCCAGCATAGCCCCAATGAACGTCTTCCGCAAGGCCGCTGCCCGACGCCATGAAGACGGCGCCGATGACGGCCGCCAGGTAGGTACTGAACCGCGATCATCGTGACATGAAAAACCCGCCCCTTATGGTTGCCATACTTGATTTGGTTCGATCTTGTCCAGCTTCTCCCGCAGTCTGGTTAGGGACTGCCGCTCCACTGCCTTCGGCAACGTCAGCGCCCGCATGATGTTAACAGTATTGAAGCTCTTTTGTCCGATCCGATAGCCGGCCATGTCGGTGGTCAGTCCGGGGTTTTCTTCTGACCGCTCCAATACGAAAAGAGATCTTTGCGTTCAGCCATAAACGACGCCCCAATTCCGGCCAAAATTGCCCAAAATGCGGATGTGATTTCGAAGACCGAGAAGGGCGTCGCTGCAACGGCAAGGGCGGCCAGCGCTCCGAATCGGAGTTTCCCGCCGAACGCCGTTTCGAAGGCGCTTTGCAGGGATGAAAGGATGGCAAGACCGGCCAGAGTGACGACGAAGGTTCTGGGCAGAACGGCCAGCAATGACGTCAATGTGCCCGCGCCCAAAGCAAGGGAGATGGTCAAGGTCGCGGCGATCACGTTGGCCCAATAGCGCCTCTCCTTGGGACCGGCATCGGGCGCGGCAAGGATCGCGGCCCCGGTGCGCGCCACGGTCGCCGGATGGCCGCCAAACAGGGCGTTTACGATGGAGTTGAGCCCGGTGGCTATGGTGACGGCTGTTATCGGCACGCGGTATTCCTGAGACAAAAAAACCCCAGTCCCTGAACGTTCCCGAGCCCCATGGCCAGTACGATCATCGGCAAGCTGACCGCGAGAAAAGAAGAAAGCGTGAAACTGAAACCGGGAACCGTGAGTTCCGGAAGCGACCACGACACTACTTCCGTCGTCGTTTCCCCAAACGCAAAGACTGCGATCCCGCCGATCACCACGGCGAGCCCCATGGGCGGAACCCGTGGGCTGGCGATAAATCGCCCGACCAAGTAGCTGACCACGGTCACGCCGGCTACGCGAGATCGTTTGTGCGAGCCCACATTACCTCTCCCAATTTCCTCGTCCCCTCTCACCGAGCGAGCTCGCGGGGCATCAATGCATTACATTTGCCAGGTCTGACGCCCCAAAAGAGTGGGTGTTCAAGTCGGCGACGGAGAAGACACTACGGGTCCCGATCCAGGCTAAGCTGGTGCTGAACTCGGTAGAGGGGGTCGTAATCGCGGCCGTGCAGGATGCCGGTGTGGCAATGATGTATTCCTATCAGGCGGCACACCATATCGCCGACGGTCGCTTGGAGATTCTTTTGAGCGACTATGAGATCGATCCGCTGCCGGTGAGTTTCATCTACCCTCAAGACGAGCTGGTTCCGCAAAAAGTAAGAGCCTTCATTGACTTCGCCATGCCGCGCCTTCGTGAGCAGCTTGCCATTATCACCGATCAATGTTCAGCCTGAATACGGAAATTCGGAGGGTCGCCTTGCGACATCGGCTCCACACTCGAAAGCCGACGTCTCATTCCCTGCAGGCAGGGACTATTCTGCTGCCTCCCGGTTCCCGGCAAGCTGGCGCGACACGAGCTGTGCATAGAGGCCGCGCTTGGCGAGCAGCGTATCGTGGTTTCCGATTTCGGCAATCCGCCCCTCCGCCATCACAACGATAAAATCAGCGTTGCGGATTGTTGAGAGGCGGTGAGCAATAACGATTGTCGTCCGTGTGCTCATCAAGTCCCGCAGCGCGACGCGTACCGCCTGCTCATTGATGGCGTCGAGATGGGAGGTCGCTTCATCCAGGATCAAGACCGTCGCATCCTTCAGAAAAGCACGGGCAATTGCCACCCGTTGGCGCTGTCCGCCGGACAGGCTCATACCGCGCTCGCCGACCGGGGTGTCCCATCCGTCGGGCAGCCCGGCGATAAACGCCGTAAGCGAAGCCCGCTCCAGCGCCTCTGTGAGATCACTGTCGCTGGCGTTTGGTCTGGCGATCAGGATATTGGCGCGCAGGCTGTCGTTAAACAAATAGGTGTCCTGCGCGACAAGAGCGATGCGTTCGCGCAGGTCGTCAAGTTTATAGTCCCGCAAATCCCGCCCGTTCATGCGGATTACCCCCTGGTCCGGATCCCAGAACCGCATGAGCAGATTCGCCGTCGTCGTCTTGCCGGCGCCCGAGGGACCGACCAGGGCGACCGTGCTGCCCGCCGGCAATTCGAGGGAGATATCCGCCAGGGCCGGGCGGTTGGTGCCGGCATAGCTAAAGGAGACCCGGTCCAGGCTTAGCGACACACCGCCGTCGTGGCGAGCCGCCGCATCGTCCACCCCCGCCCCG
Organism: Alphaproteobacteria bacterium; assembly: GCA_046582565.1. Taxonomy (GTDB): domain Bacteria; phylum Pseudomonadota; class Alphaproteobacteria; order JAAXGF01; family JAAXGF01; genus JAYGED01. The sequence goes on from JAYGED010000232.1 coordinate 14,945, forward strand.
TCGGTGACCGTTACAACTTCCTGCTCGACCGCATGAAGGCGGCGGGTGGATCCCAGAGTATCCGCCAACTGCCGGCCGATATTGGCGATTTCAGAGACCGGCAGAAACGCCGACATCGCCAGAACACTCATCAAGGGCAGGATCGTCCGCTCGATCGATCCATCGGCGATAAGCCCGACGCCGGTGACGATGACGACCAGCCCGCCCAACCCGGTCGCGGCTTCGAGGATCGCGGTTTGGATTGTCAGATCGCTGAAAAAAGGCAGTCGTAGATTGTGATGGGTCTTGACGCGCTCGATGAACTGGCGGCCCCGTTCGTGTTCCTGCTGAAACGCCGCGATTTCACCCAATCCCTGAATTGTGTCGACGCTGTGCGCGTTCAGATCACCCAGCGCCTCGCGGGCCCGCGATCCCAAGCCATCGATCCGGCCGCGCATGAAAAACGGGCTGAGGACGACAACCGCCAGGAACGGCAGCAATGCGGCCGCCATCTGCCAGCCGAAGGCAGCCAGGGTGACCAGAACCACCGCCGGCACCAACAGGGCGACGAAGGCCGGCGCCACCGTATGGGCGAAGAAAAACTCGATCGTCTCCACGTCCTGCGTTGCCATGGAAACCAGATCGCCGGTACGCCGCCGCACCAGATAGGCCGGCGCCAATCTGTCGAGTTTCTTGAACAGTGAGACACGCATTTTTGCCAGCAACTGGAACGCCATGTGATGGGCAACCCAGGATTCGAACCAATGAAGAATTCCCGCCAAAGGGGCCATCACCGCCAATGTGATCAACAGGCTGTCGAATGGTTCGCCGCGTTTCACGGCCGCGACGATCAAGGCGCTGACGGCGCCGACACCGATCAGGGAGACCACCCGCGCCACACCGAACAGGAAGGTCAGGGTCAATTCACCCTTGTAGGGCAGGATATGCCGGAACAACGATTTGATCGCCCCGCCCCAACCAAGTCCCTCGGCACGAAGAATGGCGTCGCTCGGTTCCGCCGCCGTCTCGAACTGTTCCGCTTCGGCGCTGTCCGCTTGTGCCTGTGCCGGCGGATCGTCCAGCAACAGCGGCTCGGTGGTGTCGGTCTCTGTTACCTGGCTCTCCATCAAGCTGAAATAAACCCCGCCCGCGGCCATGAGTTCGGCATGGGTTCCGCTTTCAACAACGCGGCCGCCATCCAACGCGAGGATTCGGTCGGCGCCGATGACACTGGACAGGCGATGGGCGAATATCAGCGTGGTCCGCCCTTTCATCAACCGGTTAAGCGCTTCCTGGATGACGGATTCGTTTTCTGCATCGACCGATGACAAGGCTTCGTCCAGCACCAGAATGGGCGCATCGCGCAGCAAGGCGCGGGCGATGGCGAGGCGCTGCCGCTGGCCGCCCGATAGCTTCAAACCCCGCTCGCCGATTACCGTGTCGTAGCCTTGCGGCAGTTGCTTGATGAAGAGATGTGCGTTCGCCGCCTGCGCCGCCGCTTCCAGCGCCTCGCGGCTGGCATCCGGCTTGCCGAACCGGATATTCTCCTCCACCGTGCCGTGAAACAGGTATGTATCCTGGCTGACGATGGCGAGGTGACTGCGAATTTCGTCAAATCTCAGGTCGCGTAAATCATGGCCGCCAAGCCGAATGACGCCCGCGGTGGGGTCGTAGGTGCGCGACAGCAGCTTAACGATAGTTGATTTGCCGGCGCCGCTTGAGCCGACCACGCCGATCTTCTCACCGACCTCGACCTTGAAGGTCAGGCCCTGGTGAGCGGCGTGGCGGCCGCCCGGGTAGGAGAACGTCACATGGTCGAACTCGACGGTCGGCGCCATATCTCCAACCGGCGCCCTGAGTGCTGTATCGGTTACGCCGGGCTTGGCGTCGAGCAGATCAAAGACGGAGAACGCCGCCGCCTGGGCCACCATGCCGTCATGCATCAATGCACGCATTTCGCGGAGCGGACGATAGACCTCGATTCCCATCATCAGGACGATCAGCAACGCCTGCAGACTCATCGCCCCGTCGATCACGCGATACGCGCCCAGCGCCAGAGTGGCCGCCGCACCGACTGCAATGCCTGTATCGGTTATACCGCGCGACAGCGAGTTGGTGGCCAACACCCATAAGGTGCTGCTGAAAAGCGCCTCTGCCTTTTCCTCCAAAAGCTTCGTGCGCGCGGCGCTCTGGCCGAAGGATTTCAACGTGCTCAAGCCCTGAACGGAGTCCAGGAACTCCGATGCGAAGGCCTTATACGCCTGTGCCCGCGCCAGACTGTTTGCGCTGTCCCACTTATGAAACAGCGCCGGTGCGACGAAGGTGAGCAGCGCGAACGCCGTCAGCACGGCGGCGACGGGCAGGTCGAGAAACGCGACGAAGCAGAAGATGCCGATGGGCGTCAGAACGGCGACGAACAATTGCGGCAGATACTGCCCGAAATAGACCTCGAGCTGCTCCACGCCGTCGACCAGGGACAGAATGACATCGCCCGTGCGCTGAAGCCCGAAATGCGCCGGCCCCAGTTCGATGACCTTGGCATACATCTGTTCGCGCAATTGTATCTGCACGATGGCGGCGGTCTTGTGGGCAACCATATTGCGCCCGTATTCCACGACTCCGCGCAGCCCCATAATCGCCGCGACAAGGATGAACGGTCCGATCAAGGCATCCGCCGGTTCGCCTGCGAATATCTTGGCTAAGAGCCAGCCCAGCAACGCGAGCCGCGCCACGCCGACCACCGCGGAAATCAATCCGACGAATACCGCCCAGAATATCCGGCCCCGAACATTTTTCGTGAATCCCCAAAGACGCCGGTCGAAATACAAGAGATGGCTCCGTTATGGATGATGGAATTGGCCGCAAGACTGTAACCGACATTCCCCGGATAACCCATCAATTCAGGAGGAGGGGGCATACCCCTCGTTCAATTGTCTCAACTGTCGAGCATTGTGCGGACTCTTCCCAGCAACTCTGCTCGACGATAGGGCTTCTTGAGTAGGGTTATGCCCATATCCTGCAACTCTTGGGGGAAGGCAACATCTTCGGCATAACCCGATGTGTAGATAACTTTGATATTTGGATGTATCCGTTTGGCTTCTTCAGCGATCTCGAAACCGTTCATGCCGCCCGGCAAGACAACGTCGGTGAACAGCAGATCAAAGGGTCGTTCTTTACGGAGGTGTCAGCTCTCCGCCTCGGGGCATGGGCAATCGCCTCCTCGTAACTGTAACCCGTGGTTTCAATCCAAGCCTTATTCACGTTGAAATGGGCTCCGTCCTTGGGCCGCGAGATCGCAGCGAGAACGGGGCTGGCGTGAAATGTCAGAGAAAACAGTTCCTCGCTCTCGCGAAGTTCCTGCTCAGTCCGCTTGCGCTCAGTGATGTCGGTTCGAATGCCGACAATTCCACCATCACTTGTGTGGCTCTCACGGCACAACAACCACCGGCCGTCACTAAGGTGTTGTTCATGTGGCTCTTGATCATTTAAAAAAACTTCGAGACGGTCTTGTACCCAGCGATCAACGTCGGTGATTTCCTCGAAGTGCCGACGACAGCTATGACAGTGACAGTGCCCTATAGCGCGTGGCTCCTCGACTGCCTCATATCGCACATCACCGCACATGCAGCCGCCCTGGGAAATTCGGCCTTCGTCCATCGCTGCCTCCCCGGTACATGTTGGTGATTGGATGCAGTCTATGGGAGCTTGAGAAGGGTGTCTAACGGCGACGTCTCTACGTTTGCTTATGATGCAGTGGACATTGCGACGCAAAGAGAATGAGGTCCGCTCCGCCGGGCTTTCACTTTGCAGCGCGACGCCATGCTCGCCGCTCTCTGCTTCCACCGCTTCATGGCCGGCCTGTTCGACCATTTGCCGGATGTCCAGCCTTATCAAGGCTTCATCGTCGATGATTAAAATTCGCGCCATTCCATTGCTCCGCTGCCGCATTGAGTTGCGCTATGCCTGAAATAGGGCTGCACGGAATAATTTTCCACCCATCCTGCGCGGTTTTCCGTGCAGGTGGCTTTGGAAGGAGGCGGATTTTTAACTTTCGCTCTAATGGCCGCTTCTGGAGATTGGCGGACATTCGCACATTACGAAAAATTTTCACTTTCGCGGGCGATGTGAACAAGCTCCCGCCTATCAGATGCCTACCTTCATACTGCTTTGCGTACCCGAAAGTATTTCGCCATGCAACGACCTTCATCTCTATTGAATATTTCATGTGGATAGTGGGACGTGAACCTTTCATCAGTGTTTTTTCGTAGCGGACCAGGACGGTACGCTTGACGGGAGGCGATAAACATAGCTCAGAATGGTCCAAAAATAGCGGAAATTTCGCCGTATGCATTTCGGAAGGATTGCAACAAGCAAATACAATTGCAATTAACGCAGATGAAACGTCAATGCGCACTCTGCCGCATAGGGGACAAGCGGGTACGCCCCTGGTGCCTGCCACGCGGAGAGAAACCGAAACATAGATAGGCTTCAGGGGGCAGTGAGATATGAAAACGATTCTCTACACTCATTCCGCCTGTCTCAATCATGAAACGGGCGGCGGTCATCCGGAATCCGCCGAGCGCTTGCAGGCGCTGCTGGCGCGGCTGAAAGAGCCAGATTTCGATGCGCTCGAACGGCGCGCCGCCCCTTGCGCCGAGCGCGCTCAACTCACCCGCGCCCACGACGTACCCTACATTTCCAAGGTCTTCGCAACGGCGCCAAAGGCAGGCCAAGCTAATGTCGCGCCCGATACGGTGATGTCGCCGGGTTCGCTTGGCGCAGCGACGCGGGCGGCGGGCGCGGTCTGCGCCGCCGTGGACGCGGTCCTCGGCGGCGAGGCGCTGAATGCATTCTGTGCCGTGCGCCCGCCAGGACATCACGCCGCCACATCCACTACAATGGGGTTTTGCATCTTCAATAACATCGCCGTGGGCGTCGAGTAGGCGCGCCAGGTGCATGGCCTGGAGCGCATCGCGGTGGTCGATTTTGATGTTCACCACGGCAATGGAACAGAAGTGATCTTTCGGCATGATCCCAACACCATGGTCGCCTCGATCCACCAGGCCATGATCTTTCCGAATTCCGGCGCCAGCTGTGATATCGGGGCCGGCAACATCGTCAACGTTCCCGTGGCGCGCAACATCCCGGCTGAGGACTTCCGCCGGGCCTTCGAGGACAAGATCATTCCCCGCGTCATGGATTTCGCGCCGAAGCTGCTTTTCATCTCCGCCGGCTTCGACGCCCATGTGCGCGACCCACTCGGCAATCAGCGGCTGAAGCACAATAATTTCGCCTGGATGACGGAGCGTTTGATGGCGGTCGCCGAGAAACACTGCGGCGGCAAATTGGTATCGGCGCTGGAGGGCGGCTACGATCCCGACGCTGTGGCCCAAGCCGGCGCCAGCCACATCGCAACACTCATGCGCCACTGAAAGTTTCGAGAGGCGCAACGCGCTCGATTGTCTCCTCTTGGCTATTAGCGGTTATTGCGGCACTTCGTAAGTTACTTCAGCTCCACCCCCGAAAGCGGGCATTCGGAATTCATTCTGGCAGACCCGATTTGCGCAAATCGTCTGCCGCGCAGCTTGCCGCCTCTGTTGTGAGGGCCTATCCTCATTGCATGTGCCGGAAAATCACTAAAGATCAGCAAATCGAGGGCTGGCGCGCCATTGTTGAATTGCTACCTGTATTCAGGCCGCTTCCAGTTGGCGGTTGGGCATCGGCGTTGGTGGCCCGGCTGCATCGCAATGTGCCGAACTGCGGCTCCTCTAAATCCACCGTCCAATGCAAAGGCGCTTCGTCGGGAACGCGCTTTGCGATGTGAGCGAGCAGCCGCTCGGTGACATTTACACCGCCACCATGTGGTATTGGTAGCGCCGGACGATGAGCAATGATGCGACACGTTTCGGCTTAGGCCACGCCAGCGGCGACGACTGGCATGCAGCGACCCAGGCTTGTGTCGCCCAGCTCGACCCGCCTGCAGGCGCCAACCTCGGCTTCGTCTACGTCACCGATGAGCTTGCTGACGATCTCGGCAAAATTACCGCGCTGCTGGTCCAGGAAACCGGAGTCGTCGACTGGGTCGGCACGACCGGCATCGGTATCTGCGCGACGGGACGCGAGTATTTCGACGAGCCCGCGGTGGCGGCAATGGTAGGCTGCTTCCCCGAAGATTCGTTCAGCGTCTTTAATGGCTACGACGGCCACCGCAAGAGCCTCCTCGCCGGACTCGACCCGTGGGCGGCACGCGGCGGGGGACACTTCGCCGTGGTCCACGCCGACCCGCGCGATCCCGATATGATGCGGCGCGTGCCTGAACTTGCCGAGGCGTCAGGCTGTTTTCTGGTCGGCGGGTTGGCCTCGTCGCGCGGCACGTATGCACATGTCGCCGGCTCGCTAACCGAGAGCGCGCTGTCGGGCGTGATGTTCTCGGCCGAGGCCCCGGTGGCGACAGCACTGACCCAGGGCTGCTCTCCGATCGGGCCGATCCACGAGGTCACACAATGCCAAGCGAACATCGCCGTCGAGATTGATGGCCGCGCGGCGCTCGACGTGCTCAAGGACGACATCGGCGAGGTGCTGGCGCAGGATTTGAATCGCATCGGCGGCTACATCTTCGCCGCCTTCCCCGTCACTGGCTCGGACCGTGCCGATTACGTGGTACGCAACCTGGTCGGCCTCGACGAGGAGCGTGGGCTGGTGGCCATCGGCGCGCCACTCGAGGACGGTCAAAGGGTGATGTTCTGTCGGCGCGACGGCAAGACGGCGCGTGACGACCTGGCGCGCATGCTCGGCGATCTTAAGCGGCGCGCAACGACTCCGGCCAAGGGCGCGGTCTACTTCACCTGTCTGGGCCGCGGGCCGAATATGTTCGGAACTCAGTCGGCCGAGCTCGCGGCGATCCAAGACGAGCTCGGCGACGTGCCTCTGGTCGGCTTCTTTTGCAATGGCGAGATTTCGCATAACCGCGTCTACGGCTACACCGGTGTATTGTCGTTGTTCCTGTGAGACGCGCATGACGAGACCCAAGGCAGTGACTGGGACGGGAAAATTGGAGTGAACCATGGATCTCATCTTGCGAAACGCTCGGATCACCGGCGGAGATCCCGTGGATATCGGCATCGACGACGGCAAGATCGTCGCCATCGAGGTGGACCTGGCAGCCGAGGGTGAGGCGTTGGATGTGGACGGCCGACTGGTCGGCCCCGGTTTCATCGAGACTCACATCCATCTGGACAAGTCCTGCATTCTCGACCGCTGCCAATCCGAGGATGGCAGTATCGTCGGGGCCATCGATCAGGTCGCCAAGGTGAAGCAGGCGTTCACCGCCAGGGACTGCCACGAGCGCGCCGTGCGCACGCTGGAAAAATGTCTGCGCCACGGCACCACGCACATGCGCACCCATCTCGAAGTCGACCCGGTGGTAGGGCTTCGCAGCCTGGAAGGGGTGATGCCCCTGATCGACGAGTACAAATGGGCCATCGACATCGAAATCTGCGTCTTTCCGCAAGAAGGGCTGCTCAACAACCCCGGAACCGACGAATTGATGGTGGAGGCCCTGAAGCGGGGCTGCAAAGTGGTCGGGGCCGCGCCCTACACCGACAGCGACCCGAAAGGACAGATCGACCGGGTGTTCGAGATGGCCCGCGAGTTCGACGTCGACATCGATATGCATCTCGACTTCGGCCCGACCCACGACGAGATGGATATCGGCTACGTTTGCGAGCTGACGGACAAGTATAAGTACGGCGGGCGCGTTGCGGTCGGCCATGTGACTAAGCTGTCGACCATGCCCAGAGACAGCTTCGACGAGATATCCAGGCGGGTTGCCGATGCCGGCGTCGCGGTCACGGTGCTGCCGTCCACCGATCTGTTCCTGATGGGCCGGCACCTGGATCACAACGTCATTCGCGGCGTCGTTCCGGCCCACCGGATGCTCGAACAAGGGGTCAACTGCTCGCTGTCCACCAACAATGTCCTCAACCCGTTCACGCCCTTTGGCGACTGTTCGCTGATCCGCATGGCCAATCTTCACGCCAACATCTGCCAGGTCGGCAAGCGCACCGACATAATGGAATGCTTCAACATGGTGACGGAGCGTTCGGCCCGGCTCATGCGCCTGGATGGCTACGGCGTCGCCGTGGGCAACGATGCCGATCTGGTGGTCCACGACTGCAGCGACCCGGTGACGGCGGTCGCCGAACTCGTGCCGCCCGTCTGTGCCTTCAAGCGGGGCCGCCGGACCTTTACCCGCGAGCCGGTGATCCTCCATCCACCGCGGTGACGGCCGGGATGGTCTCGCCCGCTATGCCCCTGAGAGCGGACATGCGGTTGAAATCCCACTCAGACCAGCCGAGGGGAAAGCGAGCGGCGCCGCTAATGCAATATCCGATCAAATCGTACCGGTAGGGTTCAATTTAATCGGGTAAAATTGCTCTAGTTTTTAATAAGATAGAGCATCTTAATTCGTCAGTTGAGTCGCTGAAAGCGTCTCAACTTGATCGGATGATGCTCTAGCCTGCTTGGCCCGCGGATTGGAACGATTTGAGGATTTTCTTCGCGCCACGCATGGCCTTCATCGCATCCTTCGACCGGACTGCAACCGTCGTCTTCAGATCAGCAACCCCACCTGCAGCAGCAGCGGCAAAAAGCGCCGCCATGATGTCGGTCTCACTCTTGCCTCTGCCACTTTCGATAATCACCAGAAAATCGCTCTCACCGAAAGTGACATAGTAGTCCAGAAGTTTGCCGCCAACGGATTTCGCCAGTGCCGCTACGGCAACCGCCCGGTCCTCGGGCTTGTTGATCATTCCCTCAATTGCTTCGCGTGGATAACGACCTTGGATAATATAGGTAGTCATTTTGGTTTTCCCTTTCCTTGCAGATAGGTTGTTATTATCAAGATTCTAGTGAGCCATCGTTGGCGCATCTATGCAATTAGATAAACCAACGGGACTTCCGCTTCTCGCTATTAGCGGGCATTCCGGCACTGAGTGAAATTTGTCTGTTTTACCCCCGAAAGCGGACATTCTGAGGGTAGTCGCGGAATGTCTGCTTGTGACCCAAAGCGGACATTGGTAAGATTTTATAAAGCTCCCATCATTGACCGTTCCGCCATGTTCCCCGGCAAGAAATCCTGGCGTATCGGTACAGCCCCTAGGCCGGCTAGTCGAGACCTTCGACCAGAACCAGGTTGGCTTGGGATGAACGCCAGCGATGTTGGGCAAGCGCTTGGTAGTCCGGATCATCGTGCCAGCGATGGGCGTGATCCATGCTCGGGAACTTCATGATCACCGTAAGAGGAAAAGACCACTCTCCCTCGATTACCTCGGTCTCGGATTTCGTTGTGACGAGGAGTTTTCCGTCATACCTCTCGAAAATTGGAAGAAACCCTGCGAGGTATTTTTGGTATTCGTCCGGATCATCTATTTGAATTTGCGCAATCATGTAGGCACTCATTTCTCTGTCTCCCGTTCGTTTCGCGAATGATCAGATTATAGTACGAGTGATACGGGCAAATCATCAATCACTCGAACAAAACCACGATGTCCGCTTTACCCCCG